>CAIWMA010000027.1 GCA_903913645.1 uncultured Bacteroidales bacterium | reverse complement strand
GTTACCTTTGCACTCCAATTTGCCCCGGTGGCGGAATTGGTAGACGCGTCGGTCTCAAAAACCGATGAACTCTGTTCGTGCCGGTTCGATTCCGGCCCGGGGTACATAAAAAGCCTCATAATCCTAAGATTGTGAGGCTTTTTTAGTTTTGCTGAATTAGGTGAACCTAACCTTCGATCCATAACTAAATCGTCTATATTATTTTTTTAAGTTCTCCGGCAATAAAAATTATTTCCCGATTCCGATTACGCCGCATCCTACCCTTGCGCCTGCGTTGCCGGTAGGCTGGGTTTTCAAGTCGTCTTCATTTTTATGTACAATAACTGATCTTCCTATGATTGACGACATTCCTTCGAATGAAATATTCTTATCTATATACTCCAAATGCGCCTTGCCAGCTGCATCGGCTTCAATATTACCCATATCGCCTTCGTGGCGCATAGCATCCATAGGAGCACCGTGGCTTTTAGCCATAGGATTAAAATGACCACCGGCCGAAGATCCGTCTGCTGCAGAGCAGTCGCCACATTCGTGAATATGTATGCCGTGTTTGCCCTGGCTTAATCCCTGCAAATCGGCTACAACCTTTACGCCTTCGCTAACCTGGGTGAAAGTGATAGTTCCTGTAACAGTATTACCCGTTGTCGGATAAATAACGCATACCGCCTTGCTTGCCGTGGTTTTAGTTGCAGGCATTTGCATATTGCTGTTCATAGTTTGTGCCGCTGCTCCGGTATAAATTCCAGCAATAATTAAAACACAGAAAATTGTTCTCAGATTTTTCATAATTATGTTTGTCTTTAGGTTTTTGGGTATTGAACTCTATTAAATATTGAAATAAGAACAATGTTTTCAATAAATAGTTTATAACGAATAGCATCATGAATGTTGTTTTTATTCCAATAATTGTTAAAAGAAGGATTTCCTATAGCAAACGATCACCGGTTTACTGTCTGACATTAGAAAGGGGCGAAATTCAAAGGCATGAAATTCCTATTAACTTTAACACTGAGTTTTGGCCTTCCTAAATAATCACTCAACTCCTTTCCACCATTCGGAAAACTTTTGAGCATCGTCTTTCAAATTCACTTGCTCGCCAATCATTGGAGTTAGCAATGGAATATTTAATTCTTTGCTACTCTCGGTTATTTTTATCAAGGGCTCGTCCCAGGCATGATTCGCTAAGGCAAATTTCGAGGAATGAATTGTAAAGAGTCGCCTGGCGTTAAGATCTTTAAAAGCCTTTTTCAGATCATCGGGCAACAGGTGTATATACCTCCAGTTCTTGTTGTACTGCCCGTTTTCTAAAATTGCTAAGTCAAAAGGACCAAACTTTTTCCCGATTTCAGCAAAATGTGTATCGTAGCCTCCGTCGCCGCCGATAAATATGTTCATAGTGGATGTTTGCAAAACAAACGAAGTCCAAAGGGTTTGATTCCGTTTAAATCCCCGACCTGAAAAATGCCTTGCAGGAGTTGCATTTACCACAAAATCGCTATCCAATGTAATTTGGTCGTTCCAGTCCATTTCGATAATTGAATTCTTATCGAATCCCCAGTATTCAAAATGCGAGCCTACTCCAAGAGCGCAAATTACCTTTTTAATTTTTGGTTTGAGTTTAAGTATAGTTTCATAATCAAGATGATCCCAATGATCGTGAGAAATAAAAAGGTAGTCAATTTCAGGAATATCGTCGGGGGTATAACGGTCAGTTCCTTTAAATGCTTTTATAGAAAACAAAAAGGGCGAAGCGTTGCCGCTAAACACCGGGTCAACCAGGATTTTCCTGCCATCAATCTGAATAAAGTAGGACGAATGACCGAACCACACCAGTACATCTTTATCATTTCTAAGATGAAGGAGATCGGTTTTCACAGAAGGGATATTGTCAACAGGTGAAACTCTGACCTTTTTGCCAAAAAAGAACTCTTTGCCAACCTCATAATAACTGACACCTTCTGCCATTACACGCGTAATACTTTGATTCTGGAAGGAGCCATTTCTGTAATTCGGGGAATCCCAGATTTGCTCCAGGCGTTCGCCGGAAGGTAATTTACCGAATTTAGCCTGGCTCAAAGTAAAAACTGTTGCCGATGAAACTATTAATATTACAGATACTGTGATTAAAATCATTTTCGTCGATATAATTGATTGGCTTTTGCTAAAACCCTGATATCCTTAACTTCGAGTATGTTCTTATCATACCCGATTAACGAGGAATTTATCATTGCGGCAGCTATGTCTTTCAGGTTTATCACATAATTTGGAGCAACTGTTTTCATAAATAACAATAACCACTTTAAAAACTTGTAGGATTTGTAATACGTTTGCGAAGGTTTTAAAGGCAGAAACGGAATAATACCGGCCGGCCGGAAATTATACACTTTTTTAAATGGTAGTTTCATCAGATAGTTTTCGGTTTTGCCTTTAACACGTGCCCACATGTTTCGTCCTTTCTCGCTGCTGTCGGTGCCGGCGCCCGAAACGTAGCAAAACGTCATATCAGGATTACACATAGAAAGAGTTGCGGCAAAGTTCGTGGTCAACGTATAAGTTAACTCTGTGTATTCGGCTTCATTTTTCCCCAGCGAAGTAACTCCAAGGCAGAAATAACAGGCATTATAGCCTTTAATACTTTCAGCGAGCGAGGAAATGTCCAGGAAATTGCTGTGTATTATTTCTGTTAATTTCGAATTAGAATAGCCTGTCGGATTGCGGGTTATTACCAAAACTTTTTCAACATCAGCGTGCTGCAAACATTCGTAAAGTACACCTTCGCCAACCATCCCGGTGGCACCTGTAATTATAACTTTTATCTTTTCCATAGAGATAGTATTGAATTTTGACCGTCTGACATATACCAGGAATTCTTTTATTTCCTCTTGCTTACCAGAATCATGGGAGAAAATGCAAAGAAAGGTTTTTACTGTGATACTATCCGAACTGATTAAGATTGCCCTTTCCTGAATACAACCAGTGTAACTCCAAATTGTTTCAGCACCTTCCATCAACTGTCGATGAAGCGTCCATCTGCATAGGTGTAAATGATGTACTTAACCAATGAGTTCGTTAAAATCCTGGCCTTTTGATGGCAAGTTGATAATTTTTACTAAATGTTGTATAAAAATATAAGATTCGGGCAGGGGACCTGTTTTAAAGGAAATATTATACTTTCACAAGCCATAAAAGCTTTTTGTCGCAGAATATCTTTACTTTGCATATAGAATCTGATCAGTTTTGTTCAAACAACGAAGAGGTTATTGATTGAGTGTTTAAACGTAAAAAAATAAGCATGAAGTATCTAAAAAGTCTGTACGTTCAGGTAATTATTGCCATTTTAATCGGGATCCTTCTTGGCGCTCTTTATCCGGCGTTTGCTATACAGCTTAAACCACTGGGTGATGGTTTTATTAAACTGATCAAAATGATGATTGGCCCGGTTATTTTCTGCACCATTGTAAATGGCATTGCAGGAATGGAAAACACCAAGAAAGTCGGCCGGGTAGGAGTAAAAGCACTTATTTACTTCGAAGTAGTTACCACTTTCGCGTTGCTTATCGGACTGGGAGTTATTAACCTTTTCAAGCCCGGCGTTGGGATGAATATTGATCCTGCGTCATTGGATGTGAAATCGGTCGAAAGCTACATGACTCAAGGCAAAAGCCTGGGCGTACAGGATTTCATCCTGAATATCATACCCGAAAACATTATAAATGCATTGTCGAACGGGAATATTCTCCAGGTTCTGTTCTTTTCTGTACTGCTGGGTTTAGCTTTATCGAAAATTGGTCCCAAAGGCAGGTCATTACTGACAGCCATAAAATCAATAGAAGAGGCCATGTTTGCCATCATCAGGATTATTATGAGAGTAGCTCCCCTGGGAGCGATGGGAGCCATGAGTTTTACCGTAGGCAAATATGGATTGGGTTCGCTGGTATCGCTGGGGGAATTAATGGGAGCATTTTACCTGACCTGTATACTGTTTATAATTTTCATCCTGGGCGGGATTTTAAAATATACAGGATTTAATCTTTTCAGGTTACTGGCGTATATCAAGGAAGAAATATTGATTGTACTAGGTACCTCTTCATCCGAAGCAGCTTTGCCTAGCTTAATGGAAAAACTCCGGAATATGGGTTGCTCCGAACCAGTGGTAGGCCTGGTGGTTCCTACAGGATATTCCTTTAACCTCGATGGCACTTCCATTTACCTAACCATGGCTGCCGTTTTCCTGGCGCAGGCTACCAATACTCCGCTCACGCTTGCTCACCAGTTGTCGTTATTATTAATCCTGATGCTTGCCTCGAAAGGTGCCGCAGGAGTTACCGGTAGCGGTTTTATTACTTTGGCGGCTGTATTGCCTATTGTGGGGCATATCCCGGTTGCAGCAATTGCGCTTATTTTAGGTATCGACAAGTTTATGAGTGAAGCCAGGGCAATTACAAATATCATCGGCAATTCAATTGCTACCATTGTAGTTGCAAAATCGGAAAACGAAATTGATTTGGTTAAAGCCAAAGGATTAATTGGCTGACACGAAATAGAATTTGCTTATCGGCTTTATGAATTTTTGTTGTGAATCTGTTTCAACCGATCGGATTTGGAAAATATCAAAATCCAGTCCGGGTCTGATAAGAAATATTTTTTTGCAGTTCCAAATCACACAGTATAGATCCGGATTTCTATTCACCAACAGGTAATATGCTGAACTATTTCTTTTGCGGAATGTTTTCAGAAGTATATACGCTTTTTTAAATAACAATAAGAATGGAAGAACTGGAAATCCCTACAGAACACCTTCACGAAGCGCTTCATGAAAGTGCCCACCGCAGTGAAGAACATTGGATATTAAAAGTTGCTCTTACTGCAGCATTACTCGCTGTATTTGCTGCAATTACGGCATTGTTTGCCGGACATCATGCCAATGAAGCCATGATTGAGCAGATAAAGTCGTCGGATCAATGGGCTTATTACCAGGCTAAAGGGATAAAGCTGGCTGTGCTGGAAAGCAAGATGGAAATGCTTGGTTCGCTGGGGAAGGAGCAATCGGGAAAGGACAAAGAAAAGGCAGAAGCCTATAAAGTTGAGCAAACGGAAATCAGTAAAAAAGCCAAAGAGTTTTCAGAACTTTCGGAACAGCACCTCTCAGTGCATAAAATACTCGCAAACGGGGTTACAATCTTCCAGATTTCCATTGCCATTTGTGCCATTTCAGCACTTACAAAAACAAAATGGCTTTGGTTCGGAAGTATACTCTTAGGGCTTGCAGGCATGGTTTTCCTGGGAATAGGAATCTAGCTGAATTAAAATCAAAAGTCAGGACATTCTTATTATAAATATTTAACATATAGAAAATTATCAGTTTGATTATTTTTGTAGCAGTACTTTCAATGGTTAAATACTTTAAAAATGGGAATATTACTCGAAGGCCTTTTCTTTTCGCCAACTGAATGGCTACTGATATTAGGGGTATGTTTGCTGATGTTTGGAGGCAAAAAGATACCTGAAGTCATGCATGGACTTGGATCAGGAATCAAAAATTTTAAACAGGCTATGAAAGACGATGAGGAAGAAAGCAAACCTGCAAATACTTCTGCAACTCCATTACCAAATACTTCAGAAAGTTCAAAAGAGGGAACTTCTTCTGAAAGCTCTGAACCCCAAAATACGGCAGTACACTGATTTTCGCAGCATGCTATTCCAGCTTCAGGACGAGTCTGACTCTTAAATGAAAATTCTCATTATTTAGATTCTTCTGAATCAGATCCTTTTTCCGTTTTAGTGATCTTTTTCGAAAGGAATCCTGCAATCAGTGGTCCAAGGCTTGAAGTTCCATCGTTGCTGGTAACCAGCGTATCAGGCACAATTTTTACATTTCCTCCTGCTATTTTTTCGGCAACCTGAACGGCAATAACGCCTTCCTGCCCGATGGCCTGCTTTTGCTTTTCGTAGGCTTCGGCGGTGGCGCTACCTTTTGCTTCAATCGCAATGCCTTCCGCTTTTCCCATGGCCTCAATCCCTTTAGCTTCTCCCTCTTTTTTCAGCCTGATTGATTCCCCTTCGCCTTCTGCAAGCAGGATGGCTTTCTTTTTCATGTTATCGGCCACTTTCACGTCAATTTCGGAAGTCACCAGCAGCGGCTGCATATTCGCCTCAGCGGTTGTTTTCTCCATCGAAATACGCGATTGCTGAGCCTTTTGCTGTTCGGCATACATGGCCTGCTGCTGCTGTGCGATAATACGTTCGGTCTGCGTTTTCATCAGGTCTTCGGGAAGCTGAATCTGGCAAATCAAAACACTGACGAGTTCCACATGGTATTTTTCAAGTTCTTTCCGGGTCCGGTCCTCAGCTTTCTGCTGTTCTTCGTGACGGTTCTGCATAAAGTTCATAGCCGAAGTGGCAGAAGCCTGGTTCCGGAAACTGGAATCTATCATAGGGTGAATCACATGGTCGACAAGGTTCTGAATGGAACCGATTTTTGCAACCATATATGGCGCCTGGTCGGGGCGAACGCGTATAACAACCTTTACCGAAACATTAATGGCAAACCCATCATGCGATACAACCGTCAGAGGATCGAAGCGGGTTTCGGTGGAGTCGTCCCAATCGATGGTAATGTTAGTGGTATCTACAATATATGCAATGTAAGCCCTGCGGTTAAGGTAATAAATACCCGGTCCGGCTACTTCCTGCTGAATTCCCCTGAATCCCTTCGGCACAACATACCGCTCAATTCCAACGTCAACCCTTGTGTCTACTGGTTTTGTATCACCTGTTGTGATATCACTCAGCTCTTTTTCCGCATTGGCAACGGCTTCGGTAATTTCCTTAACCTGCTTGGGCTCGGCACCCACGTTGGAAACGACCACGGCAACCTGCCCGCGTTCAACTACGGCAACATCGTCCAGCTCAACACTGAACATCAGGGGATTGATATAATATGTACCCGGTTTAAGAACATCGAACTGCGGCCCACGTTGTCCTCCATTCTCGAGGAATTTGGTTACATCCTGGAAGTTATTATGCCCTTCGATAGGTTTGGCAACATATTCGGTTTCGGGCAGCGGCCGTCCGTCCCTGGCTACTACAATGCCGATCTTTTTATCGGGAATCATTATGGTATCCTTGATTTCGACGCGGAACAAAGCCATGTTGATACGGTATTTACCAGGTAACAATATAGATGTCTGCGGACCTTTTTCCCCTCCTTTGTTCAGGAAAGCTTCCCCGTCTTCAAAATCGCTGTGATCGCTGATCGCTTTTGCAAGTAAACGTCCACCGCTGATAGGCTTACCATCCTGTGAAGTTACGACTCCGACCTGTCCTTTTTCAACAACGGTAATAGGGACAGCTGTTACTTTGAACAAACGGGTATTGATACGGAAATTTCCCGGGGGCAAGGTTTTAATCTGAGGGCCTTTTTCTCCGCCATTCCTTAAAAATGCAGCACCATCCTGGTAGAGATCGCAATCCACCACCTTACCAAAAATACGGCCTGAATGAATGGGTTCACCGGCAATGGATTCGACAATGCCTATTTCGTTTTCACCAATAATAATTACTGGTTCCTTGCTGATGCTGAAAAGCAAAGGGTTGATCCTATAGATTCCAGGAGGAAGGATCGGGATCTGCGGGCCTTTTTCACCTTTGTTTGTCAGAAATGCCTCTCCATCCTGGAAAAGGTTGCATTCGGCAGGACTGGCAAAGAGTTTTCCCGATGGCATGGGATTGCCATCCATGGAAATAATCATTCCCACTTCATCATTTCCAATAATGATAAATTCTTCTCTTCTTCTCTTGTAGATAAAAGGGATCATAAAATACAAACCCGGGCCTTTGGTCCTGGCCTGTACGCCAATTTCGCTGCTCATGGCAAAAACCCTGTCCTTGGGCATTTGCTTGCCAAACCAGCGACGTTCAAGAACTTTAATTTCTTTTCCTCCAACAATTAGAATGGAGCTTAAAACCGTGATCAGCAAAAGGATTGCAGCAAGTGCGGTTAAAAATAGAGTGATAGTAAATCCTGTCATTTTATAAATATTTAAAACGGTTAAAAGTACTAAAAGCCTGAATTTAAAAAACTAAAATAAATGAAATTTTTCAACTGGTTATTTCGACAAAATCCAAGTGAAATTCAGGCTTTGATACTATACAAACAAGCATCGGGAGCTACGCATTAAAAGGGATAATAGCCAGGATTTATTCTTACCTGGAAAGGATAAGTTTTTTCGAATAAGTAGCTGCGCCAGACTGTAAACGAGAGTAATAAATTCCGTTTGGCATTGCTGAAGCATTCCATTGACTGGAGTAATTTCCAGCCGGTAACTCTTCCGAAACTAAGGTAGCAACTTGCTTCCCTGAATGATCATATACTTTAAGTGTTACAAACGACTTTTTTACAATAGTAAATGGAATAGTTGTGTTTTGAACAAAAGGATTCGGGAAATTCTGTTTTAATAACAATTGTGTCCCTTTTTCGAATGATGGTACAGATGTTACGTCAGGTTTTAACGGGATTTTCCAGACTCCGCTTCCATTCGTGCCTGCATAAAGGCAGGAATTCCCGGCTGCAAGTGAATTCACTTTTTTATCCGTTAGCCCGTTGTTTAATTCTGTCCAGTTTGAACCGTTATCAATAGACTTAAAGATTCCGCCTCCGTCAGTACCGGCATAAATAGTTGTGTCATCCATTACAAGCGCTGTAATGTATTTATTGGTCAAGTTGGTGTTCACCTCACTCCAGTTTTCCCCATTGTTTTTTGAAAGAAAGACACCACTGCCTGAAGTGCCTGCAAATACATAATTTGGATTTCTGGCTGCCAATACAATCGGAGCCTTTGTTAAACCGCTAGATGAGCCTTTCCAATTCCAGGTATCGCCGTTATTTGTTGAATTATAAAACCAGGATGTTCCACCGGCATATAACTTGCCGGAAGTACTTGCAGCCAGTGTATAAATTCCATAGGTAGGGTTAAGTACCGGTTGCCAGGTACTTCCAACATCAGTTGAGCGAAAAACCTCTCCATATAAACCTGTTCCGTCCGCCACAAAAATAGTCCCGGTCGGGCTCACTGCAATTGAATAAATGTCATCTACAGGAAGACTGTTTGACCCGGAACTACTTAGCGGGGTCCAATTGGTTCCATTATTTACCGACCTATACAGACCTGCAACATGAGTGCCTGCCAGAACTCCTCCAGAGGAATCAAAGGTAACGGAGTAAACCTCGTACACTGATGGAGCCCCAAGAACCGGTGTCCAGGTGCTGTAATTACCGGATGACCTGTTCAAACCATTGGAATAAGTTCCGGCAAAAACAGTACCGTCAGTTTTAACTGCCAACGACATTACACGATCCGTTGTAAGTCCGATTTGAATCCATTGGCTCATCCCTTTTTCGCTGCAATAAAATAGAAAAAGAGTAACTAGCAGAATTGATTTTACAGTTTTCATAGTAATACACCCTTCTTTGAAAAGTTAGATTTATAAATAATTTGGTTTAACCTAATAGAAATAAATTAAATAAGCAGAATTTAAATTTACAAATTAATCTAACACCTTAATTTACAAAATGTTTGAATGTTCATCTTATTTATCAGCTCAAAGCAACATAACTATTTGACCACACCTTGCTGGCGCGCTTCTCCCGACGCGAGACGGTGTGCAAATTTTATAACATACTCAGCAACTTCAATCTAATCCATTCAACAATTGTGAAGGTGACAAAATACACTTCATCACCATCAAATATTTTGTATTTGTCGGACATTTGATGCAAGATAATTAAAATTATTATGCAAAAGCAACTGTTAGTAGTACGCGAAAGGAGATGTGCCAGCGGAAGTAAATGTTACCGTCACGGCGCGCCAGCCGAGGGAAGGTTATCTGAATAATTTAATAAAACCATTTCAGCTCAATTTTTGTTTGAATAAGATGAGTTTTTCAGAGCACCATGTCTATATCAGGACTATACCAGAGCCGTATCAGGTTCGCTTATTTCCAAAGGCTATTCAGCTCTGGTACAACTTTGCTTTAGTTCAATGGATTGGATTTACCTTTTAAAAAACAGCTACCCGGCAAATGCGGATAGCTGTAATTGAATTGAAGTTAACTGAGAAATAAAATTTATGTCAGCCTTCCAGACTTTTGCGCATAGTATAAACCTTTTTACCGCCATACAACCCGGCAAGCCCTATTAACAGCAAAGTGCCGCCACCTACCGGCGCCCCGGCTCCCGCACCAATGCGGTCACCGGTTACATTACCGGCACTTTGCTGACCGGCATGAGGTTGAGCCGAAAGACTGAGAAAGGTAAAAAATATAAGGAATGTGGTAAGGAAAATATATTGAAGTGCTTTTTTCATGATTTCGAGAGTTTTAAATAGTTTAGGATTCCGGTTTTGTACATTTATTGAATAACAACTAATTTACGGGTAAGACTGGTTTTACCGGTTACAATTTTAACAAAGTATACACCTGTGGAAGCCATACGTAAGGTTGTTTCGCCTGAACTGAGGGTTGAAGTTGCAAGAAGCTGTCCGGTAGTTGAATACACATAAATTTTGCCACTATTCGTGCCTTCACTGGCAATATGGATAATGCCCTTAACTGCATACACATTATTACCCTTTGTATCTGGGTTATTAAAACCGGTTACTGTTGCAAAGCTTAATCTGAATCGGCTTTCATCATCGCCGGGTGAGGCAGTGAACGAATATTTTGGATTCAGGCGAAGATCCACAGAAGTTCCCAATTTAAGGTCATCAAGGCTGATTGGTACTGATGGATCAAAACTGTTAATGCCTTCCACATTAATGGTGTAGGTGGTTGCAGCGCCAACTTTAAGCCCGAGTGCGATATCGGGGTTGGTGGTAAAAGATGGTAGTGTGTTTGCAGATGCCTTTTCCCCCGGAAGGATGGAATACAGTTGAGGAGCGTCATAAGAACCGGATAATTTGTATGCATCAAACTTCTGGTCGAAACCGGCGGTGGAAGCTTTGTCGAAACGCACATAAGTTATATCGGAATAATTATTCCCCTGAATATTTATTTTCAACATTTCCGGAACAGTTTTGCTACTCTTAAAAAATGTGCCGCCATGCGTTTTGGCAGTATTGGAAATGATAAATGAATTTGTATTCCCTTCATTTAACGCCAGCACAAAAAATCCCTGTAACGGGGCGATTGTTCCTGGATAATAAGGATCACCAATTGAATTTACCATGTAATTTCCGGCAGTTACATTCCATGTATAAGCATAAGGATTAATATCCGCAGGGTAATCGCATAATGTAAGATCTACACTACATGTGTATGGATTACCAACCAGGTTCCAGCCAGGGCCATAGTCTTCGGTACTATAATCGTTGGATAATTTACTCAGATTATTAAAAGTTGCAGGGCTGCCTGTTAACATACCCGGAAAAATAAGTGTCCTGCTTCCGTGCAGGTAGTTAATTGAATAGCCTGTATATGGAGTCACATTTTCATTCGTAAGCAAGCGTACCCATGCGTTGGAAGGTTCATCGTACCTGTCGAGGTAAGCCCCGTTAAAGCAGGAAGATGCGGAAGCAAGTATGGAGGAAGTAATAGGTGAGATAAACAAGTGCCATTTGTCATCCGAAGCATCAGATATAACGCGCTTAACGGTGGCAGCAACACTCCCTGAATTCTGAATAAGTGAGCCATCCGATTCTATAACCAAACCGTTAATGCCGTTATTATTGGCAAGGACTCCGGTAACAGTAAGCGCTTTACCCGTGCCAATTGTTAAAACAGCGCCAGCCTCGATGGTGAGATTATTACAAGTAGCCGGTGAGCCGGGAGCCTCATTCACAATTGGATCATTGGTGACATCCGGAATAGTTGCATTATCCGATACAGTTGGAACAGCATTGGTACTCCAGTTGCCCGGGGTGTTCCAATCCATGCTTTCGGAACCATCCCATACAATGGGAGCAGTATCTTCTACAATGATCGTATAATCTTCACACTCTCCATATTCGACATTACCACAGGCAGTGGGCGGACTATAATAGAGGTATTCAGACCTTACACGCATGCGAATATTTCCGGTTGTGGCATCTGATGGTATTGTAATAAATGAACTTGCTTCCATATCACTCCCAATTTCATACGATTCATCGGCATCTTCAAAATCTCCATCATGATTCCAATCAAACCAGGCCATAAAATATTGGGGATTATCATATCCCGTTAAAGACAAAGTGTAAGTCTGGCCTTTTGTTACATTTGTACTTATAGCTGTAAAATCAGTATAGATATAATTTATATTATCAGTACTGTTATTTATAGTGTTAAATGTTACATTATTAATTCCCATGCAGCACGTTTCATTAGTTGTTGCAGAACAATAACTTAAATCAGAAGTTCCGGTAAGATCTAAATTTTGTGTTGCTGCTGATCCTCCTGAATGGTTGATACTCCCGGAGTAGGTAGTTGTACTTGTGGGCTTAAAACGAACATAAACTGTTGTTTCAGTTAATGTACCAGAAGTATAAGCTGCAGTTATGGCAGATGAATTGAATCCACTACCGGAAGTAAATGAAACTTCGAAATTTGCCGGTGGACTGATTGTTATATTCCCACTTGATGGCGACAATAAACTTCCCGACAAGGTATATGACATTTCGCCTGATGTACCACCAGGAACTGTATAACCAAGATCTAATGAAACAGGAGAAATTGAAATAGCTGGTCCGGGTGCTTCTACATTTAATGTATAATCTTCTGTGTCTCCATACAACAAGGTTGAGCAAGGATCACCAGGGATAGAATAATAAGAGTATTCTCCCCGGATGCGCATCCGGTGCGAACCCAACGGGGTATTTGAAGGGATTGCGAAACTGGTACTTACAGTAAGATCTGAATTAGCTATCGAAACTACCTTTTCGCCTGAAGTAAAGGTTCCATTATCATTGTAATCAATCCATACACCATAATTAAACCCATATTGATATGAGGTAAAGCTCAAGCTTACCGATTTTCCTTGAGCTTGAGTAACAGATTTTGTAGCACTATAATCAGCATAACATGTAGCTGAATTTGATGTACTGTTGGTGAAATGGGTTAATCCGCCCGAAGTACTTACGTTTGTAATATACATAGTACTGTTACCATACGTTGAAATAGTAGGCGTACAATAACTTAAAACAGAAGTTCCGGTAAGGCTTACATTTTGTGTTGTGGCTGTTCCTCCGGAATTTGTGATATTCCCGGAGTAATCAGTTGTACTTGTTGGTTTAAAACGAACATAAACGGTCCTTTCAGCTAACGTTCCTGAAGTATAAGCTGCTGTAATAGCTGAAGCGCTGAAACCACTACCGGAAGTAAATGAAACTTCGAAATTCGCAGGTGGAGTTATAGTTATATTTCCACTTGATGGTGATAATACAATTCCAGACAAGGTATATGACAGTTCATCTGAAATTCTGCCAGATTTAACATAACCCAGATTTAGAGATGCAGGAGAAACAATGATAGAAGGTGGAATAATCAGTGTAACATTTTGACTTACAGGTGCAGCGTTTACTGTTGTGGTGCCGGTTACTGATGTGTACAAGGTTTTCGAAACCGTATATGGATAAATTCCATCGGCTAAGCTAAGGCTTGCATTTCCGCTTCCATCGGTTGTAAGCGTTACCCCGTTTACCGCTACGCTTGCTCCTGCCAAAGCAGTTCCACCAGAAGTTACGTAGTAATTAACAGCATAGGTAGGAGTTTGCTCATAACTTCCCGAAGGATCAACACCTGAAGCATTATAGCTGTTCTCAAACATTAAATCCTGGATATAGTGATTACTGGCAGAGCCACCGGTAGCAGCTGTAAAACCAACATATACATTGTTGTTTGCAAACTTTGATGCCAAATCTTTAGTGGCTGATACAAGAGCAGTAGCCGGCCTTGTGGTAGTCGTACTTAATCTCACCTCAAGCAAATCGGTAGTCCCGTTGTAGTCTACCCATACATGACCGACCGTACCACCATCCAGTGTAAATGAGGGAACAGCATAATTTGTATGTGCATTGTATGTTAAGCCATCTTCAACAATGGCTACATGGTTGTCTCCACCATTTTCACCATTGTTATAAGTGTCGAACTCCACTGCGATACTAGGACTAATACCCTGGTATCCAATACCTCCTCCCGGAGATCCGGCATTAACGGTAGTTGTTTGAATCACAAATGCCAGGCCATCGGCACCTCCATTAACAGAACCGTTTATCAGAAAAGTAAAGTACGCACTGAAAGATTTATCTGTTCCCAGGTAAATGCGACTCTTCCAGAATGCGCTTCCATTCTGTCCTCCGGCGTTACTTGTTAGTTGCAGCTTGTTATCACCTGTTCTTACTGCATTACCATTCAACTGAAAAGAAGCGATCGTTGCCGCATCAAAAGCAGGCGCATAAATTGAAATCGGAGTTCCGGTTGCACCTGCACTTCCCTGGGAAATTACAAACAGATTTGTAAATAAGAATAAGCTTAAAATGCGCAGAATGCGCAGTTTTTGATTTGCTACGGAAAATTTACTATTGCGTTTAGTTGTTTTCATCGTTTTTATTGCTGATTATTTTTTTACTGATTAAATAGATTCACACGATTATTTATGAAGCATTGGTTTGTTCGTCTTTTCGACTTCAGGAAGAGTTCGGGCAGGAAACAGAAATTATTCTTATATTGGTAAAGTAGTAGTTGTGCCTGAATTTTCAGATTTAATAGCCGATTCGTGTGTTGCCAGATTTTGAACCTGTTGTTCAAAAAGATAGTTGTTACAAATATAACTAAGAATGTATTTTTTTACAATAGTATGGGCAAATAAGTCGATATATGATTAAATAGCGCTTTTATTAGTAATATAAATTTACACATTTATTCTTCAGTATTAAGTATGGCACCAGGCAAAGTTTGAGGTTTGTGAACAGGATAACCAAAAATGAGTTCAGGAAATTGAAATGCTGC
Organism: uncultured Bacteroidales bacterium; assembly: GCA_903913645.1. Taxonomy (GTDB): domain Bacteria; phylum Bacteroidota; class Bacteroidia; order Bacteroidales; family UBA4417; genus UBA4417. Next base: position 6,952 of record CAIWMA010000027.1, on the reverse strand, counting down.
TGCCGGGTTTCGCGGGAAGAATTAAATTGAACAGGAATAAAATAGAATAGCAAAGTTACCGGCATGCGTCGGGAGACGCGCGCCATCTTAGGATAATGTGTGAATTATATAAACGATGTTTAGAATTGTATAACTCCCGCAAGGCTTTATAGGGTGAACTTTGCAGAACAGATTTAGTCAAGAAATTAAAATACTAAATGAATCAAGTTATAAGACACTTATAAATTCAGTAAGATTAATTTTTGACTTTTTCATCATTTATAAAAACAAAAAATATAATGAAAAAGGTTTTGCTCTCTTTATTGGTATGCGTCAGCATATTAACCGCATCCGCCCAGGATGTGATAACAAAAACAACGACTGTGACAACTGCCAGTCACGATTATTTATTTTACCCTTCACAAAATGTGTATTTTGAAAAGGCATCAGGAAATTATTGGTATTTAGCACCGGGATCTGATACCTGGACAATGACACAAACCCTGCCTCCAACAATAGTTGTTGAAAAAACAGCGCAGTATCCAATAACGTATGTTGGCACTGATCCCTGGAAGAATAATATCGGGGATATAAAAAAATATAAAGTAAAAAAGAACGGCACGATTAAAATAAAAAAGATTAAAAAAGATGATTAATAAAATATGTATATAAACCAAAATAGGCTGTCTTAAAATTTTGTTTTAAGACAGCCTCTTTTTTTTATGGAGTTCGCTATAATATTAACAGTATTCCCATCATTGGCGCAAGTTCCAAGTACAGGATTTTCTTTACCTCCTGCCTTTGGCTGGCGTGCGTCTCCCGACACGTGACGGAGTATATAAATTACCGCATATTCAACATTTCCACTTTAATCCATTCAACAATTGTGAAGATGACAAAATACACTTCATCCTCATCAAATATTTTGCAGTTGCCGAACATTTGATGCAAGATAATTAAAATTATTATGCAAAAGCAAATGTTGCCGTCACAAGTCGGGAGACGCGCGCCAACAGATGAGACGCTCGCCAGCCGAGGATGCAGGCTTATTTTATACGCAAAGTCACTGAATGAAAATCAAAGATGCTCGTGATAAACAATATAAGGAACAAGATAATACATCGAATTTGTGCTTGTGTAAGAGAAAACCGTAAGTTTGAGACTCGATTAGTTGCTTGAAAAAAATAAACCACTACTTGTTTTTACCATAGTTATTGGTTGGGAATAACATTGTTTAATGTCCCTATCACATTTTTAAAAAAAGGCCGGCAACAATTAGCTGCCGGCCTGGGTATAAAAAATAAAGAAAGAAAAAAGCCTGTTGTTGTTAATTCAAACAATAACCATGAAACATTTGTAAATATCAACCAACAGTCTGTTTCCTAATTATTTTCCAGGAGGGAGAAGTACCTGGTCAATAGCATGAACAACACCATTCGATCCCTGCACATCAGCAATTATTACATTTGTGTTTCCATTCAATACAACACCTGTCCCAACATTAACTGAAATGTTCGAACCTTGTAATGAAGGTATATTTCCAGTCTTTAATCCTGAAGAAACATTATTGCCGGCAACTACATGATAAAGAAGTATTGGAGTAAGTTGCGCAGCGGTTAGGTCGTTTATTCCAGTTACTTTAAGTGCGGCAAACAATTTCTGGAAAGCATCATTGGTTGGAGCAAATACAGTAAATGGGCCAGTTCCGTTTAAAGTATTAACAAGACCGGCTTTTACAACTGCTGACACCAGGATACTGAAATTACTGTTATTCAAAGCTATGCCTACAACTGTCGGGGGAAGCAGAACTTTATCAATTACGTGAATAACGCCATTGGTTCCCACTACATCGGCAAGCACAACAGTAGCTGAGTTATTAATTTTCACACCCGAGGCAGCATCGATATAAATATCCATAGGATGAGTCATATAAGTGCTCAGGGTTTTAGCATATCCTGTGGTAACTTTATTAGCGTAAACTGTAGTTCCAAGTACGTGATAGAGCAATACAGACTTCAAATCCGCAGGTGCTGAAGTAAGTTGAGCAAATGCTGCATTAGTAGGGGCAAATACTGTAAATGTTCCTTTAGGATCACTGAGAGCCGACACCAAACCTGCATTTGATAAAGCTGAAACCAGGGAAGTGAAATTACTGTTTTCAACTGCCAGATCTGCTACGGTTGGAGGTAATAGTACCTGGTCAATTACATGAATCACTCCGTTTGAAGCCATGATGTCGGCTTTGGTTACATTAGCAGTACTGTTAAGTTTTACTCCATTCATTACATCAATCTTTAACGATACAAATCGTCCTCCAATAGCAGGGCTTAATGTTGGAACATAACCGCTTTTCAAACCTGAGGAAACAGCCTTAGTCCCCAGAACATGATAAAGAAGGATAGGGCGAAGTGCGTCAGCACTTAATTGATCAATACCTGAAACACCTAATTTTGTGAACAAAGCATTGAAAGCAGTGTTAGTCGGTGCAAACACAGTATAGGTACCAGGTTCGTCAAGTGTGGTAGCTAATCCGGTTTTTGTGAGTGCCTGTACCAGGATTGAGAATTGTGGATCAGCCGCAGCGATCTTTGTGATGCTTTTGGTACCCATGCCCGGAATGATTATAATGTTATCTTTTTTGCACGAACTCATTGTAAGTGCTCCTATGGTGATAACGGCCATCAGGAAAGAAATGGTCTTTAAATTGATTTTTGTTTTCATAAGATTAAATATTTAGAGATTTGTTATGTCATTGAAACATACAAATAAAATTATTGTTTAATGATTTATATTAAATATTAAACATAATATTTGAAGAATATATTTATTATACTGATTGTGTGTATTTTAAATATTGCAAATATATTTATTGTTTAATTTATTTAACATTTAGTTAACTTAGTTTTTGAAAATTAAATAAAAAATAATACAGTTAATCCACCTTCATCATCCTTTTCCTGTTTATCATCATCTTTGCCTGGCTTGGAAAGAGCACCTTAAACAGCCAGCCTCCATCGATTTTAATTTATCATATATATCATTGTAAATGAGTAGCGTACAGAGAATAATACGAAACGGCGCTGAGTTGCCAGATCAATCGGTATATCCACACTGGAGCCTAAGAAATAGACAAAAAAATAATAGTAAGGCAAAGCTTTTTTATTTAGGCTTAGACCAAAGCAAAGAATCTTTGGCACGGAAGAGGCGTGCAACAGTGGGCATAGCTGCACTAAACGATTCAAGGGTGATGGCGCATTTCTGAAAGAGGTAGGTTGCTACTGCAAAGGTGATAAGTCCCAGGCTGGCGCACGTCACCCGACGCGTGATGGAGTATATAAATTAACACATATTCAACATTTCCACTTTAATCCATTCAACAATTGTGAAGGTGACAAAATACACTTCATCCAAATCAAATATTTTGCATTTGTCGAACATTTAATGCTAGATAATGAAAATAATTATGCAAAAGTTGATGTTACTGGCATACGTCGGGAGACGCGCGCCAGCGGATGAGACGCGCGCCAGCGAAGGATTTCTGGTTACTTATAACTCATCTCTCTATCATAATTTTCTTCGAATATCGTCTTTCCCCGTCCATTACTTTAACGAAATATATTCCGGGAGAACTGTTTTTAAGATTGATTTCAAGATTTGATGTGAGACTGACCGCTTTACTGAAAATCCGTTCTCCCATAACCGTATAGATTTCAACTGTACCCTGGTTAATAATCCCTGAAAATGTAATTACAAAATCTCCCGAAGATGGATTTGGAGAAATAAGCAGTGGAAGGCTGCTTTTGGTTTCATTTAAACCAACCGAGGTGCAAAGAGTTGTGGCAGTGACTGAACTCTCTATAAAATATAGCCATTTTGATCCTGTGGTTAATTTTAAATCAACAACCTTTGTTGAAGTGACAGACATTTTTATTGCAGCGGGGTTCGTTATAGTTGTCACATTAGTTTCGTTGCAACCGCTGTTCCCCATTTGGTCGGTTTTTGCAAGCAAAACATTTATATCTCCAATATCAGAAAATATCATTCCGGTGAAAACATATCCGCCATCAATTGTTTGTTGAACTGAACCTGCAATACTTCCACCAATAGATTTAGACCATTCTATATTTCCAAGCTTATCGGTTTTGATTAAATATATGCCCTTGGCTCCGAAGCTATTTGAATTCCCGGAAATTAAATATCCTTCATCACTGGTAATCTGAATACCGGAAGCCTTGTCATAACCTACTCCTCCATAGGTTTTCGACCATAGGATATTTCCATTGTTATTGGTTTTGAGCAGGCAAATATCATATCCTCCGGCACCGAAACTATTAGTATTGCCTGCAACAATATACCCGTTATCACTCGTTTGTTTAACAGTAACACCCCAGTCATTACCAGGCCCGCCATATCTTCGGGTCCATAAAGTATCACCTGCAGCATCAGTTTTGACTAGATAAACATCCGTAGAATCAGATCCGAAACTTGTTGCAGAACCGGTCATGATATAACCGTTATCATTAGTCTGCTCAACTGAATAGCCGACATCATTTTTTAATCCTCCATATGATTTTGACCAAACAACATCTCCGTCCGAGCTAATTTTCACAAGGAGTGCATTTACAGTATCGATTGCACCTATTGAATGATTTCCATGATCCCCGACAATTATAAATCCATCATCCGAAGTTTGCTCAAAAGAAAATGCAGTAGCCAATGTTCCATGCAAATGCCTTATCCATAGAGTATCTCCGGCAGCATCGGTCTTGATTAATGAGGCGTATTGAGCGGCTAAATACGAAACCCTCAATAATGCATAACCGCCATCATGAGTTTGTCTAACATCCTGACCCAGATCACCAACCATATATAGACTTTGGAATGTTTTCGACCAGAGTATATCTCCATTTGAATTGGCTTTAATTAAATAAGCAAGATATATATAGTCAGGAGGTCCTGCCATGCCAGTTCCAGCAATAATATATCCCCCGTCCGAAGTTTGCCGTGCGGTATTGCCCCAATCGGGAAGGACGCCACCAATGGCTTTTTGAAATGTTACCTGCGCGGAGCAAAAGTTCGATATGGCGAAAAGGATTGATACCAGGAATAAAAGCTTTCTCATTTGTACATTCTATAATGTCGGGATGTTTCTTTTTTGTTGTTCCTGGTTGCAGGTTGCAGGTTCCGGGTTCCAGGTTCCGGGTCTGTTGTCTTTTCACTTTTCACTTTTCACTCATCACTCATCTTTCTATCATCACTTTCTGCGAATACCACCTTTCCCCATCTAATACTTTCACGAAATAGATGCCGAGAGAATTGTTTTTAAAATTGATTTCAAGATTGGATGAATGTGTAAAGGCCTGACTAAAAATCTGTTCTCCCATAACCGTATAGATTTCAACAGTTCCCTGGTTAATCATCCCGGGAAATGTCAGTACAAAATCTCCCGAAGACGGGTTTGGCGAAATAAGCAAGGAATTATCTGTTTTTATTTCATGTAATCCTACAGTGGTGCATAGTGTGGTTTCGGTACCGACACTCCCGACTTCAGGTGGATAAGCTGTGTAGAATTTGAAGTATTTTGAAGAAACCAAAGTTGCAGTGCCCGACATTTTCGTGGCTGCGGAGTTGGTTAGGGTTGCTGCATCAGTTTCGTTGCATCCGCTATTCCCCTCTGAGTCAGTTTTGACCAGCAAAACATCTTGATCAACAGCATTTGAAATTACGTAGCCGGTGAAAATATACCCACCATCATAGGTTGGGACCACAGTACCCGGATTTCCCCCATTCATAGTTTTGGACCATTCTATATTTCCAAGATTGTCAGTCTTGATAAAATATATGTTATTAGTTCCAAAGCTATTCGTAGACCCGGAAATAATAAATCCTCCATCGGTGGTTATCTGAATACCGGAACCCATATCATAACCTTCACCGCCATAGGTTTTCGACCACAGTAAATTTCCATTGCTATCGGTTTTAATCAGGTAAATATCATTCCCACCGGCCCCGAAACTAGTAGTAGTGCCAACAATAATATAACCGTTATCGCTGGTTTGTTTAACACTGGTTCCCTGGTCATTGCGCGTTCCGCCATACCTTTTTGTCCATAAGGTATCCCCGATGGCATTGGTTTTTACAAGGTAAACATCGGATGAATCGGTTCCGAAACTTGTAGCTGAACCGGCCAAAATATATCCATTGTCGTTGGTTTGCTGAACTGAATATCCAATATCATGTTTCAATCCACCATACGATTTTGCCCAGATGATTTCTCCGGTCGAACTGGTTTTCACCAGGAGTGCATTTATGGTATCAATCTTACTTGTTTGATAACTACCCTGATCCCCGGCAATTATATACCCGTTATCCGAAGTTTGCTGAATGGAAAATCCGGTAGCCACTAAATCTGCGGCCAAATCCCTGGTCCAAAGTGTATCTCCTGCAGCATCAGTCTTAATTAGCAAAGGTGCCCCGGCAAATACACTTGCGCTAAGTACTATGTACCCTCCATCATTGGTCTGCTGAACATCACGGCCAAACTGCCCCCATGAGAGGAATGTTTTTGTCCAGGTTAAATCACCGTTTGCATTGGTTTTGATTAAATATGTATAATAATCAAATGTTGACCCGGATATGGTGGTACCTTCAATAATATAACCTCCATCCGTAGTAGGCCTTACGGAATTGCCCCAATCAGGATTTGTACCGCCTATAGCTTTTTGAAAAGTTACCTGCGCGGAACAAAAGTTCGATACCGTGAAAAGGATGATTACTAACAGGAATAAAAGCTTTCTCATAGTGCTTATTCTAAATTATCGGGCATTTTTTTGTTTGTTGTTTCTGGTTTCCGGTTCCTTATAACTCACCTCTCTTAACTCATCTCTGTATCATAATTTTCTGTGAATACCGTCTTTCCCCGTCCATTACTTTAACGAAATAGATTCCGGGAGAACTGTTTTTAAGATTGATT
>CAIWMA010000026.1 GCA_903913645.1 uncultured Bacteroidales bacterium | reverse complement strand
TTAAATTATATAAGAGAAATAGTAAAACAAAAATACATTATCAGAATTCTGACCTATGAAAACTAAAGTATTTACATTTGTTTTTATTAGAGGACAGAGGAGAACTATTAAAGAATCTATATACATATGAAGAATTATCTAATCGGTCTGCTATTTAGTATTGTATTTCAGGGCTATACCCAACGGTTAGCAATTACCTATTACGACCATAATTGGCAACTTACCACCAAAAGCCTTTCGCAATACTGTAGGGTTGGATTTATTGACACCGTTTCATACCGGTATTATGGCGATGTAAGTGATTACTATGTAAAAACCGGCAAACTCCAGATGACTGGTAATTACACATCAAATATTAAAAATGGCAGATTCAGTTTTTTTTACCCGAATGGAGACCAGAAAACTGAAGGCTTTTACAAGGATAATGCAAGAGTTGGCATTTGGACCAATTACTTTGAAAATGGCCGGTTCAAGGATAAAATTCAGTTTAACAACGTGTTCATTGATGCATTATCAGATTATGATTCGAACGGCGTTCAGCATATGGCTCAAGGAACAGGTGATTGGCAAACTAACTTTTTTGATAGTAATAGCAACCAATACTTTACTATTAAAGGTTATTACCAGGATTCACTCAGAGAAGGAACATGGAATTTTTATACAAATGTTATGCACACAGGCTTACGCGGCGGGCCTATCCTTCAGCTATCAATAAAATACCATAAAGGAAAGTTTGTTACCGGAAGGATGTTTGATCATGGTGAAGTATTGGAAATGCTTCATCCCCCTGATGAAATAATACCTGAAAACATTAAATTCTTTAATATTGAACAATGGCGTTTTTCCAATTATGCAAGCAGCAATGAATATCCTTATTTGCGGTTTCTGCCCAAAATAGATTCAACTGTATTTCCTGTCGACTCAATTGCTGTATTTCCGGGCGGTTATGATTCGGCAGCAACTGCTATTCAGCGGGGAATTAAATTACCAAAATCCTATATTAACTCAAATGAGGATTCAGGGTATTATATCAGTTTTATAATTGACGAAGATGGGAAACTTAAAATAATAGAGGACCATCATTCTGACGATATATTGTATAAACAAGCTATTAAAGTGTTAACCAATTTACCTGCTTGGAAACCAGCTATGCGAAACAATAAAAATGTTGCAACCCATTTCATGGTCCATGTATTTCTTAATAATAAGCATGTAGGGGTGGGATTAGTAGCCATGAACGATTTAAAAAGCTATGTCTATCCTTTGCTTTATTGATGCATGGACAGGTAGGATTTTTATTCCTGTGAATTTATCTCATTGATTGTTCTGTTTTTTTGCGGGAAACGAAGCGAACAAACCACTACCAGTCATAACTTGATCGATTATAAGAAATAGTAAAACAAAAATATAATATCGGAATTCTGACCTATGAAAACTAAAGTACTAACATTCTTATTTTTATTGAATATTCTATATTCCAGTGGACAGGTTGTAGCGAACATCGGCATTAAAGGAGGTATTTCTTTAGCTACTATGACCTATAATTATGAAACAGTTGGCATTGTGGGGACCTACGATTACAAAACAGGTGTTTACACTGCACTTACAGCTGAACTTTTCAAAGGAAAGTTTTTGAGTTTCACAACAGATTTAGGATTTGTACAGAAAGGAATGAAACAAAAAATACCGGTAACATCCCCTGAATTTCCCGATGGTAACGGGGATTATAGAATATGGAAAATTACAAGGAATTATGTTTCTTTTTCGCCAATGCTGAAAGGGTTTTACAGTTTCAATAAACTCACCACGTATGCTTTAGTAGGGCCAAGGCTGGATCTGACCGTTACAGATTCACAGCTTCCTTATTCAACTATCCAGAGTAAAACACACAAGTTTATTTTAGGCTTTACTTACGGCGCAGGTGCTGAATACAAAATAGAAAAATTTGGTATTTTACTGGAATGTATGGGGCATCCGAATTTGACTCCAATTATGGCCCAACAGTTATCAGACGGGAATTCCAGCTTGAAAGTAACCGGAAATGCGTACATTGTAACAGTCGGACTAAAGTATTATTTAAATTAAAAAATGATGAATCCTAAATGTTATTTGTCGCCAACCGTCGATTTGTGATTTTGTGAAATAATTGTATTGCAGTAACATAGCTAAATTTATCTACATTAATTTTAAAACTATACTATTATGAAAAACCTTACAAACTTATTGATTTCCCTTGCCATCGCATCCATCCTTTTAGCTACAATTGGCTGTGAAACAGATAACATAAAAAGCGGAATTGAAACAAGGGTTTACGGCAAATTCACCGATTTCTATAATACACCGGTTGTGAACGAAAAAGTGCGTATTGGTGAATACAAGGGCACATTTAACATGAATAATGGCGGAGGCGAATATTTTCAGAAATGGATTGATTCAACGTATACCAATGCGCTTGGTGAATATGATATTACTTTTAAGACAAGCGGCGAGGGAACATCATACCAGTTAACATTGGATGATTCGCCGGCTATCCTGCAAAAATACTGGGTTTCGTTACCTTCGGTCGAAATTAAGAACCTGGGAAGCAGTTTCAATTATAGTACAAATGCTATCTTAATTGTCTACCCGTGTAACATTACTTTTAAACCAAATAATATTTTAGTTTTCCCGCTTCGGGTTTCTGCTGAAACTACTCTTTACGACACTACATTTGAAATTCGTTCAAATGCACAAACCACGAAAACAATATTTATAGATAAGTATACTCCTCAAAACTTATATTTAACCAGGATCAAAGCAAATGGCTTATTCCAGAGAGCAACATATACATTTCCTGCAAGTAACGTTGAAACTTTAACAACACAGAATATAACAATTAACGAAGCTGATTTTCTTGACATCAAGAAATAAGTAACACTATGGTACATAACTTCAGACAATTGACAGCAACAGACAATGATGAATAAACAAGTACAAAAACCTGAAAAATCAATCTGATTAAATGGTATATTTCCTCCCTCTTAACCAATGGGAATTACTCTTTACAAACCTTTACAATATCTTTAAATAAACATCCACTTTTGAATAAAAAAATTCCGGCTATGAACAATTCACCTCAGCAAACAAAACAGTCAGGCAGGTACATTTTCCTGAATCTCATCTCTTTTTGTGTCGTATGCTTTTTTGTACAGAATGTCCTCGGGCAACAGCCCAAAATAACCTCGTTTGCGCCTACATCCGGTAGCATTGGTACCATGGTTACCATTAACGGTTCAGGATTCAGTGCGGTTGCCGCTTCCAGTATTGTATATTTTGGCGCAGTAAAAGCCGAAGTATCCTCATCTACAGAAACTACAGTTAAAGTGAAAGTGCCTTACGGAGCAACGTTCGAGCCAATATCAGTAACTTCAAATAGCCTCACTGCATACTCATCCAAACCATTTGCAGTAACGTTTATAGGCACAACCGCATTCATCCCCAATTCCTTTGCCACACCTGTGGTTTATGAATCAGGAAAGTACCCTGTTGTGGGTGGAATCGGCGATTTCGACGGTGACGGGAAACCCGACATTATTACCGCAAATTATACCGATAACACGGTTTCTGTGTTTCGTAACAACAGCAGCAATGTAACACTATCTTTTTTGAAGCTGGCTGTTATCGCTACAGGTGAAGGTCCCGGAGATATTGCCATAGCCGATTTCGACTGCGATGGAATGCTGGATTTTGCTGTATCAAATACAACAACTCAAACTGTGTCGGTATTCAGAAATATAAGTACTGCAGGCTCCATTAAATTTGCGTCAAAAATAGATCTGCAGGGGTTTAAGTACACTATAAGGGTTTCGGCCGGCGATTTTGACGGAGACGGCAAACCGGATATTGCGGAAGTTGACAACATAGTGGGTGATATTTACCTGTATCGCAATACCAGTACACCTGGAAATCTTTCTTTTACCCAGGTATACCCTTTTATTGGATTAGGTGAGGTTCCAAGTGACCTTGCTGTCGGCGACCTTGATAATGACGGAAAGCCGGACCTGGCAATAACAGAACCTTTTACCAACACATTGCACCTGTTGAAAAATATTACTTCGGGTGAGGCTATTTTATTCGATTACAAACTTACACTTGTACCCAAAACCGAGCCAAACCAGGTATCAATGGCCGACCTTGATGGCGATGGGAATACGGATATAATTGTATGCAGTTCAGGCTCAGATTCAATTACTGTATTTCAGAATAAAAGTACAGCCGGGAATTATACTTTTATCCCTCGTAGTTTTAAAGTTGGAACGAGCCCGAACAATGTTTCTATCGGCGACCTGGATGGCGACGGGAAACCTGACCTGGCAGTTTCGAGCAGCGAAATTGAGGTTAAAGTATTAAGAAACACCAGTTCAGGCGGAAATGTTTCGTTTGCCGGCGCCGTAGGCTATTTTGTTTCGGGTAGTTCTACTTTTACATGCATTGGCGACCTGAATGCGGATGGACGGCCGGACCTTGTTGTTGGAAACTATATGAGCATTTTTATTCTGAAAAATGAAACAAGCGCTTTAGGTATTGATGATTATATTTCTACCAGGCATATAAAGGTATATCCGAATCCGGGCAAAGGAATTTTTTCGATAAGTTCACCTGAAGTAATTTCAACGGCTAAAGTGACCGGCATTATGGGCAATACTCTAGCCACATACTCGCCCGAAACCAGGCAATTCGTGATAGATCTGTCGGAACAGCCTTCCGGCACTTATTTTCTATCGATAAAGATTGGCAATCAATTCAAAACGGTACAATTGATAAAACAATAAATGCGTAAATAAATACAAAAGTCTTAAGTTTTCGAACAACTTGCAGGGATTTGACATATAGAGAACCGATCCCGGAGCAATGGGAAACGTAAACGTATAAACTGCATAAATCTATTTCGCATTAATAATGCTAAGCATTAATATCCATGTGGTTACAACATTTTATTTATAAATTATCATTTATGAAAAATATACTTCTGATTACTGCATTTCTGATATCGGGGTTGATATACTCCTGCAAACCAGACAAACCAGATGTTACTCCAATAACTCAAACCAGGTTTGATATCGGAAGCGTGCATTATGTTTCGAATCTATCCACAACGTATCAAACTGAATATGGTGAGTTACTTAAAGTTACCGGCGATAATTTTGAGATGTATATTATTTTTTCCGATACAGCCAGTAAAAGCTACACTATTACTGATACCCTGGCAGGAACCGACATTGGTAAAGCACGGTGTATTGTTAAAATAAATAATTCGTTTACGTTTTCGACTACTGGCAGTGTGCTTCTTGATTCAGGCAGGAAATCCGGGAATTTCGAAATTATTGCAGAAGATCTGAATTTAAAGAATGGCAGGATAAAGGTTGATACAACGATAAACCTTTCGATTGTTGATTTCACAACAGTTTCGGAGAAAGATTATAACGGATGGTCAACAACCCCGGAAGATAAAAATGACTGGATAATCAGGACCAACTGGGAAACTGCAGAGAGATTTGTATTTAATCTGAAAACTGTTACAACACCTTCCAGCACTATAACTTTAATAGAATATCCTAATCCTTTCATAACGTATTTCAATTTACGGCTGGACATTCCGTTGGGGAGTAAAGCAGACTTGTATATGGTAAATGCAAATTATGAGATTGAACAGAGATTTATCGGCTTATCTCCCGGTAATTTCATTTTGCAGCTCGATCATAGTCTGGGTAAAGGGAAATATTACAGGTTGTGTTACAAAATCTATTCGGGATCGGTACAATTATACGGTACCGGCGACTTGAAAATAATGGAATAATCAATTTGTTCACAACCTGACTCCCTATCCATTTCAGAATTTGAATTATCAAATTTTTCATCACCTACTACTTAATAATCAACATCATGAGACTAATTTCAATTACTTCATTTATTTTAATATCCGTTTTATTATCATGCCAGAAAAACAAAGATGATTGTCATTATGACATCCAGTTTTCGGAAATAGATACTACTCTTTTTATTTCCTATAAAATAGACGGGCAGGTTTATAAATATTTCCAGCGCTATTCGTTTGGTTTTAGAACCGGGTTGCCGCCGGTTATTAGCGGGAATAAAACGGATACCCTACTAACTTATGGCTGTCATTTTAATTTTGGCAGCAGCAAAAACCCCAATGACCTGGCGTCAGGAGAAGTTGGTGTGACTGTCTGGAATTCATTTAAACCCAAATACGTCGAGGCTTCTTTGTCGTACTTGATAAAAAACACGTACATATTAACTTCTCCGAAAGATTATCCTCAAATGAGTGATTCGGCCTATTTGAGTGGTGTTGCAATAAATTGTCAACTTGCAGGATATTCTATAAACTCAATCATGAATTATTATAAATATGATTATGATACAATCTATAATCATGTTTTGAAAGGATCTTATTTTAAGATTACAAAAATTGAAGCGGTGTGCAATAATTTTCACTTAATTGAGGGTGAATTCGAAACGTCGTTGATGAATTTTCCAACTGAGGGCGAAAAGCCAAAATTTATTAATCTGAAAGAAGGTAAAATCAGGTTCATTACCTATTAACTCCAACAGGCCGAACCCATGACAGAAGACATTCTGCTGAATAACATATTGTTAATTCTTCTTTTTTGCAATTCATGTTTTCAAATAAATATCGCAAAGAAATATCATACCTTTACTCTTGTTAGCAAATACGCATAAAAGAGCCAACATTAGAAAGGCCGGTTGGAACCTTAATCATCGCTAAATATGAAACCTGCGATTAATTACAGAATGTTAATTCTATTGCCACTTGTGTTCCAACTTGTGCTTTTTAACTGCATTGTAATTGCTCAGAATACCAGGGGAATTGTGCTCGAAGAGAAAACAAACAAACCTTTGGCTGGTGTAAGCATATTTATAAGTAAAACAGGGATTGGAACTACAAGCAGCGAGCAAGGGGAATTTACACTGAAGTATTTCGATAAACTTCACGAAAGCGATACCATAATATTTTCCAGTATTGGGTATACAGCCAAAAAGCTGACTTACTCCGAATTAAAAGGACGTGGCTTTGTCGTATTCCTGGGAGTTAGTGTTCATCTGTTGGAGCGGGTTACAATATTCGCCGACAAGCAGTTGAAACCCCAGGTTGAATATACCCGCTTAGCCTCATTAAAGAATGGATTGTATGCCTTTGGTTCAGTAATGATAGGGGATAAAATATGGGTGGTAGGCGGAGACGAATCGGATGATGATGGCCGTGGGTATAAACCAATATCATTCATGGGTAGCAGCCTGGTGATGAATTCATATTACTACTGGCAAAATTACAGCAGCAAATTACAGGTATATGATATTGCTTCGGATAGCTGGATGATCTCAGACCTTAAGTTCAGTGCGCGGGCGTATCACAGCGTTAACTACTTTAACAATAAAATATATGTTTTAGGCGGTAAAAGATTATCAGCAAACAGGAAGCTTGAATACCTGGATGAGAAAGTTGAAGTGTATGATCTGGCGAAAAATTCCATTTTTGTGGATAAAACAAATCCCCACCAGGCGGTAAATTTTGCCTCTTTCGTGTATAACGACAACCTGATTGTGATGGGTGGTTCAACAAAACTTAAGATAAACGACGAAAAGGAATATTCCTGCAAAGTTCATTTGTTGAATCTGAAATCGGGATATTGGTTCGAACTAAAGGATATGCCCGTTGCCAAAGAAACCAAAGGGCTGCTCATCAATAATACCATATACCTTATCGGGGGCTTTAATCTCAACCCTTTGACTGCAATTGAAACGTACAATATAGTAACCGCTGAATGGAAAGTTGAAGGGCAATTATTTTATGGTGTTGAAAGACCTGCGCTGGCATATACCGATACTATTATTTATATTTTTGAAGAAGGTAAAATACAAACGTACAACATAGTTACGAAAGAGTTAAAAATGTATTCGATTGATTTACAGCTAAAATCAGCTGAAATATTTTGTGCAGATAATAAACTTATTATTGTCGGAGGCTTTGAGGAATACGAAACGTCAATCAAACCTTCTTCAAATGTATACAGTATTGATCTGGATGAATTTAATAAGTCCGTAATCTACTTTTCAAAGACCTTG
>CAIWMA010000025.1 GCA_903913645.1 uncultured Bacteroidales bacterium | reverse complement strand
GTTTGTTGAACTTCATTAAATGAATGTTCTGGCTTAATTTCATTTGTCGTCATGGGGATGGTTGTTTTAAGGTTGAATTATCATGAATTATTCGACAAAGTAAAAACGAAAATATTTTTTAGTCAATAGTGTATTTTAATTATTATTGTCGTATCTTATTGAAAACGTGACAATTAAACAATGCTTGTTATCGTTTTGTCATGTTTGATATTTTAAAAAAAGGCAATATTTCCCCCTTTTTACCCCGGATAAAAGAGGTTTTTATATTATTGTTATACTGAATTTCGATCTAAGTTTTGTGATAACAGTCAACCAATCGTCAACCGACAAGGAATAAAGTAAAATAAAATAATTTGTAATTACCTGAAATACAATGATATAATATGCATAAAAAAACCGGGGAGAGATTAGCCCCGGGTGCAAGTAGTGTTGAAGGTTTAACAATATAGGAGAATTAAACCTTACCGGCTTTTTTCTCTTTCTTTTCAAGTCTTTTTTCTTTTAAAGATTTGGCAGCAGGTTTTTTAACCTCTTTGTTTTCTTTATCCTTAGACTTTCCCATAGTACAAAATTTTATTGGTTAAACAAGTAACAAATTTAGGCTATAATTTATTGCAAAGCAAACGAAATATTTCCGGATAATCTTAAATCAAAGTGTCAGACACCTGGAAAAGGGGTACAGACACTTTGAAAAAAGGGGTGCTGACACCGTTTACCATTCCAGAATCTTCATAAAATCAAATTCTTCAGGATTCTTCAGATATTCCCTGGCAGCATCCATATCGTTTGCTGTCAAATATTGAATACTGTCGAAGAAAACCATATGTGCTTTCTGGCTATCCATAGTTACCATTCTGGTCTTTACTTTTCCGTGCCCGTCTTCCAGATCTTTCAGGAATAATGGGAAAATATCACCTGTAGGATCCGAACTTACCATGCAACCGGTTAAACCATCATCAAATATTTTCTTAACGCCGATTCCAAGCAAACTGCAATACAATAAATCCCATGCGGTAGGGGCGATACAACGCAATTCGTATCCCATTTCAACCGGACGACTTTTTACATTCATGCTGAGTTGTTTGAGCCTGATTTGCAGCAACATATTGTAAATGTGAGCTTTACTCACGGTTCCTAATTCCGGGTGACCATGCTCATCATAGGTAAACTGAATGCCGGAAGCCTCAATTTCATCATCGCTCATAAAGTGAAAAACGCCTTCACTTACTATTGCAACGCCATAAGGGATTCCTAGTAGTTTGCGCTTTACGATGGATGAAATAATGAGCCGTGTAATTTTATCAAGAGTAATTTTGGTCTTGTTGAACATTTCAGGAATAATGATCATCGGGTAATGGCAGGCAGCACCTATCCCGAAAGCAAGGTGACCGGCTTCACGGCCCATAGCAGAAACCACGAACCAGTTCCCTGATGTACGTGCATCTTCGTAAATAGTACGGCCTATGCGCACACCTTCCTGCTTGGCGCTCTGGTAACCAAAAGTGGGCTGACCTTCGGGAAGCGGCAAATCGTTATCAATAGTTTTTGGAACGTGAATATTCTGAATCGGGAATTTACGCTCAGTTAGGAATTTCGAAATACGGTTCGCTGTTGAAGCCGTATCATCACCTCCCACTGTTACAAGGAGTTTCACGTTATTCTTAACAAAGAAGTTGGTTTTAAATTCCAGGTCGGCAGGTTTGTATCGGCTCATTCGTAACATCGAACCGCCCATACTGAACACGCGGTCAGCCATTTCGAAATCGATATCAATGGTACTTGGGTTTTCTGTAAAAAGGTTTTTATACCCATCGTGCAACCCGATTACACGATACCCGTCGCGCAGGAAAACTTTTGCAACTGAACTGATTACTGTGTTAATTCCGGGAGCTGGCCCGCCACCGGCAAGAATAAGGATTGAGCCTTTCATGATGTGTTTTATGTTTTGAACTAAATTATTTAATAAAAGCTGGGTGCCTGAAGTCCGAAGTTGCGTTGCTTTTTACAAATTTCAGTTCCCACTTTGAGACAGCCAAATTAATCAAAAATACTTGAAGATAAAAGTTGGTGTAATAAATACACATTAAAATACTATGACTACTCCGGTTTCTGTTAAGGCCGGACTACAAACTGTGCCGTAAGCCTGCTTCGCATTTCGAGCAAAACTGTTTTTCCATCTTCCAACACCCTGTCGATGGTGGCCTGGTCGTAATGGCGGATGGTGATAAGTTCGAGGCCTGTGTTATAGCGGACTTTATATTCTTTTCCTAAAGCTTCGAAAAGTTGCGATAACCTTCGTTCATTATGATCGACACAAACCGAGAAACTGATTGCTGAATTCTGCATCAGGCTAACATGAATAGAGTTACCGGCAAAAACAGCCAGTATTTCACTCAGGCTTTGTTCGTCAATGAATGAGAAATCGCGCGGCGTGATGGAGATTAGCACCTGGTTTACCTTAAAAATAAAGGAAGGGATAAGGCTGTCGGCAGATGTATTTTTATGAATCATCGTGCCTTCACTTTCAGGATCAACAAAGGATTTTATTCGTAAAGGAATATCTTTGTTTTGAAGCGGTTTTATCGTTTTTGGATGGATAACAGTAGCCCCGTAATACGCTAACTCAATGGCTTCGTGGTACGAAATGCTTGCCAGCCGTTCAGTTACGCTAAAATACTTTGGGTCGGCATTCAACAAGCCCGGAACATCTTTCCAGATCACCATTTCTTCGGCATGTAATGCATGGGCAAAAATAGCGGCTGAATAGTCGGAGCCTTCGCGGCCAAGTGTTACAGTGGCACCATCAGCAGCAGCACCCATAAATCCCTGGGTAAGTGCAATTGCAGGCGTTCCTTTGAAATGGTCGAGGAATGCAGAAACGTGTTCCCTGATTTGCATTTCGGTTGTTTCCCAATTTACTTTGCCTTCACGCCAGGTATTATCGGTTTGTATCAGTTCGCGAACATCAAACCACTGGCAGTTAAATCCTTCGCTGATCAGATACTCACTGATAATGGTGGTGCTGATCAGTTCGCCAAAACTTACAACCTGGTCGTAATCAAAATCATAATCCAGTGAGGGCGGTGTATGCAGGTGCCCTTCGAGTTCGCCAAACAGCAGGTCGGTTTTAAAATAAACACGATGATTTATATCGGGAAAAAGTGAAGTAATTATTCCCTGGTGGTAGTTAATTACATCCTGAATAAAAACAGTAAGCCGCACATCACTTTCATACCACGCATTCAGTACTTTTTCGAGCGCATTGGTAGTTTTTCCCATAGCTGAAATTATAACCACGAGTTTTTGGGGCGAATGTTTTTTAAGAATTGATGCTACATTACGCGCTGAATCAGCATCTTTTACGGATGCGCCGCCGAATTTAAAAACCTTTAACATAAAGTGATTTTATATGGTAAAAGTACTAAATTTGTTTGAATCATGGATGGAGTTGGTGTGTGAAGCAGAAGACTTAAAGATAGAGGTCCGGAGTCGGAAGACGGAAGTCGGAAGTTGATGGTACCTGAGGGATTTATTTAGAATATAACAAATTAAAATTGAGAAGAATCATCAACTGCTTTACTAGGAAATTGGAAATTAAGAAGAAATGATTTTGTTACGGAACTTCCGGCTTATGACTTCCGACTATCTGAATCACTAAATCAATACCATAACCAAACTTCAATACGAAAAGCCCCCAAACATGCCAATGAAAACACTTGTTCAGTTTATTAATGAAAAACAATCGGAATATCCTTCTGCAACCGGCGATTTAACGCGTCTGTTGAACGACATCGGTATTGCTGCCAAAATCGTTAACCGCGAAATCAGGCGGGCCGGACTGGCAGACATCAATGGCTATTTCGGGACAACAAATATTCAGGGTGAAGATCAGAAAAAACTGGATGTGTTTGCCAACGACCAGTTTATCAATGCGTTGAAACATGGCGGACAGTGCGCGGCCCTGGCATCTGAAGAAAACGAGGACATGATCATTTTTGGCAACAAATATTCGATGCAGGGCAAATATGTAGTTGCCTTCGACCCGATTGACGGATCATCGAATATTGAAGTAAATGTGCCTATAGGAACCATTTTTGCCGTATATAAACGTATTTCAGCTGTGGGTGCTTCCGGTTCGCTAGATGATCTGCTGCAATCGGGCAATAATTTGGTTGCTGCCGGATATGTGATGTATGGGAGTTCAACAATGCTGGTGTATACAACTGGGAATGGTGTAAACGGGTTCACTTATGATGCAACAGTTGGCTTGTTTTTCCTTTCGCACCCGAATATGAAAATCCCTGAAAATGGAACCATATATTCGATAAATGAAGCCAACTACACGTATTTCCCTGAAGGAGTAAAACGATATATTAAATATTGCCAGGAAGATGATAAAGCCACAAATCGTCCATACAGTACACGCTATATTGGCTCGCTTGTGGCCGATGTGCATCGCAACCTGATACGCGGAGGCATTTTCATTTATCCTGGAACATTGAAAAACCCAAATGGCAAATTGCGTTTGTTATATGAACTGGCTCCGATGGCATTTATAGTGGAACAGGCCGGCGGTAAGGCTTCGGATGGCTTCCGACGCATTATGGACCTGGAACCATACGATCTGCACCAACGTGCACCGGTATTTATTGGTTCGAAAGAAATGGTTATAAAAGCTGAGGATTTTATGTGCCTGTATTCGAAGGATTTTGTGGAGAAGATGTAAATGGATTTCGGATTTCAGGATTTCGGATTTCAGGATTTCGGATTTCGGGATTTTTTATTATTTCTCCCCAATCCGCAATCGTTAATCCGCAATCCGCAATCCGCAATCCACAATCCACAATCCGCAATCCACAATCCGCAATCCACAATCCGCAATCCGCAATCCACAATCCGCAATCCACAATCAGAAACTTATAATCCCACTCGTTACAGCAGTCTTCACCAGGATTGCTGTGTTTTTTGCATTAAATTTAAGCAATAGGTTTTTACGGTGGCTATCCACGGTCCAGCTGCTGATAAAAAGCTTTTCGGCAATTTCCTGGTTCGTAAGACCGTCGGCTATATGTTTAAGCACTTCCACTTCGCGGCGGGTAAGCACGGGAAGCTCATTATTTGTGGTGAGTTTCCCCTTGAGTAAGTCGGATACGCTTTTGCTGATATAGGAATTGCCGCTTATAATTTGTTTGATGGCTTCAAGAATTTCTGAAGTATCTGAGCTTTTCAGGATAAATCCATTGGCTCCGGCTGTCAGCATCTGATCCACCACATGGCGCTGCTCAATGGATGTAATAGCAAGGATTTTCAAACCAGCATGGCGAGACTTTGCTATACGGCAAAACTCAATACCGCTCAAATCGGGCAGGTTTATATCAAGAAGAATAATTTCCGCTTTGTTTCCGTTAAGCCAGGCTAGTCCATCATGTGCATTGGACACATGGTAACATTCAAGCTCAAGGCCCGAAGAGTTGATCAGGCTGGTGAGGCTGTCGCTTACAATGGGATGATCTTCAACAATCAGTACTTTTTGCATAATAGCAGCGGAATAGTGCTGCTAAGGTAGTAAAAATTCTACGGTTGCATCGGTTCCTTCTCCGGAAGTGCTTTCAATTTCAAATCTTCCGTTGTTGGCTGTAACGCGATCACGTATGCTTACCAGCCCTTTCCCATCGCCCAATTTGCCCTGAGCATCAAATCCTTTACCATTATCAACTACCTGAATACAAATCCGGTCGATATCAGCAATAAGCTGAAGGTTAATTTTTGCAGCTCCCGAATGTTTCAGTGAATTGTTTACCAGTTCCTGGGCAATGCGAAAAGCTGTAAGCTCTAACTGCGATTCAAAACGTATATCAGCCCCGAAAAAGCTAAAAGTGAGTTCGGTCGTCATATTTTTGCTCAGTTCACCGATGAAGTCATTCAGCGCAGTTTTAAGGCCGTAATGATTGAGGGTTTCGGGCATCAGGTTATGTGCTACGCGCCGCAACTCACTTATTGAAGTGTCGAGCAGCTTAATGGCATGATCAAATGCCTGTGCATTTTCGCTGGTAATAATCGAATTCCCTTTCATAGATGAGAGATTTATTTTAACACCCGATAGAAGTCCTCCAAGGCCATCATGCAGGTCGCGTGCCATGCGTGAGCGTTCGGATTCTTCGCCTTTTAATACTGATTTGGTGGCTACAAGCTGCCGCTCCTTTTCAAGGTCCTGGATATACTGCTCCTTGATTTCAAGAGTCTGTTCCGTTATAAGCTTCTTATTTCTGATGTTTTTAACAATAAAATAAGCGGATATGGCCAGCATTATCAACAATCCCGACAAGGCTAAAAGCAACATGTTCTTTTCACGCTTTTCGGAGGTGAGTTTAACAATCTCTTTCTCCTTCTTTTCGGTCTGGAACCTGGCCTCAAGTTCAAATAACTGCTTCGACTTATCAGCTGTTACTAATGAATCTCTGATCGTCATGTACTTGATATAATAATCATAAGCATTTTTGTAATTATGAGAAGCCTCATAGGTTTGCGCCATGGATTCGTAGAGATATTGTATACCTTCAGTATATTTATTGTCAACCGAAAGTTTTTCGGATTCCTCCAATGCTATAACTGACTTGCTATACTGTTTCGCTTTGTAATATGTAATTCCTAGTGTGTGTAAAGAACCTGCCAGCCGGCTCATATTCTTGGTTTTGCGGTAGTAATCTACAGCTTGGTTTAGATACTCCAGGGCTTTTTCAGGTTTATCCAGTTTGTTATAGGTTGCGGCAATATTCACATAACTATTGATCGTTAGTGATTTGTAGCCTATTTTCTTGCATAACATTACGGCTTTTTCATAGTACTGTATAGCTTTTGCAAAGTCTTCCTTTTTTTCTGGTGTTGTTCTTTGTTCGCAATATTCATGTGAAAAATAGAGACTTCCCAGATGGCTGTATACTTTTGCTATGTTCGTGGAATCATGATTCTTCTCATACACTGCAAGGGCTGAAGTAAAATAAAAAAGAGATTTATTGAAAATTTCCTGGTTTAAATAGATAGTGCCCAGTTCATCATTCAGATCAGCAATCCTTGAAGGATTATTCAACTTTTCTTCAATCGTAAGGCTTTTAATGAAACACTTTTCAGCATTCTGGTAGTCTTCTTTCATTAAATAATAGCGTCCGAGTATTTGCACAGACTTTGAGATGCATGGCAGATCGGCAATTTTGAATGACAGCTTCAGGGCTTTTTGGGAATAGTATAGCAGTGAATCATAATTTTCGGTCTGAAAGCTACGGGCCGTAGATAAATATTTATTTATACTTGCAGTGTCGGCACGGTAATCGGCTACACTTACTTTTGGTTTGGAAATATTACCGTCTTTGGGATTTAAAACCTTATCAATGGCAGTATTAATCGAATCCAGTTGCTGGGCTTCAGCATGGTTGATCGGCAATGTCAGTAAGAGAAAAAAACAAATCATCAACCGGAACAATTTAACGACGCCCATCAGTATTGCATTTTTAATGTTTTACAAAGTTAAGGTTTCAGAACACTTAAAAAAATCACCTTTTTAAGGGATAATTTTTTTTATACTCCGTCATAGTTTTACATAAAATTATCGGGTCATTTTATTCACGTTTAATCCTATCAAAATGAAGTTTTTTTTAGAAATAGTGTTTCTGGCATCCTTTTTAACTTGTGCTGCGGTTGTAACGGCACAGAACGACAACGACGAAGCTGCAGCTACACAGGAAAAGCCTGCGATGCAGACTTACTCCAAATTTGATTTTGTTCCAGGTGAAAAAGTCCTTTTTTATGATGACTTCCTTGAAACAGCGGTTGGCGATTTTCCTGCAAACTGGAATACAAATGCTTCGGGCGAAGTGGTAACAACAAACCTGTTTCCGGGCAACTGGTTTAATATGATAGGTGAAGGTTCTATAGCCCTTGAGGAAGGGCTTAAACTGCCGGATAATTATACTATTGAATTTGATGTGATTCCGCACGCAAGTGGAAAAGATTTTGATAATTATGCTTTTGGCTTTTATTTGTATAGTGCTGAGAATCCCAAGGACCTTAGTGAAGGAGGTGCTGTCCCCGGGAAAGCGGGCATAAAAATGAATTTTGGATACCGTTCCGACTATAGTGCTTACGATGAAACTGGATACACCATTGATGGAACCAAGGAAGATGCAGCCATGGAAGTAGATAAGAAGTACCATCTTTCATTCTGGGTTCAGAAAACCAGGCTCAGGGTATACCTCGACCAGGCAAAAATTTTCGATTTGCCTAGAGTATTTGCGGCTGGGATGCATTGCAATATGATGCGTTTTGAATTGTGGAACGCAGGAGCACCAATGGTTTCCAATTTTAGAATTGCTGCGGGTTTGCCCGACATGCGAAACAAACTCCTTACCGAAGGAAAACTGGTTAGTTACGGCATTTATTTCGATGTAAATAAAGATGTGGTAAAACCCGAATCGAATGGCACCCTGAAAGGAATTGCTGATGTTTTGAAGGAAAATCCTACTGTTCGTGTTAAAATTGTCGGCCACACCGACAGCGATGGAGCCGATGCTGCCAACCTCGACCTTTCGAAACGCCGTGGTGCCTCGGTTAAAGCCGAACTCGTCAAAAACTTTGGTATTGACGCCTCGCGCCTCGAATCGGATGGACTGGGTGAAACAAAACCTGTGGCTCCAAACGACACCTCTTCAAATAAAGCAATGAACCGAAGGGTGGAATTTATAAAGTTATAACCACTTTTTATTACTCCTTACTACTTCAGATTCAGGGTAAAAACATTTTTCATATTCGCTTAAATCTATATGCAATTTATCGCGGCAACCCTTAGTAGGATTGCCGTTTTTGCTTCAATCCAATTGCTAACCGATTTTGAAACTTTCTATGAATTTTGGTATTAAAGAGCTGTTGTAAAACTATTTGATCCTGGTGTGTCAAATTTTCTTATAATTCTTTATATTTACAATGAAAAGATATAAGAGCCGCTCGATTGCAAAACCCCTTAAAACAGGGATGCCTGAATAAGTTATCTGAACTATTTTTGTTATTATCCAAATAATATAAACCATTTACTAACTAATAATCTTTTTGATCATGAAAGCAATTCTGAGATCAATTTTGATGCTACTCCTCTTTGGTCTGGTAATAAATGTATCAGCACAGATCATCAATGTTCCTAATAGAATACAAAATAAAGTTGTCAACCGCATCAACAATAAGATTGACCGCGGAATTGACAAAGGGCTGGATGCTGTTGAAGATAGCCTGAAAGGAAACAATAAAAAGTCCACTACTCCTGCAAACCAAAAAACCGATCCGAAAACAACCGGAACAACTGGTGCAACCGGAACAACTGGTACGACAGCCGGAAATAAAGGCGACGCAAAGCAGGATCAGCCTTCCCTGCAATCATATTCAAAATACGACTTTATCCCAGGGGAAAAAGTTGTTTTTTATGAAGATTTCAGCCAGGATGCAATAGGTGATTTTCCAGCGTTGTGGAATACCAATGGCTCGGCCGAGGTAGTTACAACTAACCTTTTCCCCGGTCAGTGGATGAAGTTTGTCACTAGAGAAGCCATCTGGACTGATGCTTTATTGAAATTACCGGATAACTATACCGTTGAATTTGATGTAATCCCGGTTAAAGGCGAAGAAGGGAATGGTATGGCCGGATGGAGTATGCGATTGATGCAGGCCAAAAATGTGAAAGCCTTTGATTATGGCTCAGCTCCCGGGCAAGGTGGATACTTGTTTAATGTTGCATATTACGGAAGGCCGGATTACAGTACCTGGCTTTACGGTTCCGAATGTGACCAACTCAAAACTGGCGGT
Organism: uncultured Bacteroidales bacterium; assembly: GCA_903913645.1. Classification (GTDB taxonomy): domain Bacteria; phylum Bacteroidota; class Bacteroidia; order Bacteroidales; family UBA4417; genus UBA4417. The sequence continues at coordinate 6,042 of CAIWMA010000025.1, read as the reverse complement.
TCTAAAGAAGGGGAAGATGTTAAAGAAAAGATTAACCAGAAATATCATATTGCTATCTGGGTTCAGAAAACAAGAGTTCGCCTGTACCAGGATCAAAACAAACTCTTCGATACCCCTAAAGCATTTCCCACAGGTTGCGTGAAACCCGACAGGCTAAGGTTCGAAGAAGGCGCAGCAATGATAAGTAATATCCGCATTGCTGTTGGTGCTCCCGATATGCGCAACAAGCTTATGACCGAAGGCAAACTGGTTACCTATGGTATTTATTTCGATGTAAATAAGGATGTTGTAAAACCTGAATCATATGGAACACTCAAGGAAATTGCAGCTATATTAAACGAAGTTCCCGATGTAAAAGTAAAAATTGTGGGCCATACTGATTCAGATGGGGCTGATGCTGCCAACCTGGATTTATCAAAACGCCGTGCTGCCTCAGTAAAAAATGAACTGGCTAAATCATTCAATGTAAATGCCGATCGCCTGGTTACAGACGGAATGGGTGAAACACAGCCTGTAGCACCTAACGACACTCCTGCTAATAAGGCACTTAACCGGAGGGTGGAGTTTATAAAACTATAAATTCCCTTCCATAAATCGTAGACAGTAAATTACTAGAAAGGTAATTATATGAAGGCTGCAGTATTATTTATTTTCTTGTTTACCTGGATAGTGAATGCTTTTTCACAGACTGACTCAGTAAGTCTTCCTCCAGGTTTACCTCCCGGCTACATGGACATGATTAAAAAGATGTTGCCTCCTGGAACTCAACTGCCAGCCGGATTTGAACAGTATGATAATACTGAAGAGTCCGGTGCCATAAAACCGCTAATCGAAATGCCACCGGTACAGACATACGAGTTTAATAATGAGCCATCTGGAGGAACAACACCGTCAGTTTCCGGTTCTGGCAGGAATGAAGCAGAACGGAAAGCTGCCATTGATGCAGTAGAAGCAGAACTCGAATTAAAACCCTATATACTTTCCAAAAAAGAGGATGCACCAACAAAAAGTTTCATGTTGCAAATGGCCCAAACCCGAAGCAAAGCAGCTCATCTGAAATTCGGGCCCGATGACCTTTCTGCTTTTTCAAAAGTAATTACGTGGATACCTGGTTTTGATGGACTTCATCCGGATCCTGCTAAAGCCAGACAACTATCTTTATTGGTTTCATCATCGACCAATTATCTTAACCTGCCAAACTTTCTCCTGGCACTTTCATCAGCAGTATTTGCCCTCGATCCACAAAGTATCGCTAATGCAAATAATTTCGCCTCTGCCATCGTTACGGCTGGTGAAAGGTTGAATCCTCAACCTGTAAAAGATGAAATACTTGCACCGTTCAGGAAAGATGCCGAATCAGGTTTTCTTTATGCAATGGCAATTTCGATGAAAGATGATGCCTGGACCAATGAAAGCTTTACTGCAATTCTCAACCTGGGAAATCTCTATATCGATATGCACAAATTAGAGGAAGCGCGGTCCTTATTCCAGGTAGCAAGGAAGCTGAGTCCTTATTCCTGGGATGCGGCATTGGGAATGGCTGCCTATTTCCACGCTATAGGCCAACCCGATAAAGCCCTTGCCATACTGGAAGATGATAAACTGGATAAACCGGTTATGTTAATGATTGCAAAGAAATCAGAAAAGGAACTTGAGAAAAGCGATCCGTATGCTGAATTGCCGGTTGAATCACCTGACGAGGTTTACGAAGAGGGAATTAAAACAATGGCTTCTGAGCCCATTCTGACAGCAGCCGATTTTGTCACCCAGATTGACCAGAGTGAAAGGAATAAAATGCGGTATTTCATTGAGCATCTGCCACCTTCCGGAAGCTATAGCGTTCCGAAAATAAACAAGCTTACCCAGTATGCTTCCCTAAAGGCGATCTCTGAACCACCAGGCGTAAGTGCTCTCAAAGATTTTTCGGATATGGTGGGGAATTTTACTATTTCATCATCTGCATCCTCCAGTTCTCAGCAACTGGATTGGTTAGCAAAAATGGGCTTAAAAATTGATCCTGGTGTAGATATGGAGGATGTAGCAAAACATCCTGAAAAATACAAGGATAAAGACCTCGGCGACAACGTAACGGTAACTGGCATGGACCAGTTTATGGCTAATTTGGAAGATATAAAAAAACAGGCAGAATCGGCAAATAGAGATCTGGCGACCGGCAATGTCGCTTCAACTATGGCTGTAGCGGGCCAGATAGATCCTTTCTTCAATATATTGCTGATCGATCCGGATCAGTATGCCGATCCTATGAATATTCTAATCCAGAGGTATAACTTCACCGTTTATAACCGTAAAAAGCACCTGTACGAAGGATATCTTTATTCAGTGAATAAAAGGACTTACCAGGCTGTGATGTATGATATAACCAAATGCGAGGAAAAAATTGTGAAGCTTGAAAAAATGAGAAAAGCCGAACTGGACCAATTTGAGGAGCAATATATGGCAGCAAGGGATCAATACAAAGGTGGAACTTTCCCTGAAGCAGAATGGAAGTTGAGAAGGCATGCCATTCATACCAATTATTTTAACCAGTTCAACAATGTTGAGGAAGTTGGATTCGGTTCAACTACAAATGTGGCTTCCGTTGCTTATATGCAGAAAATTAAGCCTGCTGTTGAAGGATATTATTATGATATGATCCGTCATATTGCTCTTATTTCCGACCCTGAAATACGCGATAAGAAGGACGCCGAACTCAGGTCAGCAGTGAATGTAGCTCTGGTGTGGGCTTTACAGAATGTTTTAGCAGCGCATGGATCTTTTTCTTATTCCGAAGACTGGAGTTGTGATTGCGACATTGATGCACTTATGCGGGAGAGGGATGATGAACAAGCGTCAATCGATGCGGAGGATAATGCACGTATTAAACGCAACAAAGCTGCCAAGATGGTATTCGATTCGGGTGAAATTCCTGAATCATCCCCTTTATTTAAAAAACTGGATGCATTTGGCACTGATCTTAACATTCCCTTTATACCATTTCTCAGTGGAAGAATTTCTTGTGCCCGTGAAACGGTCAGACTCGGTATCGATGTGTTACCCATCCCTGGAATACCCTCACTTTTTGGTTCTATGACCACGAGCGAAAACACCGGTGCCACCAAATATGACGGAGGTATTAAAATATCAGTAGGCGTGGAGAATAGTGGAGTGAAAGTTGGAGCCAATTTCGGCCTGACCGGTTCCGTTTCCACTAACGGGCAGGGTATGGTAAAGGATTATTCCGTTACTCCAAGCCTTGATCTCAGTGTGAAAGCTGGCAACACAGGTGTTACTGTAGGGGGGAGCTTAACCTTCGGACCAAATGGGCTGAAAGATTCTGATTTTTCGGCCGGCATCAGTCAGGACTTTAAGAATGCAGTAGGCGGGGAAGCAAAATTATCGTTCGAAGCTTCTACAAAACGGGGTTGCACTTTGTCGGGTAATGTTGCACAAGATGTGAGCGTAAAACCACCAAAAGATCCAAATGATAAAAGTAATGAAGATAAAATTAAACTTACTGACAAAACAGACGACATGTTTTTTAAAAAATCAGTATGGCCGGGTAAATATGTTATAGCTAAACTCTAGGTGATAGAAGACCTGGCACAAAATGTTTTATCAGGGCTTTTGATACTACCAGCACAGGCACGATTTATGGCAACGAGGTTTCATTTACAACTGCCGCAGCTACAAAGTAATGCCCTTCCGCAGCATTTTGTTGCCTGATAATCTTAGCATTATAAATATCCTTAATCCTGAAATAAATGAAATATGTTTTGCTTGTAGTAATCATCGGTTTGTTTCATGGTATAGCTCTTACCCAGGCACAAAATACCAAAATGCTACCCGATAAGCCAGGGAAATTTATCCTTAAAAATCAACTCGATAAATGCCCCGGGATTGATATTGCATCTTTTTCAAAAAACCTGACCGCTGTTGCTGAATGGATTCACCTGAACAATACGGTTTTAAATCCTCCTGTGGGTTTTGATGCATCAGTGAGTTTTTCAGGAAATTCATGTGAAAAAATCACCGACAATCGGGACTTTGGCGTTCAAGGTCGCATCAATTTTTCGTTCCATTATTTTTATATTGAAAACGGGAAATTTCTTACGGCAACAGATTGGGCGGCTCATGATATAGAGATTAATATAAACAGCCCGATTTCCCAAATTGGCCACCAATACGATGAAACCGAATTTCAAAGTGGCGATCCGCCCCGTTTGAAACAACCCATGGAAAAGGCGATCGAGAATCTCCGGCAATATTATAACTCTGCCCCTGTTGAAAAAGAAATTGCCCCCGGCGTAAGATTATATGCCGGAGGTCATTTACTTGTTTTCAACCCCGACCAACCCGATATATGGATTCCTGTTACGGTGAGAGAGATAATGGAAGCCAAACAGGCGTACTACAAGGTAAAACAGGAGATAGATAGCATTAAATATGAGAAAGCCCTGGTGGAATGGGCCAAATTGAATTTTAAACCCGACAAGGTTAATAGTCCGGATGTTTACGACCTGGTAAAAAAGGAATTTGAAAATTTCACAGCCGACGAATTGACGCAGCCGGCATTTTCAGATTCCCAATCGGGAATTTCGACAATCAATGCCCATGGTGAGGGAATGCCGGTTGTCAGGTTTAACCCGGCAAGCTGGAACCGCGCACTGCCGTCAACAGCTGTGCAATTTATGTCAATGGAATATAACCCCCGTACAAAAACGGAAATGGAAGATTTTAAGCACGATAATGGAGGATTAATTGATTATGTGGGATTGTTCGCCAAAAATCTCCAGGTTGATAAAATAGGTATCTTGATTCATGGAAAATAAACTTCAAATATAAATGACATCTGGTTCAGGATTCTGAAACGGAATAATTTAAATAATGGCCAGGTTTATGAAAGTTATAGTATTAACAATGGTTAGCTACTTATTAATATGCTCTGTGAGAAGCGAAGCCCAGGATAAAAAACTCCTTTTGGACAAGCCCGGCACTTTTAAAATAACCACCGGAACACTTAATGGCCAGGGCCCTGATCAATACATGAAATCATGCGGTTATACAAATGCTGAAGCCGAAGCTGCTAAGAAAAATCTTGTGACAGTGGTCGGTATTTTTCGAAAGAACCCGGTATTGAAAGACATCAAGGGATTCGATGGCGAAGCATATCTGAACGGTGGCAGGTGTAATACCAAATCCGGGTATGGTCTGCCCTCATCAGTTAAGTTCTACTTTAAAACCTGGTCACTACGCAAAGGCAAAGAAGTACAATGGATTAATGAACCACCTGAATGGCGCTTTGAGGTGAATATGACAGAGAAGTTTTGCAGTAATGGCTTCAATGTGTCTGATTACAGCAATTCCTATAATCCTACCAACCCCGCTTTCAACGAAATAGCTACGAACAAATCTACTGTTGCTTTGCGAGAGCTCTTTTTCCTTCCGGGCGTAAAAGAAGAAGTTTGTCCGGGAATCGACCGCTACAGCGACAACCTGGTTATTTTTAATCCTAACCTGCCGGAATACTGGAACCAGGTTACTATCCGCGAAACATTCAGGCTATTGATGGAATATTATAAACTGCTGCCTGATAAAATACAGGTGGATGCGATGATCCCTATTCTGAAAAATGAGTTCGCCGTGTTTTCAGAAACTGAAAAGGATGGATTTGCCTATTTCGGGAGCCCGGAATCCATTTCCCGGATCAGTTCCCAAAAAAACGAAACTCCCGTTATGCGCCCCAATCCTGATTACTGGGACCGTAAACTACCACGATCTGCCATACAGTTTATGTGGTTCGAAATTCCCAAAAAAGAAGAAGTGAAGCGCAAATTGGAAGGAAACTTAAAAGCAGAGGACGGCTATTATTATGTTTACCAGCTGCTTGACGAACTGGATGTTAAAGATCTGATACCAGCAATTAGCCATTAATTAAATTGACTGAATCATGAATTTTATTACTAATTCTCCTTTATGAAAAAGATTCTGATAACCCTGCTCTGTGCCACATTTGCCCGGCATACTGTTAAGGCACAGGAATAC
>CAIWMA010000024.1 GCA_903913645.1 uncultured Bacteroidales bacterium | reverse complement strand
TATATAGGTTCCTTTTGAACAAACAATACGGAAATCAATTTCAGGCATTTCAATACGGGTAATTTCGAAAACCGGAACACTTACCGGGCGGGCTGCCAAGCCTAGATCCTTGTCTTTACGTGCCGATTCGTAAGCGCGTTTCCCATCCACTTTTATGGCCGAAAACATAGGCGGAATCTGCATGATGTCACCACTTAGATTTTGGGCAGATTCCCTGATCATTTCATCAGTTATATGTCCGGTAGGAAAGGTTTCATTCACCTCTTTTTCCATATCGTACGATGGCGTTGTGGCTCCAAGTACAAATGTGCCGGTGTATTCCTTGTCGAAATCCTTAAATTCTTCGATACGCTTGGTGGCTTTACCGGTGCAGATAATCAAAAGCCCGGTTGCAAGCGGGTCGAGTGTGCCGGCATGACCAACCTTAATTTTTTTGCCTCCGAGCAAATGTTTCATCAATCCACGCAATGAACCTATAACATCGAAGGAAGTCCAGCGGTAGGGTTTGTTTACAAGCAGGATCTCACCTGATTCCAGATCAAAATCCATTAAACAACCGAGAGATTATATCCGAACACAATCAGGCAGATTATGATCAGGCCGACCACAATACGATACCATCCAAAAATCCGGAATCCATGCTTTGTGAGGAAGCTAATAAAGAATTTAATAGCGAACATGGCTACAACAAATCCGATGAGGTTTCCTAGAATAAGCAGGTTTATATTCGATTTTGTTAGAATTTCGGGGTTTTCTTTCATCGTATCCCACAAACTTTTAGCAAAAGCTCCGGCTAAGGTAGGTACTGCCAGGAAAAAGGAAAATTCGGCAGCCGCCTGCCTGGTAAGTTTCTGTTGCATACCTCCAACTATAGTGGCTGCACTACGGCTTAAACCAGGAAATAATACCGACAAAACCTGGAAAAGACCTATAATAAGGGAGCTTTTATAGGTAAGCCCTTCGTCTGATTTAATAGTCGGTTTCTGGAACCAGTTATCCACAAAAAGCAGCAGAATTCCGCCTACAAACATAACAATAGCAATGAACAGCGGTGTTTCAAGTACCTGGTCGATGTGTTTCTTTAAAAGAATTCCAATAAATGCTGCAGGAAGAAATGCAACAAACAACTTTAAATAGAATGAGAACTTTTTAAAATCTATAAACCTTTTCCAATAAAGAATAATAACAGAAATGATGGTTCCGAACTGTATATTTTCTATGAAAAGTTTCGTAAAAGCATCTTTCTCAATGCCTAAAAACGACGCAGTAAGCGCCATATGCCCTGTTGACGAGATAGGCAGGAATTCAGTTATTCCCTCAACAATAGCAATAATAATAGCCTGTATATATGTCATCCTAGTCTTTTGGTCTTTTCATAATTGCTACTATTCCTATCCCAAACCCAATAAGAATGAGAATAGGGGAGAGGGTAAGCCGTCTGAAATCAAAGCCGGTCGGCAAACCATGGATCTGGGTAGTCGCCGCTTAGTGGCTAGACCGATTTACCGTAATACTGTGAATAACTTTACCGGCTTACGTATCAGAGTACT
>CAIWMA010000023.1 GCA_903913645.1 uncultured Bacteroidales bacterium | reverse complement strand
CTTTGGCAATTTCCGAAAACTCGGGATAAAGCAAGGTCCATTCTTCGTTTTCACCGGCTGCAGCGGCTTTCAGGTTTTCGGCAGTTGTTCCGATAATTCCGGCAGGGTAGGAGGCTGTAATTTCTACTTCTCCCCCTTCCAGAAATTTGAAATACCTTTTAGCATGCTGCTGTTCCTGCCAGGCTGTCTTTTCGAACATAGCGGCAATTTGCTCAAGACCTTCGTTTCTAGCTTGTTTTGCAAAAAACAGGTAGCGGTTCATCGCCTGGGATTCACCGGCAAATGACTTGAGTAAATTCTTTTCTGTACGGGTTCCTTTAATGCTCTTTTCCATAGTATATTATTTTAAATGAATAAGTTGCGGTTTCATAGGTTTGAAAAGCCGGAAAATGTAAAGGTAAAGCTTTGTGAATGGAATCACAAAAGAAATTGGGACAATTTAATTGCTTTTTTCTTTTAGTCTGATCGCGGCTCAAAGTCACGCCCGGAATAAAAGACCGACCGTAATCTTCATTACCTTTGCACCAAATTAAAAATCAAACCGCCGGTAATTCACATTTCCGGCTAAAGGCATTTATAAAATTAAATGAGTTCAAACGATAAATTAGCTTTGGTACCCCTGGGAGAGCCCGTTAGTGAAGTGTTTTCGGCTTCTCAAATGGTTTCATCATTCACCAGAGATTCCAAAATTCAGGAAGCTGTAGCTTTGCTTAAAAGCCCTGAAAAACAAAGAATTTTGCTGAAAGGATTGGTTGGCTCATCAGCTTCGGTAGCTGCTGCGGCTTTGCACCAATCTATTTCGGGAATTCATCTGGTTGTACTGAACGATAAGGAAAGCGCAGTTTATTTTTGCAACGACCTGGAAAACCTTCTGGGAGATACCGACGAGAATTTCCACCGCCGCCATGTTTTGTTTTATCCTACTTCATATAAAAAACCTTACGAACCCGAAAAAACCGACAATTCCAATGTGCTGATGCGCACCGAAGTACTCAAGCGTATCACAACCCGGGGGAAAGACACCATCATTGTTACCTATCCCGAAGCATTAACCGAAAAAGTCGTTAACCGTAAATATCTTGAGAAATCAACGCTGAAACTGAAACGTGGCGAAACAGTAGACCTTGATTTTATTTACGACCTGCTGGACGAATACGGTTTTGAGCGAACCGACTACGTAGTTGAAGCCGGTCAGTTTGCGTTACGGGGAGGCATTATCGATGTTTTCTCGTTTACCAATGATAATCCATATCGTATCGAATTTGTGGGCGATGAGGTAGGATCATTGCGTACTTTCGATCCGGTAACTCAACGTTCTATCGATAAACTCAATCATATAACTATTGTTCCCAATGTACAGGATCGTGCGTTGGTCGAAACGCGTGAAACCTTCCTGGATTTTATTCCCCGTTATACTATTCTGTGGCTTAATGATACCGGTTTTGCTGCTGACAGGATTGAGGCTGAATATGAAAAAGCGGTGAAAGCTTTCGATGCCCTTACAGGCCCGGTTCAACACCTGGAACCATCCGAATTATTTACCGACAGGGAAACTTTTCTCAGGCAGACCACAGGATTCAATATCGTTGAGTTTGGCAAGCATACTTTCTTCGACCACAATTTTATAATTGATTTTCAGATTACTCCGCAGCCATCGTTCAATAAAAATTTCGACCTGTTTGTGGCCGAACTTCAGCGGAATTCAGTTTCCGGAATCAGAAATGTACTTTTAGCTGACAGCCCCAAGCAGGTTGAACGTATTTATACCATTCTCGACGACCTGGCGAAGAGCCATCCCGATGATGCAGAACTGGAATTTGTTTGTATAAACCTTTCTCTTCACGAAGGATTTGTAAGCAAAGAACTTGGAATCGCTTGCTATACCGACCATCAGCTTTTCGACCGTTACCATAAATTCAGGCTTAAAGAAAGTTTCGGCGGCAAGCAGGCGCTTACACTGAAAGAAATGTACGACCTCAAACCCGGCGATTATGTGACGCATATCGATCATGGTGTTGGCCGCTTCGATGGGCTCGAAAAAATAAATAACAACGGGAAATGGCAGGAGGCCATACGTATTATTTATCAGAATGACGATCTGCTTTACATCAGTATCCACGCACTTCACCGGATTTCGAAATATTCGGGTAAGGAAGGTCATGTTCCATCTATGGACAGGCTTGGTTCCAATGCCTGGAATAAGCTGAAAGCCAAAACCAAAGCACGTGTTAAAGATATTGCCCGCGACCTGATAAAATTATATGCCGAACGCCGCGCTGCCAAAGGCTTTGCGTTTACACCTGACACATATCTTCAAACCGAACTCGAAGCTTCGTTTATTTACGAGGATACGCCCGACCAGGTTAAATCCACGCTGGATGTGAAACGGGATATGGAGGCCGATCATCCTATGGACCGCCTGATATGCGGGGACGTAGGGTTTGGAAAAACCGAAATTGCCATCCGGGCAGCCTTCAAAGCCGTTGCCGACAGCAAACAGGTAGCCATCCTGGTTCCTACTACGGTATTGGCGGTTCAGCATTTTAAAACCTTTTCCGAAAGGCTCAAAAATATGCCTTGCCGTGTGGATTATATTAACCGCTTTAAGAGCACCCAACAGCAAAATGAAACTTTAAAAGACCTGGAAGAAGGCAAAACTGATATCCTGATAGGCACACACCGCTTGTTGAGCGCAGATGTAAAATTCAGGGACCTGGGTTTGATGATAATTGACGAAGAACAGAAATTTGGGGTATCTGCCAAAGAAAAACTCAAAAAGCTTCGAGTTAACGTAGATACACTTATTTTGACGGCAACTCCGATTCCGCGAACACTGCAATTTTCGATGATGGGAGCCCGCGACATGAGTATTATCAATACCGCGCCGCCAAACCGCTACCCGGTACAAACCGAAGTACATGTTTTTAATGAAGAAATTGTCCGCGATGCAATCAGTTATGAGTTGGCCAGGGGCGGACAGGTGTTTTTTGTAAACAACAGGATTCAAAACCTGATGGACCTTGCAGGGATTATAAAAAAGCTGGTTCCTGATGCAAAGGTCGGAGTAGGACATGGACAGATGGAAGGCCATCAACTGGAAAAAGTGATGCTGGGATTTGTGGAAGGGGATTTTGATGTGCTGGTCAGTACAACCATCGTTGAATCCGGACTTGATATTCCCAATGCAAATACCATTATTATTAACGATGCACATCATTACGGATTAAGCGATTTGCACCAGTTGCGTGGCCGCGTCGGCCGTTCGAACCGCAAGGCCTTCTGTTACCTGCTGGCTCCACCCCTATCCGTATTAAGTGATGAAGCCCGCAAGCGGCTGAAAGCCATTGAAGAATTTGCCGACATCGGCAGTGGTTTTAACATTGCTATGCGCGACCTTGATATCCGTGGTGCCGGGAATATTCTTGGGGCAGAGCAGAGTGGATTTATTACCGAAATCGGTTTCGAAATGTACCAGAAAATCCTCGACGAAGCCATGCACGAATTGAAAATTGCAGAATATTCCGAGTTGTATGCTGAAGAAATGGAAAAGGAGTTTGTTCGTGAATGCCAGATAGAAACTGACCTCGAAATTCTTATTCCTGACCAATATATAAGTAATATCACCGAACGGCTTAGTTTATATAAGGAACTTGATAACCTTGAAACTGAAGAAGCTCTATTAGCTTTCCAGGATCAACTGATTGACCGTTTCGGCCCGGTTCCTGAAGAAACACAGGAATTGCTGAATGCTATCAGGCTCCGACGATTGGCAAAAACCATCGGAATTGAAAAGCTAATTCTCCGCAACCAATCCATGACCGGGCATTTCCTGAGCAACGAAGCTTCGCCGTATTATCAAAGCGAAGTATTTACTGCGGTACTTAAATATGTTCAGACTCATACAGCATCTTGCCGCATGAAAGAAGGATCAGGAAAATTGACCATTACTTTCCAGAAAGTGAATTCAATTTCAGAGGCACTTAAGGTGCTGAGGGATTTTAAGGTTGAAGAACCGGCCTTATAGAATTCAGGCTTAAACCTTTTGTTACCATGGATTTGAGAAGACTGAAAATATATTATCATACATGCTCAAATACTGAACATTCTGCTGTTTGAATCATTTCCTTAATACCAACTGATTTGGTTGAATAAAATAGAAATCACTTTTCATCGTTAAAATCACAAATCACTTTTATGCTTAAAAATATTTTGCTTATTACAGGTTTGCTTTTCATCATGCCACTTCTATCTGAAGCCCAGCAGCAATGGATGGTGTATTTTAAAGATAAGCAACACAAGGATTTCAATCCATACTCCTATTTCGACAAAAAGGCTATTGAACGACGTGTCAATACCGGCCTTCCAATTGATGATCCTTCGGATTGGCCTGTTAATACAAGTTATGTGAGTGAAATTTCACTTATGGTGAATGAAGTTATCATTGAAAGTCGTTGGCTTAATTCCATGGCTGTTGATGCAGATGATTTACAAATTAACACTGTAAGGCAGCTTCCTTATGTACTTGCGGTTGAATGGATTAATCCTCTGCAGATGCAGGCTGCTAGCTATGAAGATTACGATACTTCGGTAAACGAAAATGAGGCAAAAATTCTCTCAGGTCAGCTGAAAACTTTGGGCGTTGACGCCTGGCGAAAAGCCGGTATCGATGGAAAAGGCATGCGAATAGCCATTCTGGATGTTGGCTTCGATAGGGCCGACCATGTTCCGGCCTTTAACCAGATACGGAGCGAAAAACGTCTGATTGCAACAAGGGATTTTACAAAACGGGGAAATAACGAAAATGTATTTTATGGCAACGGCCACGGTACCGAGGTATGGTCGTGCATTGCAGGTAAACTCGGCGATATCCAGATCGGCCTTGCCACAGGTGCTGAGTTTTTACTGGCTAAAACGGAAAAAAGCTCGGAGAAATTCTCCGAAGAGCTATACTGGCTTGCTGCAGCAGAATGGGCTGATAAAAACGGCGCCGATATTATAAACAGCTCGCTGGGATATACCGGGAAACGATATTTTAACTGGCAGATGGATGGCAAAACTTCTTTTGTTACAAGAGCAGCCAATATAGCAGCTGGCAAGGGTATACTTGTAGTTAATGCTGCAGGCAACGAAGGTTCCGATCCCTGGCACTATATCGGAGCTCCTGCCGATGCCGACAGCGTTCTTTCCATTGGCGGAACCGACCCTGAAACAGGCTATCATATTGGCTTCAGTTCGTATGGGCCAACTACAGATAAACGCATGAAACCCAACGTTTCTGCGTATGGCCATGTTATCGCAGCCGCACCGGCCGGTTTAACTTCAACGCAGGGAACTTCATTTGCATCGCCATTGGTGGCCGGTTTCGCCGCCTGCGCATGGCAAACCAATCGATCGCTTTCCAATATGCAGCTTTTTAAAGAAATTGAGGAATCAGGAAGCCTTTATCCTTATTTCGATTATGCGCATGGTTTCGGTATTCCGCAGGCAGGGCATTTTCTAAATAAGAATCAAACTCCAATAGCGCCAACCTTTAGAATTATTGAAAATGGGGATAGCGTAAACATTGTTGTAAATAAGGATTTAGTAAATAAAACAGCAACTTACGGGAACACAGGATACAAATCCGTAAAACGAAATGAAAACGAACCAGGCAATAGCCAGGAATACCTGTATTACAATATCATGAACAAATCGGGCGTACTCGACAACTACTATGTGCTGGATGTTACACATTCCGAAGTACTTACTCTTTTCAAAAATGATTTTCATAATGGAGAAACCCTGAATGTGCATTTTGCGGGTTACAGCATTTCGGTTAAACTTTAAAAGAGACGTTTACAATGAAGAAAATATTCACATTCACCCTGCTCTTTATATCACTTGGTGCATTCTCACAGGAAATACTGCTTCAACAAAATGTAAAAGCCGATACTATCAGGCCAACCCGCGGCCCCAATCTCAGGAATTTTACACAGGGTTATATAGGTTTAGGATTTCCTTTCTTTACAAATGAAACGGCGAAATATACCAAACCCGGAGTTTCAACAGACTTTAGCCTGGGATTGAGATACAAACGCCGAATCACAAATTACCTTGCCATTGGCCTGGACGGCGGAATACATACAACTTCGTATAAACTGAAGCAGTCAGAGCCGAAAACCGTTCCTGATACAGCAATAAACGACAAGGAAAAAATCCAGGTCAGCACTCTGACTTGTACAGCCTTCGTACGTATAAATGTTGGCCGCCGAGGGAATTACATTGGCAATTATCTCGATTTGGGAGCGTATGGAGGATGGAACTTTCAGAAGAAACACAAAACCACCAACGAAAATGCCGAAGGAGAAAAAGT
>CAIWMA010000022.1 GCA_903913645.1 uncultured Bacteroidales bacterium | reverse complement strand
GCCGCCCGCGTATTTGCCGCCCGCGTATTTGCCGCACGCGTATTTGCCGCACGCGTATTTGCCGCCCGCGTTAGTCTATGGGGAACGGATATTTGACTACTCTAGAGCGTTCGATTTTTCGCGCCTCTGCCGATTTGATGCTCATCATTAAATAGCCAACATCCTTATCCCCACGTTCAATCATGCATATCAGTTTGAAGATAGATACTTTATGAAGATCGATTTGCGATTTTGGAAGATTGTCTTTCATGCGCACACTATATCAGAAAAGGATTCGGCTGTCAAGTTTATCTTAAAAATAAAAACCCGCCGGGGATTAACCGGCGGGAGTGTAGCGTGCTTTAATTAACCGGCTAATCTTGCAGAGCGTTCGCTTGCCAATCCGGCGAGATTGTCAACGACCTTATACGCTTGCCCCTTAATCTCGCTGACATAGACATCACCCATCTCTCCGCAGGGGCAATATGGCGACGTTACAAAGCAGAACCATCTCGCGTAAGGCTTGTTATCGTCAATTTGCCACTTCTTCAGAACCGCCCAAGTCCAACTTCCATTAGTCCAGACTTCATAAGGCTTATTTTTCGGTCTCGTTTTTCCGCAAAGGTTTTTATTCATACGCACATAATATCAAAAAAGGACTTAGTTGTCAACTATTTTATGGATATTTTTTTGCCAATTCCGATGTCCGGACGAATCTACACTTTCAGCGCAATAACGCTCCGCTAAAGAATCCAAGTAATTGCCCACACGCCCGGCATTTATCCACCTTGAATAACTATTTATTACTGTATTCCGACAAATCTTCCTTGCGTATTTCTTTCGCTCCGTTTGCGTGCCGCCCTTTAATGGAATAGACTTTATCCCGAACGGGTATTTGGCCGAATTCTCTATTTTGTAGATTGCATTAACTATTTTATTAACTTTGGCTTCTGGCAAGACATCATTTTTCGCCAAACAATTAAAAGCAACCCCAAAAACCATAATACCTATTAAAGAATTCATTGGATTTTTTTATTAAATTAAATTAAATGGACTTATTAATCTTGCTTATAGATAATTTCGCATTGCTCCGGAAAACAATCCCACACGTCGCCGTCCATATCCTCCACTCGCAAAAGAGAGTCTTGTCTATTTGAACCAAATCTAAAACCGATTACACGACCAGCGAACGGGAAAGAAAAAGCGTCGTTTGGCATAGGTTCGACGTTTACGCGTTGCCCCTTATATTGATCGAAGCAGCGCCCCAGATTCTTTGACCCTGTGCTTACGATTGCAAGGGTAACTTCGTTGCCAAGGATTTTTAAGTTGTCTTTCATGGTAGTAATATATCAGATTTCGGAGCGATTGTCAAGAAAAACCCGGCGCAATGTCAGCGCCGGGATATGTCTAGTTATCTAATCCCAAGCCAGTAATCGGCCCCCTGCCCCCAAACTTACGAGATCAATTACAGAACTTCTTTTTCTTCGCCCCCCACTTGGATTGAGCCCTGTCAATTAGGCAACAAATTTCTAGGTTAGTTAAATCCATTTCTTCACGCAAAATCTCCATCACGCTTGGAGTGAACGCCCCTAACGCCTCCAACTCAGCTATTAGTCTTGGGAATTGAATTGAATCATTTTTCCAGTTTTTGTCCATATTGTTTTTTATTATTTTTCATTAATTTTTCTTGAAAATCTGATTTTTTCTTATTATAATATTGATTTATTGATTTTAATGGTCTTCCGTTAATTATAAAAGATTTATTATTTTTTGTATCGTAACAAGTCATTAAATTATTTAATCCTAAATCAATAGATAAATAATTATCATTAATTAATTGTTCTTTTTCTTGTTGTTCATAAATAATTTCAATTACATAACAAGATGCTTGTGGAAATATTCTTACCTGTTTTAATGATTTTACATTAGTTTTT
>CAIWMA010000021.1 GCA_903913645.1 uncultured Bacteroidales bacterium | reverse complement strand
ATAATAAGCAAATGGATAATCAATTGTTCTTGCGCCTAATACAGGTGAACTTTGCACCTGGAAATGCAGGTGTGGCTCAGGCGAACGGCCTGAATTCCCGCAATGAGCGAGCAGATCACCACGTTTCACAAAATCACCTTTGGCAACTTTAAACGAGCCTTTCTTCAGATGGGATATCTGGGTGTAAAGCCCGGTGAGATGGCGAATAATAATGGAGTTTCCCCAATTGTTATTAGTATCAACTTTACCTATTTCGTTATCATCAATATTGTCTGCAATTCCTTCTACAATGCCATCGGCTGCTGCCACCACAGGTTTGTTATAACAATAATAATCAGTGCATAACAGCCCGTTCGAACTGTACGTTTTGGCATCATCATCCAAAATTGTAAAGTCGAAAGCCTTACCCCAGTCTCCTTTGTGTGTATGTTTGCCATCATGTCCCTGGCTAACCGTCCATTCGCCCCAGAATGGAAGGTGAAGCGGAAAATACAACAAATTTGAAAGTCGCTCCTTGTTGTTATTGAATGTATAAAGGTTTATTTCGGGCGAATAATACTGAACCGGGGTCAATTTAAACTTTGACGGATTTACACGAAGCAAAAGGAAGTAAATAAAGAGAATCACCACGAACGAAAAAGGAAGTGAGAATACCGGCAATTGAATGTAGCCAAATAACTTACTCATAAAAAGTAAAACCAGCGATGTGAGCGGCACCAGCAAAACTGCCCACAGGTATGAATACCGCGACGGAATAGCAAAGAATCCACCAATGGCAATTGCAACCATAATATAGTTGGCGCCGATGTTATAATACGTAATACTGGCGGCCACCGATCCCGAAAACTGGGCAAACATGTACGCCGCTAAAAACCCGATTACCGACAATGAAAATGCAATCCTGGAACAGATAAGTAATGTTACCGCAATCAACAATCCTGCTACCAGGTTATCCTGGAAAAAAATCGAACTCATCGAACGCAGATAAATATCCAGCATTTTATGTATCGGAAGCGCATCGATGGTTTGAACAAAACTGAGCATCGAACTTCCGCCAATGGCATACACTTCGTTCATCCAGTAAATATTACGCTGTGTAAGCCCGAGATTTTGAAATTGCGATGCTGGCAACACGATAAACCAAAATGTAATCACGAAAGGAAGACTCAGAAAAGGCAGGCCATACTTGCCGAGCCATCCGCTCAATGTAACCGAAAGAATAAGAGTTAACAATGCAGCAAGCAAAAGCAAGCTAAAAAAGACAAAACCCGGATCGAAAAATGTTCCCATCCCCATGCCGGTGAGTAAAGCGTTGAAACTATACAGACCGCTTTTCAGCAGATTCTTATCGAATCCCATTGAGTTTGCAATAAGCACAGTTACCATTACAGCTATAAGACCACTCAGCCCGGCATAAAAATTAAAAAACGATACCAGCAAAAGTACAATCGCCAAAATCCTATTGTTAAAAAAGAAAATAACAGAATAGCTGTTCAGCGTGGCTGGCAGAATTGTATTACGAAATGAATCAATGTGTCGCTGCAGGTACATGGTAGGAATTCAAAGTTCAGAATGCAACAATCAAATTAAGTAAACGATGTTGCAGTAAGCGTAAAAATAACTATTTCAGCGGATTATGTTTTAAATGTTCAGGAACCTGCTCGTTTAATTCGAGGTATTCGAGGGTTTCGGCTTTTCGGATCACATGCGTATTATTCTCTTTATCAATCATCAAAATATTTGGCCTGAGAGTGATAAACTGCATCCACTGGGTCATATTATAGGCGCCAACTTTGTGTACCACCAGGTGATTCCCTTTTTCGAGCAGCGGCATGGTTATGCTTTCGCGGACAATGTCGATATTCATGCAAAGCGGACCATACAGCACCATTTCTTCGGTATGTTGCCCAAATGCCTGAGCAGGACTCACTTTATGATCGTACCAGAATGCAGTAAATAACGAATTTACACCGAAATCAAGGATTGTTGCTCTCCGGCCATCCGAAAGTCGTTTGCTTGCCAAAACTGTACCAAGCAAAAATCCGGCATCATCAATCAGCGCGCGGCCAGTTTCGAGTATCAGCAAAGGAAGATCGTCGTGTTTGAATCCGTATCCCAGGATAACATCAGTAATAGCATCAGCAAACTGATCGATCGATGGAACAGTATCTGAGCCAGGCAAATAGGCACCTTTCAGCGTATTAGTAGAAGGGAAACCTCCGCCGAGATCGATATATTGAATAGTTTTGTTAAATTTTTCTTTGATACTCCAGGTCAATTCGCACAATTTTGTGGCAGCAACCGCATAGGCAGCCGGCGAAAGCATGAATGTACCAATATGGCAATGAAGGCCAACCAAATCCAGATTTTCGGAGTTTATAATACGTGTAATGGCATTCCAGGCCTGGCCGTTTTCAAAATTAAAACCAAAACGGTCCCATTTAGGGTATATGCCGGTATCCATGTTTACACGGATTGCTACGCGCGGTTTCAGGTTATTTTCTTCACTCAGTTTAATCAATGAATAGAGTTCATCGAAATGGTCGATATGAATTAATGAGTTATTCCGCGCTGCAGCAATAAGTTGTTCGTCGGTTTTATCGGGCCCGTTAAAAATAATTTTGCTTCCCGGCACTCCATTTCCAAGCGCCTTGTTGTATTCAAATCCTGAAACCACTTCTGCCCACGAACCTTCCTGGTGAAAAACCTGGCAAACCGCATTCATATAATTGGTTTTATACGACCAGGCAAACTGCACTTTTGGATATCGGGTTTTAAATATCCTGGTCGCATTCTGGTAATTTCGCCTGATCTGCTTTTCTGAAATCACAAAAAGCGGTGAGCCATACTCTTTTATCAGGCTTTTAACAGGCACACTTTCAATGTGAGTAACAGGTTCATATTCAGTGCGGGTGCCGAATTTATTCATAAGTCCGGTATTCATTTTCTGAATAATCGGTCGTTCATATCTCAGTTTTTCCATGAATGCTTTTCTCTATTTGGAGGCAAAGGTGTATTCTAAACGTTTGAGGACTTTTTACTTTTGAAAGTGTCAGATTCCAGTTTACAGGTTGTATAAATCCATATTATCATTAACCTATTCACTATTAATTTTTCTCAGTTCAGCGACACATTTAAGTCATACTTACTCTTTTCCTGAAGTTCTCCGGTTCCCGAAATTTTCTGAAATTCACCAACATCCGTGATCAGGTCCCAGGCATAGCGGATAAACATTTTTCCAACTTCATAGTGTTTGAACGGAACAACCTGCTGGCCCATTGCCAGTTTAACAAGCGATGCCGGTTGATTTTGTCCTGCGGCAGCTGTTAAATATATCCAGGCTGGAAAACGCGGATTGACTTCCATAATGTACGGTTTTCCATCAGCCGTTTGCATAATCTCGAGTTCACATCCGCCACGCCATTTGGTTACTTTGATAAACTTACGGGCAAGTTCAATAAACGAAGAGTCGTCGAGCGTTATGCCTGCCCAGGCTTTGCCTTTATCAGTAATGTAGAGTTTCCGCATCGGGATCACACTGATGGAATTTCCCTTGCCATCACCCAAAGCGGCTATGTTGATTTCAGTACCGTTAATGAATTCCTGAACAATAATCGGTAGCCCCCATTTCGCCTGAATCTTGTAAAATGCTTTCTGCGCCTGCTCCAGCGTATTGGCAATGATGGCATCGTAAAACTTGCCTTTTACTACCATTGGGTAGCCGATCTCTTCTGCTGCTTCTTTTAGATCTTTAACCTGGTAGATAACTTTATCGGCAGGCACCAGTAACCCGTGTTTTTGTCCGAATTCGTATAGCTTTATTTTATCCCGCGATTCAAACTGGTCCAGATCAGGTAAAAAGGTATTTATCCCAAGATCCGTAAGTTTATCCCGTAATTTTATGAAATTATACAACTCGGCATCGAAATTGGGAATTATAACATCTATTATTTCGATTTCATGAATGTAGATGATCCGTGCCATCAGGCTGTCAGTTCCTGCAGAAGGATAAGGAATCTGGTAGGTTTTATCCACCAGGTCGTGCATATACAAGCCGGGTTCGAGTGCTTCGTAGGAAAGTCCGATAATACGAACGTCAAAATCAGGGCATTCACGGATGGCGCGGATTACAGCAACGCCCGGACCAGGATTGTCAATTGCATTCAGTGCCGTTACAGCAACTACAATTTTCTTCTTTACTATATTGGTATTTGCAGATGGCTTCTTCATAACGCTAGTCCAAAATATTTGAATCCTCTAATTGAGATTTAAAGTCGTCAAGATCTTTTTCGAACTGACTTTGATCAACATCATATTTAGCGGAAATCACGTCTATGATTTCAGCAATGGTTTTCTCTTCTTTAAGCAGCGAAAGTATTTCCGCGCCTATAGGGTTAGTGGAAAAAGAATCTCCTGTGCCTGGATTAAAAATAAATCCTTCGGCGCTGGTGGCAATGTTCTTTTTGAGTTTCATAGAAGTATGATTAGCAAATCAACAAATCAGTTTGGCATTTGTGACGTTATTTGTAAATAATCTCAAATAAACGATACAACAAATATAAAATAAGGAACCGGAGGATAAAAATGAATTCAGTGAAAAGGGTTTCCAGATAAGTGGAAAGGGAATTTTATTGGGTAAGAAGGTAGATGTTGTTTCAGGTTCCAAGTTTCAGGTTCCAAGATATCAAGATCCAAAACAACAACCGAATGACACTAGAAAGCATTCGAATAATTTTTAACTTATAACAATTAACCTATAACTCTACACCAAAAAGGTCCTGTCAACAAATGCCTGGAAACTTTCCTTGTATTGCTCTCCGACAGGAATGTACACGTTAGGATCGAAGACAATCCTGTTCCGTTCTATCACTTTCACCCGGTCGAGATTTACTATAAATGAGCGGTGCACACGCATAAATTTATCTTTCGGTAACTGTTCTTCCATCACCTTCAGGCGGATAAGTGTTGTAACCGGCTCTCCGTTAATCAGATGAATCTGTATATATTCGTTCGAGCTTTCGATGTATGTTATTTCTGACAGAAAAATACGGAGCATTTTGTATTCTGATTTTACAAAAAGACTGTCCTTGGTTGCATGTATGATTTCCGGTTGCCTGAGATTCAGTTCAAACCAGGTTTTTGCTTTGTTCGCCGATTTGAGAAAGACGGCATAACTTATTGGTTTCAGTATATAATCCAGTGCATCCACCTGGAAACCTTCCATTGCATATTCGGTGTAAGCAGTAGTAAATATAATCTGCGGCTTTTGCGCCAGCGACTTTACAAAATCCATTCCGTTCACATCAGGCATGTTTATGTCCACAAACATAAGATCGACTTCGTTTTTTGAAAGGTATTCCATAGCATCGAAGGCGCTATGGCAAATCGCTACAGTTTCCAGAAAAGGTGTTTTGGAAATATACGAACTTATCTGTTTTAACGCCAGAGGCTCATCATCAATAGCTATACATCTTATTTTCATGAACCGGAATTGTTAATTGAACTTCAAATTCTTTATCATTTTCAATAATATTCAGTGTATAATCGTTACCAAAAAGTAATTTCAGGCTCTTTTTAATATTAGCCATCCCTATTCCGGAATAACTTTGGTCATAGCTTTCGATGTGACTGTGCCTGCTGTTTTTAATGTTGCAATTCAATTGTTTATCGTTTTGCCTGATCATGAACGACACATACGACTCAGCTTTATAGCTTACTCCATGTTTAAAAGCATTTTCGAGAAACGATATAAAGAGCATCGGCGGTATCACGATATCATTAATACTTTCGGGAATATCAATTGTAACGGTCACATTTTCGGGAAACCGCAATTTCATTAATGTGATATAGCTTTCAATAAAAGCAATTTCTTTTTTCAGTGTTGTTTGTCCGTGGGCAGTATCGTACAATAAGTATCGCATCATAGTCGATAATTCAATAATCGTATTCTTGGCATCTTCAGCATTAATATCGATTAACGCGTGGATGTTATTCAGCGTATTCATAAAAAAATGCGGGCTTACCTGGTGACGCAACAATGCCAGTTCGGTTTTAAGCTGTTCTTTCTCAAGGTCTTTGCGTTTGCTTTCTTCGTTTAGCCATTGTGAAACCATTTTTATAGCAGTACCAACACCAACAACCAACAATGAGAGTATCAGGTTGTCGATAAAAACCATAAATAATGATTTAGGAACAGGAGGAGATAAAGGTTTGTATCCTTGTGGCGGAGGCATTCCTGGCCCTAATTCCATAGGCGGCATTCCCGGACCGAGATCCATTGGTGTCATGCCAAGAGGCTGCGGTGGAGTTATGATCTGCCTTAAAGATACAGTTACTCCAATCACAAATACAATTGCCAGGAAAGTTAATAAGATGTATGAGCTATATTTTTTTTGAAATAAAAATTTCGGAACCAGGAATAGCGTATTAAGGACAAATATGACCAGAAAAGAAAGCATGGTGATCCATTCGCCAATTACTTTTCCCCAGTTCACTGTATTATCAATACGTTGATTAAAAAAGGGAACGGAAAAAACCGCCACCCAGAGGATAGTGAAAATAAATATTTCGATGATTCTTATATTGAGTATTTTTTCTCTCATAAATTTAAATTCTGTAAACAAAGAGATTTAATGACAAAGGTAGGATCGACAAAGTTCAATAGCAAATTATATCAGTGTATTGCTTCTGTCGATCAACGGAACCGGTATTTAAATCAGCTAAATCTGGAATAACGAAAACTTATCTGTTTTTGAAGAATTAGTTTTGACCGATAAATTCTGACAGATCAGCGAACATATAGTTTGATACGTATATTAAGCCGGTTTTGGAGGTCGAAAACTCATCAAAAAGCAGTTTAAAATGTTTTATTTTGTAACATTTTTAGTTGTTTCACGTCTTAGAATAAAACACAAATATGTGCAGAATCATTACTTTTCTGATCCTTATATCATTACCATTTTTAGCGTTCCCACAAAACAAATCCTACTCAACAAAAAGGATAAATTCAAAAGTACCTGTAATTGATGGAAAACTCGACGATGGTTGCTGGCAAAATGTTGAGTGGGGCGGCGATTTTGTACAGTTCCAACCCTACGAGGATTCTCTTCCAAGCCAGAAAACAAAATTTGCTATACTCTACGACGACAACAACTTGTTTGTTGCTATAAAATCGTATGATACGGAACCGGGTAAAATTAACCAAAGGCTTTCGAGGCGTGATGGCGAAGATGGCGACTGGGCAGGAATTATTATCGACAGCTACGAAGATAAGCTTACAGGTTTTAGTTTCAGTGTTACGGCTGCAGGTTCAAAAATGGATGCGATATTCACTAACGATAATTCACAGGATGCAAGTTGGGATCCGATATGGTATGTTAAAACAACTACAGACGCTGAAGGATGGAATGCCGAAATGCGGATTCCATTATCCCAACTCCGTTTTACAAAGAAAAATAGCTACGAATGGGGAATAGAAGTAGCCCGTTTTGTCTTCCGCAAAAGCGAACTTTCATTATGGAAACCTCTACATAAGAGCGCCAATAAAACGGTAAGCGATTTCGGCTTAATGACTGGCATCAATACCATTTCGCCCAAAAAAGATGTAGAGTTATTCCCCTTTGCTTTGGGCAAGCTTTCGTACTCCGAAAAAGAGGATGGCAATCCTTATGCAACTGGTAAAAATCAGAAATTTTCGGCAGGCCTGGATGGAAAAATCAGTATCACAAACGATCTTACTTTAAATATGACAGTAAACCCTGATTTCGGGCAGGTAGAGTCAGATCCGTCACTCGTAAATCTTTCTGCGTTTGAATCCTTTCTTCCCGAAAAAAGGCCTTTCTTTATTGAAGGCCGCAATATTTTTAAATTCGGCATGACATCCGGCGATGGCGACGGGGCAAGCACCGGGATGTTTTATTCAAGGCGTATCGGACGCCCGCCACATTTCGCACCTGACCTGAATGATAATGAATATGCGCGAAATCCTGACAATACTTCTATTCTCGGGGCATTTAAACTATCGGGCAAAACCCATAAAGGAACTTCCATCGGGGTTCTAGAGTCATTCACCCAAAGAGAAAATGCCGATGTACAAAAGGAAGGCGTTGAAAGCAAATATCCCGTCGAACCTTTCACCAACTACGTAGTAGCCAGGGTTGAGCAGGATATCGACAAGGGGAATACGGTAGTAGGAGGAATATTTACTGCTACAAACAGGGATATTAACAGCGAAAACTTTATCACGCTTCCCGCATCTGCTTATACCGGAGGTGTTAATGCTACCCATTACTGGAAGGACAAAAACTATTTTTTTACTGTAAAGGGCATTTTCAGCAGTATTTATGGTTCGAAGGAATCAATTACAGAATTACAGACTAATTCAACCCACAATTTCCAACGGCCGGATGCCAACCACCTGGAGCTCGACAGCTCACTTACAAGCCTTAGTGGACATGGAGGAACACTCGAATTTGGCAAGTTTGGCGGAGGGCATTTCAGGGTACTTTCGTGGGTGACATGGTCATCGCCTAAGCTCGATTTTAACGACCTTGGTTTTATGCAGCAATCGGATAATATTCAGCAGGTAGCCTGGTTTGGATATAATGAGTGGCAGCCGAAACACTTTTACAATTCCTTTAACTTTGGAGGCGATATTTATACCGGCTGGAATTTTGCCGGGCAAAGTATATACAAGGGGCTGGAAATGAATGGAAACCTTCAATTTAAAAATTACTATTCAATTTTTACCGGATTTAATTTACAGGGTAATTCGCTGTCGGCGTATGACTTACGGGGAGGCCCGATGCTTAAAAGTCCTCCCAGTTTTAATTATCGGATTGGGTTCAACAGCGATGAAAGGAAAAAACTCTCGATGAATCTTTTCCTTATGAATCGGTGGAGTCAATTTGATAATTCAAACATGACAGATATTGAATATTCACTCACCTATAAGCCTGTGAACACTGTCTCAATATCACTTTCCCCTTCTTTCTTTGTTGCCCAGGATAAGCTTCAATATGTTACAACAATTGAAGCAAACGGTCCTGACAATTACATAATGGGTCAACTCGACAGCAAGCAGTTTTCGCTTGCTGCCCGAGTAAATATCAGTCTTACTCCTGATATGTCAGTTCAATATTATGGACAACCATTCTATTTTGCAGGCAAATATTCAAAATTTAAATCCATTACTGATCCTGATGCTTCAGCCTATTCCGACAGGTATCACGAGTATAGTAATTCTGAGATTAAATTAGACGCTGAATCAAATGTTTATACCGTTAATCCTGATGGCGGCGGAGCCGGTTTCAGTTTCGATAATCCGGATTTCCATTTCCTGCAATACAGGTCAAACCTGGTTTACAGGTGGGAATACAAACCTGGTTCAACCATTTTTCTTGTCTGGTCGCAGGGAAGAACAACTGATGGCTCTAACGGGACATTTATGTTCAACGATTATTCGAAAGAACTGCGTACAGCTTCTCCCAAAAATGATTTCCTGATCAAAATATCGTATGCAATTATTTTTTAATCATACCGCATAATCGATTTGTAATCGTGTTTCATTTGGTGTATCGAAACATATTGACACCATATGGAAATCAAACACGGAAAAATTATATTTTATTCATTTACTGCTAGTTAACATTTTAACTATCAGTAAAAAATGTTGATAAATTCTTATCATCCGGGAAGCCATTTTCCTGATTATATCGAATAAAATACGTACCTTTGCGATGCATTAATGACTGAATTGCAACAAATTGATTATGAGCGAATTAGAAAATAATATGAATGCCAGTGGAACTGGTCTTGGAAATGGAAACGGCACATATACTGCCGACAATATCCAGGTACTCGAAGGACTCGAAGCAGTGCGTAAACGCCCTGCCATGTATATTGGCGACATCAGTGTAAAAGGACTTCACCACCTGGTTTACGAAGTAGTTGATAATTCCATCGACGAAGCGATGGCCGGGTATTGTAACCAGATCATCGTGTCGGTACTTCCCGACAATTCCGTAAGGGTAACTGATAACGGCCGTGGTATTCCTACTGATTACCACGAAAAAGAAAAGAAATCGGCACTGGAAGTTGTAATGACAGTGTTACACGCCGGTGGAAAATTCGATAAAGGTTCGTATAAAGTATCCGGAGGTTTGCACGGAGTTGGTGTATCCTGTGTGAATGCACTTTCGATTATGCTCAAAGTTACTGTTCACCGTGACGGTAAAATTTTCGAACAGGAATATTCGCAGGGTAAACCCTTATACGCAGTTCGTGTTGCAGGCGAAAGCGATTATACCGGCACCACCGTTCATTTCAAGCCCGACAATACGATCTTCATCACAGAAGTTTTCGATATAAATATCCTCGCTGCCCGTTTACGTGAACTTTCGTTCCTGAACAAAGGAATTGAACTTACCTTAATTGATGAGCGCGAAAAAGATGATGACGGCAATTTTGTTAAAGAAGTATTTTATTCAACCAGGGGCTTAGTAGATTTTATTGAATACCTCGACGAAACACGTGAAAAACTCATCCCCGAACCCATTTACATGGAAGGCGAGAAAAATGATGTGCCAGTTGAACTTGCCATGATGTACAACACATCATTTTCCGAAAACATTCATTCGTACGTTAATAATATCAATACTCACGAAGGGGGAACCCACCTTGCCGGTTTCAGGCGGGCACTTACCCGTACCTTGAAATCATATGCCGAAAAGTCGGGAATGCTCGACAAAATCAAGTTCGATATTGCTGGTGATGACTTCCGCGAAGGTCTTACTGCAGTTATTTCCTGTAAGGTTATGGAACCTCAGTTCGAAGGACAAACCAAAACCAAGCTTGGAAACAACGAGGTAATGGGCGCTGTTGATCAGCTGGTTGCCGAAATGCTAAGCTATTACCTCGAAGAACATCCGCGTGAAGCCCGTATGATCGTTAATAAGGTTATACTTGCTGCTACAGCACGCCATGCCGCACGTAAAGCGAGGGAACTCGTTCAACGCAAAAATGTACTTTCAGGCTCAGGTTTACCCGGAAAACTAGCCGACTGTTCAGAAAATGACCCAACTCTTTGCGAAATATACCTGGTGGAGGGCGATTCTGCAGGTGGAACAGCCAAGCAGGGCCGCGACCGAAAGTTTCAGGCCATTCTGCCGCTTAGAGGTAAAATCCTTAACGTTGAAAAAGCTATGCCACACAGGATATTCGACAGCGAGGAAATCAAGAATATGTTCACGGCACTCGGCGTTACAATTGGCACCGAAGAAGATTCAAAAGCCCTGAATGTAAATAAACTCCGCTACCACAAGGTTATTATCATGACTGATGCCGATGTGGACGGAAGCCACATTGCCACTTTGATCCTTACTTTCTTCTTCCGCTATATGAAAGAGCTGATTGAAAACGGATACATCTATATCGCAACTCCTCCATTGTATCTTCTTAAAAAAGGAAATACCGAGAAATACTGCTGGAACGAAGAAGAGCGGGTGAAATTAATCTCCGAATGGTCGAAAGACGGTTCAGATAAAGGGATTCACATTCAGCGCTACAAAGGTTTGGGAGAAATGAACGCGGAACAACTCTGGTCAACAACAATGAATCCACAGTTCCGCACTTTGCGCCAGGTTACCATCGAAAGCGGATCGGAAGCCGACCGTGTTTTCAGTATGCTGATGGGCGATGAAGTACCTCCACGCCGTGATTTTATTGAAAGAAACGCAAAATACGCGAATATTGATATTTAAGCTTGGGCTTTAAATCTAAGTTATCGGAAACAAAAAAGACAGGCAATTGACCTGTCTTTTTTTATGTAACATTTTCTTCAATTTATCTTACCGCCAATTATCCATTACTTATCGCCCTATTTAGAAATGCCATAAACGGTTGAAGTTCTCGCACCATTTCAAGCACTTGTTTCTGATAATTATCGGAAATAATAACTTTATCAGGAATATTTTCAGAAACAATATAGGACCGGTATTTCAGCAGATCGATATCCGGGAAATCAGCAGGAAAATCTTTAGGCGCTTTTTTCAATTTATCGAAATCGCCCAGTTGATTGAAATGATTTTTAAAAGAAGGTTTCTCAAGGATGGATTTTAATTCGGAGCTGTGAAAGTAAACTTCGTTCCGCAGCAATTTAAGCGTGTCAGGCTGTGGTTGGTAAACACCACCAGCCAGCATGCTTTCACCAGGTTCAAAGTGGAAATAATATCCGGGATAGCTGCTTTTACGCCCACCTTGTGCAATAAAAGCCCCGAAATTGGTCTTATATGGCGATTTATCCGCGCCAAAACGCACATCCCGAAAAATACGAAACATACAATCTTTCATAGGCGGGGTTTGTAAAGCAGGATCGATAGCCGAAATGGATGTTATAATTCCTGAAACAAAGTTTTCCACTTCTTTCTTTGAGTCATCATACCATTTTTTATTTTCCAGGAACCATTCGCGGTTGTTATTCAATTTCAACTGAGTAAGAAACTCAAGAACTTTGTTTGTATCCATATCAAAACGCTTTATAAATTATCTTTTTTTTACAAAATTACATTAATCAGAGATATCTGGACAAATTTATCCTTAAATTAGCATGGCTATTGTATAATCTGATATTCGTATTAACTGCTCTGACTTTGTAAATAGATTTTTGATCAACAAATCGAAAATTAGTGCGGTATGAGACTTAGTTTAACCTTCTTAATTGTATTTGGATTTATAAAATTTTCACTTGCATCCGGCGAATGGATCACCCAGGGTGGCCGGTCAGCGGGAATGGGACTTTCGTCTGCAACTGTATGCGATTTCTGGAGTGTGAATAACAACCAGGCTGGTATGGCTTTTTACGATAAAACAGGCGCAGGCATATATTTCGAAAACCGTTTCCTGATAAAAGAAATGGGAACTCAAACCGGTGCTTTTACCCTTAAGACAAAATATGGTATGCTTGGCGCAACAGTCGTTTATTCGGGCGATGCCAAGTACAGCAACACTAAAGCCGGCCTTGCATACGCGCTTAAATTTGGTAATCATTTTTCGGCAGGCATTCAGTTGGATTACATAGGGACTAAGCTTGGTGAAGAGTACGGAAAACGTAACAATATTACTTTTGATGCCGGAATTATGGTTAAGATTACCGACCAACTTACTTTCGGCGCCCATACATTTAACCCGATGCATGTTAAACTTTCGGATTATAATAATGAGAGAATACCAACTACCCTAAATGCGGGATTTGGATTCACTTTCTCCGACAAATTATTGCTTACGGCTGAGGCTTACAAAAACAGTGATTTCCCAATGGAACTGCGCACAGGAGCCGAATACAAACTTGGAAATGTTGCTTTTGCCCGCATCGGCCTCAGCACAAACCCTGCTCGTTATACGTTTGGGTTCGGTATTGTAATGAAAAACCTGACTTTCGATCTATCATCGTCCGTGCATTCACAATTGGGATATTCGCCACAGGTTTCGATACAATATGCCTTTTAATCACTAATCAAAACAAGGAAAAATGCTTAACCGATATAACAGTATAACTTTTCTGTTAACACTGTTTTGCATTGGCAAAGTCACGGCACAGCAGACGGATACTACCAAATATACAGGTGCTGAAGAAATTGAACAGCAGATTGAGAACCTGGCTGAACGATCGGAAGTTGAAACAGATTACAGCGATTGGGTGGAAGAGATAAACCTGCTTCGACAACGGCCTGTTAATCTCAACTCCGGCGACGAAAACGAACTGCGTCGCTTATTTTTCCTGAATGATTTGCAAATCAGCAACCTACTTGAATATACGAAAGAGTTTGGTCAGCTTGCTTCCATCTATGAATTGCAGGTAATTGAAGGATTCAACGAAAAAGTAGTAAGCCAGATCATGCCTTTTATCTCGTTGTCACCTTATGTTCCCGAGAAATTTTCGCTGCAACGTGCCCTGAAATATGGTGGCACTGATGTGATGATGCGGTATCAGCGAGTTCTTCAGAAACAAAGTGGATATGCATCGGTTTCAGATTCTGTGAGGCTGGCACATCCGAATAATTATTATGTTGGCGACCAGAATGCGCTGTTTTTAAGAGTACAGTATTCCTATAAGGATTATTTGAAATTAGGATTTGTTGGCGAAAAAGATCCGGGCGAATCCTTTTTACCCAAATCAGATACGTTGCACAAAGGTTTTGACTTTTATTCGGCCCACCTTTTTATTAAAAATATCGGATTTATAAAACAACTGGCGATCGGCGATTACCATGTTCAATTTGGGCAGGGATTGACCGTGTGGTCAGGATTTTCAGCCGGCAAGACAGCAGGATCCGTGGTTATGAGGAAAAGAGCCCCGGCATTACGTCCCCATGCCTCAAGTAACGAATATGCATTTTTAAGAGGCGCAGCCACTACAATTT
>CAIWMA010000020.1 GCA_903913645.1 uncultured Bacteroidales bacterium | reverse complement strand
CCGAAAAATCGCCTTGCTTCGCGAACAGGAATTACTATGCCTTGTAGTTTGCATAAACCAGTATATCAGGCTCTTTGCCTTATCGAAAAATAGAATTATTTACAGTATTTCACTATAAAAACGTAAGCCTACGGGGGTGAGCATCTTTTAAATTAGTAGCAGCGTCCAGACCTTTGTGCTCAAAAATCTACAATGAAAGCACAAAGCGAAAAGATGCAGTCCTTTGTTAAGCAATGGAAGGAAAGCGGGATTAGCCAGGCGGAATTTGCCCGCAAGAATGACTTGAAGATCCACACGTTCCGGTATTGGGTTTCAAAACTTCTGAAGGAAGAAGAAGATGCTCCTGCATTTATTGCGCTGGATGGGTTCGCCTCTGCCCAGATTTGTCTGCACTATCCCAATGGAGTTGAGTTAATCCTGCCGGCTCAAACGCCATTAGGTGTGATAAAAGGACTAATCCATTTTGAGGCCCGATGTTCTCGATAACTTCTGCCCGGTATTTTCTTTACCGGGAAGCAACCGATATCCGCAAAGGGTTTGATAGCCTGAGCGGAATGGTAAGCGGACAACTTGGACAGAATCCGATGAGTGGCGATGTATTTATTTTCGTGAACCGCCAGCGTAACCGTATCAAGTTGCTTCGCTGGGAACCGGGAGGCTTTGTACTGTTCTATAAACGACTTGAAAAGGGAACTTTTGAGCTACCGGTTTCTCAAAAAATCGGCAATAATCTTGTTCTTGATTATGGTGAACTGGCTATGTTAATCACTGGTATTTCGATGAGAAATGCAAAGAAACGTAATCGTTTTTTATAACAATATATTGTTCATAAAACACTCTGAATCGCTTATCTGCCAAGTCATTGAATGAGTATCTTTGGTTCATGGCAAGCGAAGAAACAGTAGTAATTTCCAGGGCAGAATATGAACGTTTCCGTTCGCTGGAATCAACAGTTTCTGTTCTGAAGCATCAGCTTGCCGAACTACAGCGACTCATTTTCGGAGCAAAAAGCGAACGATTCATTTCTTCAGCAGAACTTGCCACCGGCAACCTTTTTGAAATACCTGTTGTTGAGCCTATTCAAAAGCCCGTTGAAGAAATCAGCTACACCCGCAACAAGCCTGAGGATAAAAAGCAGCCTTTACGCCTTGAGTTGCCTGCACACCTTCCCCGCCACGAAGAAATTATTGAACCGGCTAACCTGCCCGAGGATGCAAAAAAGATAGGCGAAGCCATTACCGAAGTATTGGAATATGAACCGGCAACCATATATGTTCGCCAAATCATTCGCCCCAAATACATTATCGGATCTACCGATGAAAAGACAGAGATTGTAATTGCTGATCTGCCAACCCTGCCTATTCCAAAGGGTAATGCCGGAGCTGGATTGCTTGCTCATATCCTGATCAATAAATTTGTAGACCATCTTCCTTTTTACCGTCAGGTTCAGATATTCAAACGCCAGGATGTAACCATAGCCGAATCAACGATTACTGGCTGGTTTAACGCTTCATGCAACCTACTGGAGCCACTTTATCAGTCACTGAAAAACAAAATCACTGCTACTGATTACCTGATGGCCGATGAAACCCCGATTCCAGTATTAACAAAGGACAAACCCGGGGCAACCCATAAAGGATATCACTGGGTATATTATGACCCGGTTAACAAACGGGTACTTTTCGATTACCAGAAAACCCGCGGACGGGAAGGCCCGGAAGAATTTCTTAAAAACTTCTCGGGACATCTTCAAACTGATGGCTATACAGCCTATACAAACCTAAAAAACAAGTCAATAGTCCTTTTGGCTTGCATGGCGCATGCCAGGCGTAAGTTTGAACATGCTTTGGATAATGATCCCCAAAGGGCAGAGTTTGCTCTATCGAAAATCCGGCAACTTTACCAGGTAGAGGAACATATCCGCGAACAACAAATATCCCCTGATGATATTAAGGCAATACGGCATGAAAAGGCATTGCCAATATTGTTGGAAATGGAAACATGGCTCAAAGAAGAAGTATATGCAGTATTGCCCAAGAGTGCCATCGGTATCGCCTTTGCCTACACCCTGAATTTATGGCCACGTTTGGCCCGATATATTGAAGATGGCCGTTTCTATATCGACAATAATCTTATCGAAAACAGCATACGTCCGGTTGCCCTGGGCAGGAAGAACTATCTCTTTGCCGGTTCACATGAAGCGGCGCAACAAGCTGCTATTTTATATTCACTACTCGCAAGCTGCAAAATAAACAACGTCGAGCCTTTTGCCTGGCTAAAACGAACTCTTGAAATTATTCCAGACTACCCCGCTAATCAACTGCACAAACTTCTGCCCGGGCAAATGTAGTAAGGATGCTTGAAGGTGAAAAGATGTAGTTCGCCGCAGGCATACATTCAAACAGTGACTAAATGAAAAATTTCTTTTTAAGAGGCATTGGCTTAAAAAAATACCAGAGTTTGTTGTAAATTTGAAATCCTGTCGTATGTGCATCCATTTATGCTGGTTATCAGGGAATTACTCAGATGAGAGACGTGAAGTAGACAGCCGGGGGTTGATCTGACGAAGCTTGTAGCTGTCTTTTAGCATTTGCCATTGTTATTGAAGCGCTGTTAAACCAATCTATTTAATAACGAAAAATTTAGATCAAATGAGCGAAAATAAAGATGATAATTTTTTAAAACGAGCCTTTGTGACCCAGACTAAAGGATATCTGGATGTTAGCCT
>CAIWMA010000019.1 GCA_903913645.1 uncultured Bacteroidales bacterium | reverse complement strand
TGTACACTGCAGTAAATACTTGTAACACAGGCATTAAATATGTTCAACTGGCAGATCCGAATGTTCTTCCTGAAGCTGACAAAAGTGTTTACATTGGAGAATTAAAAGCCCTACGTGCTTTTTATTACTGGCATATGGTTGAAACCTGGGGTCCTGTTCAAATTAACAAGGAACCCATAACTGCTGCATCATCAACCGCAATTCGTAATTCGGTTGAAGTGGTTTACTATTTTATGCTCGAAGATATCAACGATGCAGTTAAACTTCTTGCCAACAAAACAGACAAAACAGGGCGTATTAACCTTTGGACAGCCAAAGCACTAAAAGCCAGATTTTTACTCTATAAAGCATCTAAATTTCATGATAATCAAGCGTATATCGATGCCGCAGCTGCCGCTGAAGAAGTAATCAGTGGTAGTGGAAGTTCATTTTTTGATCAATACGCCAAAGTTTGGGATACAGATCACGAGCAAGGCGTTTCTAATCAGGAAGTAATCTGGTATATTGACTATTCATCAACACTGCAAAATAATATCATGCCTTGGAGATTGAAAGTGAACGGAAGTGGAAGTCAGATTAATTGGAGTTCAGGAATTCTTCGCGATGGAAGTAACTCTACCGGAGGAAATGCAGCGCATTTGTTTTTTGCAGGTATCTGGAATAAAATTACTCCATTAGCCACAGTATTTGTAAGGACTGCTACAGAAGCGGATAAAACATTAATATACAGTGGGAAGCCATATGATCTTGGCACCAGCTATCAGGCATACAGCAGGGGATATAGAGAAATTTTCCCATCGGGATATTTGCTTGATTTATTCAATGAAAATACCGACCAGCGGTATAAGGCATCATTCAGAGATACATGGCTTGTAGCACCTTCCCTGCAAACTGCGTTTTCTGTTAACCATATTAATCCGCCAACCGGATTCAAACTGATGCGTGATACAGCTATTTATATTACAAAAAATACTGCAACTGTTGCACAAATTGCACGATCCAAAAGAAGATACGTTTTATTATCACGCACCGCTGTGGCTGATACTACGGTGTATCCTCTCTATGCCGATGCAGAAGGCACCGACCTAACCAAAGGATCGGAAATTGAGTGGTACAAAGGAAACCAAATGAATATTAATCTGAAAAAGTTTGATGATTTGAACGGTTCGGTTAACCGCGTACTTTGCAACAGAGATTATTTTGTAATTCGTTTGTCGGAAATGTACCTGATTGCGGCTGAAGGTTATATGATGTCGGGTAATTCAAACCAGGCATCAGCAAAACTGAATGCTCTCAGGAATGCACGTGCTATCTCCGGACAGTCAAATGTTCTTTCACCAGCTGAAGAATCCCAGGTTTCAGCAAAAGATATAAGCGTAATTCTCGACGAGCGTGGAAGAGAACTCTGTGGTGAGCAACAACGGTGGTTCGACCTCGAACGTACAGGGACATTGGTTGACAGAGTGAAAAAGTATAACAAATATGCGGGAAAATTCATTCAGCCTTTCCATGTAGTCCGTCCGATTCCTCAAGCACAGCTCGATGCTATTACAAACCAATCTAACGGTCCGTCGTCTGATGGATTCTGGCAAAATACAGGATATTAAAATGAGTAATTTTATCTGACCGATGAAACATCAAAATTGGAAACTTGTGATTGGTTAATTTGATTATCTGGAGGAGAACCAAATCTTGGTTCTCTTTTCCATTTTGATAAGCAGAGAGCCTTTTTGATGCCGTTATTGATTTAAAGATAAAAGAAAGAGAAAATCATAGAGATTAAATTAAAAATCATGAAAAAGACTTTACGATTGATAGGCTTGGTATTCTTGGCATTTTGTTTTGCAGGAGCTACCCTGGCACAGGTTCCGGCATTCCCGGGAGCCGAAGGGTACGGTGCTGAAAGCCTAGGTGGACGAGGCGGTCGTGTAATTGAAGTAACTAATCTGAACGATGCCGGCACCGGAAGTTTAAGAGCTGCCTGCGAAGCATCCGGAGCAAGAACCGTTGTTTTCAAAGTGGGTGGCACTATTGTAACTGCCGGTATTGCAATCAAAAATCCATACATTACTATTGCCGGACAAACTGCACCAGGAGGTGGTATTTGTTTGAAGCTAAGCACAACGCCCAGTGGAACTGCTGAATATGATTGTATGGCAATAATGACCCACGATGTTATTGTCCGGAATATCAGGTTCAGGGCAGGAACCGGTTCAGGCATACCCGGGCAGCCCGCAACTTATAGTTCAAGTTCTGAATGTGATGCTTTTGGATGTTATCGTTCTTCGAAGGTTATGATCGACCACTGTTCCATGTCGTGGGGTACAGATGGTACTTTTGATATGTGGTTTTTGAACGATCATATTACCGTGCAGAATTGTATTATTTCAGAAACCCTTAATCATAGCACACATCGAAAGGGTGGTCATAGTTATGGATTTTTGCTTGGGTCTGATGACGTTGGTGCCGGAAGTGTGAATTACCTTTCAATTCATCACAACCTGATTGCGGATCATGATGAGAGAAATCCCCGCGTTGAAGGAAATCAGTATTTACATGTGGTCAATAATATTATTTACAACTGGGGTGTCGCTACTTCAGTTATTACAACTGGTCAGTCATTAACAGGTGTTCAAACGGCTTTAGCCGACTATATCAGCAATTATTACAAAGAAGGGCCTAATAAAGCCATTGGAGCTGATATTGGAGTTGAAATTGGGAGTTCAAGCGGAGCAAAAGTTTACGTAAGCGGCAATATTTCACCTTCGCGGCCTGCTTTGGCGAATCCGGAATGGAATTTTGTATCCGGAAGTTCAAGCTTCAGATCTTTTATTCCTTTATGTACTGGCATAACTTATCCAGTTACGGTGTCACAGTATAGTCAAAATTTTGTTGATTCTTTATTCAATACTGTTGGCGCGATTATACCAAATCGTGATGTGGTGGATACCCGTGTGGTAAATGATGCAATAAACAACACCGGAGCTATTATTGATGATCCAGGCCAGGTTGGCGGATATCCTGTATTGGCAGGAGGAACGGCTCCATCTGATACCGACCACGATGGAATGCCTGACAGTTGGGAAACTGCTCATGGCTTAAATCCAAATAATCCGACTGATGGGATATTAGATTTTAATAACGACGGATATACCAATGTGGAAAAATATATCAATTCTCTGTTTCCAGTAATTGTAACGGGCGTAGCTGAAATAAAACAGAATAGTAAAATTTCAGTTTCTCCAAACCCAATAGTTGACCAGGCAATAATCACAATTCAAAGCGGTGAAATGATTACGAACTGGAAAATCTATGATCTCTCCGGGCAATTGGTTTCGGTTTCTGAGAATCAGCCTGGAAGTAAAAATGAACTCCAACGAGGGAATTTAAGGTCCGGAATGTACATTCTTAAAATTTATACCAAAGCAGGCATAGCTGGTTCACTGAAAATTGTAATGAATTAAACTTATTTTCTCCCGGATCTGTTTTAATATAAAATTATAAAGTCCAATCTTTCTCTGAAGGTTGGACTTTTTACTTGTAAGCTACTAACAATACTTTCTTCGGGATGGCTCTGATATGAAATCAATTTTATTTTTTAGAGAAGAATTTAGCATTTTGAGTATTGCATAAACTATACAAAGATCACTTTTGAAATTTAACAAATGTTGTCGTACACAGCAGTAAATATTATATTTTTTAATCATTATTTATAATTTGGTAAAGCATTAATAATCAAATAATAATATCACCAAAAAATAAATTTGTTTAATACAATATTAATTTGTTTATTTGTGTACGTTTACATTTTCAATGTAGACGATTAAAA
Organism: uncultured Bacteroidales bacterium; assembly: GCA_903913645.1. Lineage (GTDB taxonomy): Bacteria > Bacteroidota > Bacteroidia > Bacteroidales > UBA4417 > UBA4417. Next base: position 13,309 of record CAIWMA010000019.1, on the reverse strand, counting down.
AACAGTCCTAAAAATTAATTAAAAATTTATGCGTATGAAAAAAATGATTTTTACACTAGTGATGATCTGCATGGGTTTTAGTGCTTTGGTTGCGCAAAAGCGGGTTGCTTTTTTAGTTGACCCAACTGTAACCGATCAGCAGGTGGGTGTTCAGTCTGCACTGACAAGTGCAGGGTATATTGTAGAAGTACAATATCATAATGATCTGCCCTGGGATGCTACTGCTCTGGAAGCATATGATCTTATAGTGGTTAGTAAGGCAGTAAGCAGCGGTGATTTTCAGGCTGCATTCTGGAACAGCATTAAGACTCCAATCATTATACTCAGTCCGCAGGCTGTAAGGAGTTCAAGGCTGAAACTTATTAACTCAACGAGTATGGTAAGTCCTTCTGATGGCACCTTGGTTGATCCGACCCTGATTACCTATGGCACACCTGTTGCCAATAAAACCGGTGGAATCGACCCTGTTTTTAAGAATGTAACAACCTATGGGGTACAATTCGGGTATTTCAAATGGATGTATTGTTACCTGAATTATACGCTTACAAATTGGGCAGCGGATCTGAATACCGGAAAACCATTGGTTACTCTTCCTGACACAGCCATATCCGGCGCAGGAGTGGTTCTTATGGCACGCTGGGAGCCAGGCGTAGAAGCTTATCCGGGTTCAGGTATCCTGTCTGGACGTAGAACCTATATGGACATTGGTACCGATGACGGTGCAGATCCGCAAAAATTTAATTATGACAACTATACCGATACTTCACTCCAATTGTTCCTGAACGAAGCTGAAAATCTAACAAGTCCAGCCGTATTCTTGAACAAGAAGGTTGCATTTTTGGCAGACCCATCAGTAACACAGGATCAGCAGGTTGGTGTTCAAAAGGAATTGAAAAATGCCGGTTATACTGTTGAAGTACAGTACACTCCATGGGATGCTACCACTTTAAACGCTTATGACCTTATTGTGGTTAGTAAGGCAGTTAGCAGCGGTGATTTTCAAGCCGCATTCTGGAATGACATTAAAACTCCGGTCATTGTACTCAGCCCGCAGGCTGTCAGGAGTTCAAGGATGAAACTTGTAAACTCAACGAGTATGGTGAGCCCGGCCGATGGAGCGTTGATAGATCCGGCCCTCATTACAAAAGGAGCACCTATTGCCAACACGAACGGAGGATTAGATCCAGTGTTTAAGGGAGTAACAACTAAAGATTCCACATTCGGTTATTTTAAATGGATGTACTGTTATCTGAACTGTACGCTTGACAAATGGGCAGCGGATCTGAATACCGGAAAACCGCTGGTAGTTCTTTCTGATACTGCTGTGGCTGGTGCCCGCCCGGTGCTGATGGCACGTTGGGAACCAGGAGTGGAAGCTTATCCTGGATCCGGAATCCTTGCAGGACGCAGAACCTATATGGACATTGGTACCGATGACGGAGCGGATCCTCAAAACTTTAATTACGACAACTATACCGAATCTTCGATCAAATTGTTCCTGAACGAAGCAGCCAATCTAACTACCCCACAGGTTGGAATTGGAAAACATATCGCATTTTTGGCAGACCCTTCAGTAACTCAGGATCAACAGGTTGGAGTGCAGAATGAATTGATAAGTGCTGGTTATTCAGTGGAAGTACAGTATACTCCCTGGGATCCAACCGCTTTAGAAGCATATGACCTTATTGTGGTTAGTAAGGCAGTTAGTAGCGGCGATTTTCAAGCAGCATTTTGGAATGAGATTAAAACACCGGTTATTGTACTCAGCCCACAGGCTGTTAGGAGTTCAAGGATGAAACTTGTTAACTCTACAAGTATGGTAAGTCCAGCTAATGGAGCATTAATAGATTCGACCCTGGTTACAAAAGGAGCACCGGTTACTAATGTAAACGGAAGCCTGGATCCAGTATTTAAAGGTGTAACAACTGCCGGCAAATCGTTTGGGTATTTTACATGGATGTACTGTTATCTGAACGCTACACTCGACAAATGGGCAGCAGATCAGAATACCGGGAAACCGCTGGTAGTACTTGCTGATACTGCTATAGGAGGTGCCCGCCCAGTGCTGATGGCACGCTGGGAACCTGGAGTAGAGGCTTACCCAGGATCGGGAATTCTCGCTGGTCGCAGAACATATATGGATATTGGTACTGATGACGGTGCTGATCCACAAAACTTTAATTATGACAACTATACCAATGCTTCGCTTAAATTGTTTATGAACGAAGTTGCAAATTTATCCACACCACAGGTAGGTTTAGGAAAACATATCGCATTTTTGGCAGATCCAGGAGTACTTATGGATCAGCAGGTTGGTGTGCAGAATGAGTTGACAAGTGCAGGTTATACAGTGGAAGTACAGTATACTCCATGGGATGCTACCGCTTTAAACGCATATGACCTTATTGTGGTTAGCAAGGCAGTTAGCAGCGGAGATTTTCAAGCCGCGTTTTGGAATGATATAAAAACTCCGGTTATTGTTCTCAGCCCGCAGGCTGTAAGGAGTTCAAGAATGAAACTTCTTAACTCAACCAGTATGGTAAGTCCAGCCGATGGTTCATTAATTGATTCGCTTGCTATAACAAACGGCTCTCCAATTGCAAATATAGACGGAACCTATGATAACGTATTTAGTGGTGTTACTTCACATGGCTCAGCGTTTGGATACTATAAATGGATGTATTGTTATGTGAACTATACACTCGACAATTGGGCCGCGGATAATAATACAGGAAAACCACTGGTTGTTCTAGCTAACAATGCCGTTGCAGGAGCTCGTCCTGTGCTTATGGCACGTTGGGAACCAGGTGTAGAAGCTTATGCTGGTTCAGGAATCTTAGGTGGCCGCAGATCCTATATGGCTATTGGAACTGATGATGGTTCGGATCCGCAAAAATTCAATTATGACAATTATACCGATGCTTCGATTAAGTTGTTCATGAATGAAGTCGCCGGATTAATGACGACCATCAATACAAATGTTCCTGTAAGCCCAAAAAGCGGATCAGCGCTCAGAGTTTGGCCAAATCCTTCAACCAATGGTAATTTCAATGTTGAGCTCAAAGATTCTAAATCGCAGACGGCCAATATTAAAATTTATACCGTTATTGGTCAGCAGGTTTACAACAATAATTTTGCGAATTCCGGAAACATCATCATTAACTCAGGCCTTAACAGAGGCATCTACCTGATGGTTGTTGGCAGTGAAGGAAAAGTATCAACACAAAAAGTTGTGATTAAATAGAGTACAAGATTATTTTTTGAGTTAGTTTAAGCTAGTTAGCCGGCATCCACTTTTGAATATGTTAAAGTATTTATGTGAATGCCGGCTTTTTTTTATGTCCGAACTAAGCTCTTCCTCTGTGCCAAAGGAACCCATGTTAAGTTTGATTTGACTATTAACTGATTCCTGGCAGCAGCCTGATACTAAACTAATACTATCATTCCTTATTATTAATCCTTAAATTAACAAAAGCATGAAAAAAAGTAGATTTGTATTTTTGTTGGTGGTATTTTCACTGTTCTTCGAACTAAGTACTTTTGCACAGCCTGCATTTCCCGGTGCTGAAGGCTATGGCGCTGCAAGTGTCGGTGGGCGTGGCGGTGTGGTTATTAAAGTAACCAATTTAAATGATTCAGGTACCGGTAGTTTGCGGGCCGCTTGCGAGGCAACCGGAGCCCGAACCGTTGTTTTTACAGTAAGTGGCACCATCGTGACCAATGGTATTGCCATTACTAATCCATTTATTACCATTGCCGGGCAAACCGCTCCTGGTGGAGGAATTTGTCTGAAGTTAAGCACAACTCCCAGTGGAGCGGCTGAATATGATTGTATGGCCATCATGACCCATGATGTGATTGTCCGGAACATCCGATTCAGGGCCGGTACAGGTTCGGGTATACCCGGACAGCCAGCGACTTACACAGCTAGTTCACAAGTTGATGCATTTGGTTGTTACAATTCGTCTAATGTGATCATCGACCACTGTTCCATGTCATGGGGAACTGATGGCAGTTTTGATATGTGGTTTTCAAACAGTTACATCACGGTACAGAATTGCATTATCTCTGAAACCTTGAACAACAGCACCCACTCTACAGGTCCTCATAGTTATGGGTTTTTGCTTGGGTCTGATGATCCAGGTGCTGGCTGTGTGAATTACCTTTCAATACACCATAATCTAATATCCAATAATGATGAGAGAAGTCCCCGGGTCGAAGGAAACCAGTTTTTACAGGTTACCAATAATGTCATATACAATTGGGGTGTAGCTACATCGATTATTTCAACTGGCCAGTCATTAACCAAAACACAAACGGCAAAGGCAGATTATGTCAGCAATTACTACAAAGCTGGGCCCAATAAAGTAAGTGGTGTCGATTATGGCGTAAATATTGGAAGTACAAGCGGAGCAAAGGTCTATGTAAGCGGCAACATTTCGCCTTCGCGTACGCTTTTAACTAATCCTGAATGGAATTTTGTATCCGGAAGTGCAACTAGTTTTCAAGTAACTACACCATGGTGCACCAGTATAACCTACCCGGTTACGGTAACAGCCTATCCAACTTTTGTAAGTCCAACTCTTGCAAATGTTGGCGCTACCATTCCACGCGATGTTGTGGATACTCGCATAGTAAATGATGCAATAAACGGTACCGGAACTTTGATTGATAATCCTATGCAGGTTGGTGGATGGCCAATACTTGCTTCAGGAACTGCTCCAGCCGATACGGATAACGATGGAATGTCCGACAGCTGGGAAACTGCTCATGGCTTAAATCCAAACAATGCAGCCGACCTTAACGGAACAAGCGTTTCAGCTCCTTACACAAATCTGGAGGCTTATCTTAACAGCCTTTTCAATACTACGAATATTCCGGTAACCGGTATTACCGTAAATCCTGCAACGACTTCAATTTCTGCTGGTTCTACCAAACAACTTACCGCAACCATAGCACCTTCGAATGCGACCAACACTACCGTAGCTTGGACATCGAATACACCTTCAGTAGCTACTGTAAACTCCACCACCGGATTGGTTACAGCTGTTACAACCGGAACAGCTACTATTACTGGTACAACAACTGATGGTGGGTTCACGAATAACTGTGTTGTTACCGTAACAGCTGCGACTGCTGGAAATATGCTTCAGAACCCAAGCTTCGAAAGCGCACTAACTGTGGGTTGGACCGAAAACTGGGGAAACTCGGTTCAGAATACAACGACAACGTATATCAGGACCGGAACCAAGTCGCTTAAAGTTGGCGTAGGTAGTGGTGGAATGGCTCAGTGGATTACTACGGGGAATTTCACAATCGGAGGAACATATACTTTGTCGGCCTGGTGTGGTTTATCCAAATCGTCAACAGTACAAACCTATATTGGTGTTGATTTCTATAACAGTGCAGGTACACAATTGACTGAAATCGATGGCTCTATGATTACCAATTTCGGCTCCCTGGCTCAGAAAACGCTTACCTTTACGGTACCTGCAAATACAAATTATTTCAGGGTATTTATTTACTATACCGGTAAATCCGGAACGTATGTGTATGCAGATGATTTTGGCCTGACCCCTGGAACTGTAGCACTAAAATCTGCTGAGACTGCCCCTGAGATTATTGTACAAAAACCTGAAAACCTGGTTAGTATTTATCCAAATCCGTCTAGTGGATTGGTTACCGTAAATGTGGGGAACTCCAATGAATCGGTTATAAAAGTATACAGTGTAACTGGTAAATTGTTGCTTCAACAGAAAACCTGTAATAATACTGAAACCATCGATCTTTCAAGTTTTAAAGGATTACTGTTAATGAAAATTGAAAATGATCATCAGGAATACATCAGGAAAATAATAATTAAGTAACATTTTGTTTAGGACATGGATCTGAATAGGTTCTTATCCGGAATTTTATGAAAGTATTATGAGTAAATTTGAAGAGTCCGGGATCTTTCCCGGGCTCTTCTTTCAAAAAAAAGTGCATGAAGGTATTTACCCGATTTTTCTACTCAGTGTTGATTTTATTCCTGGTTTCAATCCGGGTTCAGGGAGCCACTTGGATCGTATCTCCGACAGGGTCAGACAGTAACGCAGGAACTTTTGAATCGCCTTGGTCACTCCCCAAGGCTATATCCTCGGTTAATCCGGGAGATATAGTTTATTTGCGCGGGGGATTTTATGATGGATACTTTACACTGACCCGGGGTGGAACTTCAGAAAATACCCGTATAACCTTTCAGAATTATGCCGGAGAAACACCTGTTATTGATGGGTCCTCGAAAAAAACTGATCCTGCCAATGCCTGGGATAAAAGTAAATATTTGTTTATTGTATACGCTGATTACATAACCTTCAAGGGGTTGGAAGTGATGAACTCGGCCGGATTTGGAATTTATGTCGGTGCCAATTATTGTGTGGTCGATTCTTGTCACCTTCACAATAATTATTTTGCAGGAGTCTATTTCTTTATGTGTTCTTATGGTAACGTTTCAAATTGCACTATTCATGACAATTACGACTATGGTGCGGGCGGTGTTGGCGGAGGAGACAATTCAGATGGCATCGGAGGCTCGGCCGGGAATGTCTTACCATACCCGGATTATGGTCATCATCATATCATTAACAATTTGGTTTACAATACTTCCGATGACGGTATCGACTTATGGTCGAGCAGAGGAAATACAGTTGAAAACAACCTTGTGTACCACACCGGATTTGGTAATCCGAGCAATGGCGGGTCGCAGCCTTCAACCTGGGATCAACCGGCAGCAACCGGTAACGGAGGCGGGATCAAGTCCGGGGGTGAAGGAGCAGGGTCCGGTCAAAGTGTTATCAAAAATAATGTAGTGTATGACTGCCCTCGCAGGGGAGGTTTCGATGGAAGCGGTGGCGAAAATAATGTGTACTATAACAACACCGTGTATAATTGCCTGAACGGATTTATATATATTGGTACAACAGCGGTCCTTAAAAACAACCTCGTTATAGGTTGTTCACAGGCTACCAATGATGTTCGAGGAACAGCCAGCTTCAACAGCTGGAACCTGGGGATTACAGATGCAAAATTCGTAAGTACTGATCCCACTAATACTGATTTCTTGAGGCTTTCGGCTGACAGCCCGGCAAAAGACGTTGGGGTAAAAATTGCATCGGTAACTGCCGATCGGATTGGAATGACCCGTCCACAGGGAAAAGCTTATGATCTGGGAGCTTATGAATGCTACACCCTGACGGGATTGATTGAAACAGAACAGGTTTTGTTAAAGGTATTTCCGAATCCTTCAAGTGGACTGGTTAATGTAAATATTGGAAATTCAAAAGAATCAGTAATCAGCGTTTATAATATTTTGGGAAATCTCCTGCTTCGAATGAAAACCATGAAGATTTCCGAAACAATCGACCTTACAGGCTACAACGGAATACTATTTGTTAAAGTGATTAATAATGATAAAGAATACACCAGAAAAGTAATTGTTAAGTAGTCCCAGGAAGGAAAGGCAATGTGTAAATTTGCAACAGTATTTTCTGGTAAACTAATGACGTAAATTAGTCATTTCAACCCTTTGAAAAAAAACATTAAACAAATACAAAGATGGCATCAAACAGACGAAATTTTCTCCGGAATACCCTTCTAGGAACCGGATTCCTAGTTTCCGGAATTGCTGGTTTCGCTAGTACAATTCCAGGTGAACCAGAATCGGAGAGAAAAAGAAGTAAACGATCAAAACAGCAGTTTAACATGTGCGGCTATGCTGCACCCAAGTTGGATAAAATCCGGATTGGCATTGTCGGACTTGGTGATCGCGGCCCGGGTGCGGTCGAACGGATGTCATACATCGAAGGAGTTGAAATTGTTGGATTATGCGACCAGTATGATGACCGGGTTGAAAAGATGCAGAAGTTTTTGGAAAAACAAGGTCTTCCACGGGCAAAATCATACTCGGGCAGCAAAGAAATCTGGAAAAAAATGTGTGAAAATACGGATATCGACTTGATTTATATAACCACGCCCTGGTCGTTGCATACACCAATGGCAGTTTATGCCATGGAGCATGGTAAACACGCGGCAACTGAAGTTCCGGCTGCGGTAAACATCGAAGAATGCTGGCAATTGGTTGAGACTTCGGAACGAACCCGCAAACATTGTGCAATTCTCGAAAACTGCTGTTACGATTTCTTCGAGTTGCTGACTTTAAACATGGCCCGACAAGGCTTTTTTGGGGAAATCGTTCATGGCGAAGGTGGCTACATTCACAATTTGCTTGATCTGAATTTCAGCAAAAATGGGTATGCCGAAATGTGGCGCCTGAAAGAAAACCAGCACCGTAACGGAAATCTTTACCCAACACACGGCTTAGGCCCAATATGCCAGGTCATGAACATCAACCGCGGCGATCGGATGGAATACCTGACATCGATGTCAACAAACGATTTCGAGATGTCTGCCAAGGCCAAAGAACTTGCTGCAAAGGACAGTTTTTATAACGAATTTGCCACCGACCATTATCGTGGAAACATGAATACAACCACCGTTCGTACCATTAAAGGACGAACCATTATGATTCAACACGATGTAACCAGTACCCGGCCATATTCGCGGATTCATCTGGTGAGTGGGACCAAAGGTGTTGCAAGCAAATATCCGCAGCCTGCACGGATATCAGCAGGTCACGAATGGCTGAGTGATGAAGAAATGAAGAAACTTGAAGGGCAGTTTACACCGGAAATTGTGGCCAAAGTTGGCGATATGGCGAAGAAAGTGGGTGGTCATGGTGGAATGGATTTTATAATGGACTGGCGCCTGATCGACTGTCTGCGCAACGGGCTTCCACTCGACCAGGATGTATACGATGCTGCAACTTGGAGTTCTATTGGACCACTCAGTGAGATATCTGTAGCAAACCGTTCCAACTCTATTGACGTACCCGACTTTACCAAAGGCGCCTGGAAGACAAATACTCCGGTTGAACTGACTTTTAAAGGAGGTGGAACAACGAAAATGAAGGAATTTAAAAAGTCCGGTTCAACAAATCAGTTGGAAATATTGAAATAAAAATTGGCCCAGAAAACTTCCCGGGCCAACAAATCAAACTAAACTATCTAAAACTAACTAAACTTACTTTGAAAAAAATCTTATCTTTATTTGATGTCATTCCAATTCATTATTATTTTTTTAATTTTTTTTGAGTTCATATAAACAGAATATGAAATTATCTGATAATGAGCATCTTATTTGTCGTAGTATAAGTCTCGTTATGACTTGTTACAGAAATCCGGTAGAAATAAATCCCATTTTCAACGCGATGATTGCCCTGGTCAAGTCCATGCCAATCGATTGTATGGTATCCAGCGGGTTTCCTGCTGTTTTCAAGCGTAACAATTTTTTGTTGCCCGATTAAATTATAGACAGACAGTTCTACAAACGCCTCCTCTTTTAAATGATAAGGTATACTGGTAGATTCGGCGAAGGGGTTGGGATAATTCTGTTCCAGCGTGAAGCTTTTTGTTAGAGCGACTTTTTCGGTAGTTAATACATCATCTGCCCCGGGCGAGCCACCAATCTGATGTGAGGCACGCCAATATTCGGGCAGTTCTTGTCCGTTCACAGGATTATATTCTGTTGGAACCAATGAATATCCGCTTCCATCAGCGGATTGTGGCCATCCATTCGTGTCACTATAACTTATTGAGCAAAGTGTATCTTTTGCAGAAGTAATTAATTCCAGCTTCTCGCCACTATTGTCGAGTTGACCGGTATATTCACCGAAAGGCAGAAAACCATAACGCTCATAAAAAGATTTAGTGCTCGACGCAAGTACTACAAATCCCTTAGGTTTTAGCTGGGTTTCGGAAGGAAATTCATACTTAATACCATTGATGAACTGAATGCCACCCAAATCTATAGTGGATGTCCCTGTATTTTTAAGTTCTATAAATTCAAATTCCTGGCCGTCAACTGCACCCTGATTTAAAGGATGGTAATGGATTTCCGTGATTTTGATGTCGTGAAAATTGTCAGTTAGAACAAAGAATCTTTCAGAAGTCGCACTCCATGCATTCACATAAAATGTCCTAGCTTTTATGTGGCTCGATCCGGTCAAAATAATGGATTTTGAATATTTAATTGCAACTGGTGAAACTACAGGCGTTGTATTCCAAATCACCGGATCACTCCCATCGGTGGTATAATAGATTGTCCCCTTATTTGCAGTCATAATTAAAGTATCACCTGAAGAGATAGTTCTTGTAATGATCGGATTATTGTTAATCTGAAAAACAGGTGCATCAACAGAGGGAAAGAGATTTGCAGCTTTCAGTTGATTTACAAAAATTGTTGTTCGGGATGGGAAATAGGTATCTGCCATGTAATTCATTTGCGGGATCCAATATGCATCCTTGGTATAAAGATCGAAGGGTCCAACTACCTGGTACGGATGAACATCACGGCGGTAATCACCCCATCGGGCAGACTCGGCATCTACTGATTTCTCAATCTCGGATCTTCTTATGGTCCAGCGTTCATCAGCTGCCTTTGGTGTCAAAGCTCCATCATTAAAACAAAACTTTTGTACGCGGTCGGCAAACAAACGGCGAAATTCTGCATTCTGCCGTAATTGTTGAAAGATATGAGTTGGTGAATTCAGATCGTTTTGATTAAGTATATTAACATTTAAGTTATTTTCCAGTGTACGTTCCTCATCCCAGCAAAAGAACCGGAATCCTTTTCCGGGATCGACGCGGTTTCTCATAGCAACCCAGTTGTTGGTACCCCAATCACTATTGCCGCCATAAAAATTAATAAGCATATAGTCTGAAAGGCTCATAACATCAACCATTGCTTCAAGCTGTGGATTCGGGGTTCCGTCAGAATTATTCCCTCTTAAGCGCTGGTAGGATTCATTATTCGAAAGACCTGCATTAACCAGGGTCATCATAGTATTCCAGGCCGTTATATTGCCGTCAGACACTGCTGCATAATCCTTAATCACATCATAATCCTCCGCATACCCGCCAAGATATTCTGCCGCAAAATCATTATCCATTCTTTCCGAAGGATTGTAAATCCCCCAATATATTCCGTTGATATACAAATGCACAAAAATTCCATGACTTGACTTATTTCCCATGGCCATCTGGGTATCTTTGGCCCATCGGTCTTCGAGATATTTTGCCCTGGTTCTTTCTTTATTATCATGATGAACCCATGAATTTCCGAAACCTGCCCGAAGAACTATGGAATTGATGTTAGTTGAAGCATCATTGCCAAATAAAGGAAAGTTTAATTTAGAGGGGCCGTATTCACTTTTAAACAACAAACGTAAAGAGTGCTTTGGCGATTTTTCCGGGATTCGTCCGGCACCCCCTTGTATCTGGATTCCACAGTCTACCTGGAAGGATGCTGAACCTTTGGCATCAAAATACTCAACTGAAACCGGACGCTCCCAGCCAAAGCCATAACCATTTTCAGTATCGCTGATAGGAGGGCCTGTGTAAATATAAATACCTCCGGTCCCTGGATCCTGAACTTTGGAGAAGAAATTATCTTTATTTGTAGTAATTGACATAGTGGGTAAATCCAGCAAGCCGGTTTTAACGGAATTTAAAAACTCCGGATTCCCCATCATCTCCGGATCCATTTCGTAATCGGCGATAGAAGTCCCTGAGATATTGATATATGGTCCCCATGTTAAAGGATAGCCTTCGGGTTTGTTCGACTGGTGAACAACATCTTCAGGAAAAAGGTAGGTTTGGGTCGCTATTTTGCCGGAAGCAAGATTGTCTTTGATAGAGCGGGCTCTGAGTATAGTTGTTGATCCAATGGTTAATGGCGATTCGTACAATTTCCCATTGGTCGGTGCAGGGACACTTCCATCAATAGTATAATATATTTTAGCGCCCTGGTCTGTTGAATTAATCTCCAAATTAAATGGCGAATCAAAAAAGCCATGATTTTTACTGAAGACCGGGACAGATAATATTGTACTTCCTGATAAAACATTCTCTTTCCCGGGTGTAGCTTCCGGCATACTATGATACATATTTTCAAAATAGCCGAAAGACACATCCGGCTGTTGAACCGGGAATGAAGGATCAAATTCACTAAAAGCTTTACCTTCAGGATTGAATAACGCTAAATACTCACCATCACCGCTCAGTTTGAAATTAGTATGCAACTCCTCGTGCGGTATTCTTCTGTCCTTGCCAGATGCAAATACGACCAGGTAACTATTTGCCTGAATTGTAACATCCGGGAAGACCCATTTCCTGGGAAGGTTCTTGTCATCAGTAAGTGTCCAGCCCAGCAACTCTGCAGGATCAGATGTCGGATTATATAATTCAATCCAATCAGAATAATCGCCATCCTCATCAGTCAGCATGAACTGATTAAGAGACATGAATTCATTAATGCGAAGTGATCCGGACTGGGCATAGATCGTACTGCCAGATAATAGGACAAAGACAGATAAAATTAGTAACCGGAAATAAGAGATCAAAATTCGGAAATGTATTTTCATTTTAATCTTTAACTTATTTTGGAATTGTTTTACAACTCCAGATGTTGGGAATACGAGGGAATGACCTTTCATCAGGTATATTTTGAGACAGGAACAACCTTTAAACAATCCGTTGTTTCTATATTAGGATACATATCGAAATCAGAAAACAGGCAGATCAGAAACCTGAAATTGTTTCAGGGTTTTAATAGGTTGACCCGGGAAACCTCCCGGGCCAACTAATCCAACTAAATCAAAACTAATTAAACCTCACTATGAAAATATTTTATTATTCTGCATCTTCCGCATCAATATCCTTTGGTAAAAAATCCAGGTATTTGGTGCCAATCAGATCGTTCATCTGGTAATATTGGGTCTGGAATAAAACGCTCCAATTCATGTCGATCTTATCTTTATTCGCAAATCTGAAATTGACCAGTTCATTGGCTTTTTCAATGATTTTGTCTTTATCACCACTTTTTCCGGCGATAAAAGAATTAAATGTCAGCCGTGATTGCGCGTTGACAATTTGCATCCGCTTGATATAGTTTCTTACAGGTTCAGAAATATCTTTCTTTAATGCATTTGCCAGCAAACTATCTGTCATGTCAAAATCCTTTGAGGAATAGAAATCGCCAATGCGTTCGGTAAGCCTGTACAACCTGTGATATTCCAAAAAATATGGATTTATACCATCGTTAATCCGGGCTTCTTCCTTCATGATTTTGTTGTTGAAAATATTTCGCCAGTGCCTGTAATAGTTGGCAATATCATCTTTTGCACCTCCAAAAGAACTTAAATATTCATTTTCCA
>CAIWMA010000018.1 GCA_903913645.1 uncultured Bacteroidales bacterium | reverse complement strand
TAGAGGATGGGATTCCAACTGGTTCGGAGGTAACGATTATGGTGATAAACTGGTCGAAGACCACAAAATCAGAGGTTATCTGAATGCCAGGCTTTCAAAGGCAAGCATTTCAAGGATCATCATTGAGCGCACACTGAAGCTTATTACCATAACTGTTCACACTTCAAGACCCGGTATTATTATTGGTAAAGGTGGCCAGGAGGTTGATAAGCTCAAGGAAGAGCTCAAAAAGATCACCAAAAAGGAGGTTCAAATTAATATATTTGAAATCAAACGTCCTGAATTGGATGCTCAGATCGTTGCCAGCAACATCGCCCGCCAGGTGGAAGGTAAAATTGCCTACCGCCGTGCCACTAAAATGTCGATTGCTTCTACCATGAGAATGGGTGCGGAAGGGATTAAAGTTCAGGTCTCAGGACGTTTGAACGGTGCTGAAATGGCCCGTTCAGAAATGTACAAGGACGGCAGAACACCTTTGCACACACTTAGAGCCGATATCGATTATGCACTTGCTGAAGCGTTGACTAAAACTGGTCTGATTGGTGTCAAAGTTTGGATTTGCCGTGGCGAAATCTATGGTAAACGCGATCTTTCTCCAAACGTCGGACAATCTGTACAACAGCAACGTGGACCAAACCGCCCTGCAGCCGAACATGGCAAAGGTGGGTTTAAAAAACGTAAAAAGTAACCATCGACAAAGCTAAAAAAGATGTTACAACCGAAAAAAGTAAAATTTAGAAGAGTACAAAAGGGCAAACTGAAAGGAAACGCACAGCGTGGGAATCAGTTATCATTTGGTTCTTTTGGCATAAAATGCCTGGAAACAGCATGGATCACCGGCCGCCAGATTGAGGCAGCCAGGGTCGCGGTAACGCGTCATATGCAGCGTCAGGGTCAGATTTGGATTCGTATTTTCCCCGATAAACCAATTACCAAAAAACCTGCAGAGGTTCGTATGGGTAAAGGAAAGGGAGCTCCCGAAGGATTTGTTGCCACTGTTACACCTGGCCGTATTCTGATCGAAATTGAAGGAGTTCCATTCGATCTTGCTAAAGAGGCATTACGTCTGGCAGCTCAAAAACTGCCAATTACTACCAGATTTGTTGTTAGACGCGATTTTGTTGAATCTTCAATTATTGAATAATGAAAAATTCTGAGATCATAGAATTAACAACGGCGGAAATCATCGAAAAGATTTCTATTACCAAAGAGGAGTATATACGTATGTGCTTAAACCACACCGTTAACCCGCTTGAAAATCCGATGAAAATACGGTTTACCCGCAGAATCATCGCTCGCCTGAATACTGAATTACGTAAACGTCAACTTGCAAATTAATTATGACTATGGAAACCAGGAATCTTAGGAAAGAGCGTATTGGTGTTGTTGTCAGTGATAAAATGGAAAAAACCATTGTTGTAGCAGAGAAGGGAAAAGAAAAACATCCGATTTACGGTAAATTCGTAAACCGGACCACCAAATTCTATGCGCACGACGAAAAAAATGACTGCAATATCGGGGATACCGTATTAATAATGGAAACACGCCCACTGTCAAAACAAAAGGGGTGGAGATTAGTTAAAATTTTAGAAAGAGCGAAATAGCCATGATACAGCAAGAATCAC
>CAIWMA010000017.1 GCA_903913645.1 uncultured Bacteroidales bacterium | reverse complement strand
CGAACGCGTCAATCATGCATTCGATTTCATTGTTTGAATAAGCAATCAGTTCAAGAGAATCCGTAGGGCAAACCGGCAAACACATGCCGCAGCCTTTGCACACCGAATTATTGATGAGTGCTATAGATTTTGTTCCGTCTTTCGTCATACTAATGGCATCGAACGGGCAAGCCTTTGAGCAAGCGTCGCACCATGTACATGAATCCGGGTTAACAACGGCAACAATTGGTTCCGTTTCCAGTTCACCTTTGCTTACGTAGGAATATGATTTTGTGGCTGCCGAAAGGGCTGAATTAACAGATTCCATAATGTTTTTAGGACCCTGACATGCGCCGGAAATGGTAACTCCGTCAATAAATGTTTCTACGGGGCGAAGCTTCATATGAATTTCATTGAAAAACTTATCGCGGCCTTTGGGCAGTTTAAAAAGTGTTCCCACCGAATTATCGGCACGGGGAACCATTCCTGTTACCAGAACCACCAGGTCAGCTTCCACTTCCATTTCACGTCCACCGGTTAAAATATCGTTTATTTTAACAATGGATTTTGTGCCGTTCCAGGATACTACAGGCAAAGCATCTTCATAAGCCTGCAGGTATATATCGCCTTGTGCAGATGAATCGTAATAAAGAGATTCCTGTTTCCCGTAAGTCCGGATGCCACGGTTAAAATGATAATTGTTAACGTGGGGATATTTCTTCTTCACCAACAAGGATGCGTGAATTGCCGATGTGCAGCAATAACGGGAGCAATAGGTATTTCCACCTTCTTCCTGGCGACTTCCGACGCAATAGATATAAGCAATATTTTTAACCTTTTTCCCTTTGAACAATAAGTCTTTTTCACTCAACTCAATCATTCGTTTGAATTGAGGTAAGGTTACCACATTCCCGATTTCGTTGTATCCAAACTCGCCGTTATGAGGAGTATATGGGTCGAAACCGGTGGCCATAAGTACCGAACCAACATGGATATCGAGTATTTCTTCTTTTTGAGAGAAATCAATATTATCGCAGATAGGTTCACATTTTCCGCAGCGGGTGCAGTTTTTCATATCAATAACAGCTGCCTGCGGATATTCGCTCGGGAAATTGTGGTATATGGCTTTGCGGCTGGTAATATTGAAATTAAATTCGTCAGGAACCTCTACCGGACAGGCATCGATGGCTTGCTGCAATTTACCCCGGTCGCATTTTTCTTTCACATAGCGGGGTGTAATTTTGACTTTTAATTTAAAATCCCCTATGCTTCCGACATTGGTAATTACTTCGGCCCCGGTAAAAACAGTTACATTCGGACGCTTGATCATATCATTATACAGGCGCGTAACTACTTCTTTCCCTGTTTCGTTGGTGGTAAACATGGCACCCCATTGCGAAACCCTTCCGCCAATAAAAAATTCGCGTTCGATAACATACACAGGGCAGTCCATATTCGAAAGTTCAATGGCAGCCTTCATTCCGGCAACGCCGCCGCCAATTATGGCTACGGCCTTTTGAGCGACTATTTTATTGGGTTCGAGTGATTCGGTAAGACGGGCTTTTGCGATTGCGGCTCTTACCAGGTGAATGGCTTTTTCGGTTGCGCCGGGTTTATCGTCGGAATGTGCCCACGAATCCTGCTCCCGGATATTGGCGTGAACATAATTGTATTTATTCAAGCCGGCTCTTTCACTCACATTCCCAAAAGTAGTCAGGTGGAGTTTTGGAGAACATGAAGCTACAACAACTCCATTCAGATTATTGTTTTTTATGTCATCAACCATTTCCTTCTGGTTGGAATCGGAACAGGCAAACATGGTGGTTTTGGCTAACATTACTCCGCCTTCATCCTCAATAGCTTGCCGTACTTTTTCAACATCCACATAATCGGAAATGTTACCGCCGCAATGGCAAACGTAAACTCCTATTTTTTTCTTTTCCATTATTCCTGTATTAAATAACTTATCGCTTCGGCGGATGCTGAACCTGCTGATAGGATTGAATCAGGGATATCCATGGGTCCGGAAGCCGTTCCTGCAACAAACACACCGTCAATACTAGTACGGGCAGGGCTTATAAGTGAATCAGCTTGGTAAATAAATTTGTAAGGGTCGAGTTTTAATTCCTCTTTTGGGAAAAATCCCGAGGCATCTTGGTTGGGAAGTACTCCTACCGAAAGAATAACCATGTCGTGTTCAGCTTCTTTTACAATCCCCTCATTTATATCCTCGTAACGCAGAATAAGATTTCCGTTCCCGTTTTCAGTTTCTCTGATTTTGCCAATTTTTCCTTTTACGAAATTAACGCCCATGCCTTTGGCCTGCTGGTAAAACTCTTCGAAACCTTTTCCAAACGACCGGATATTAAGGTAATATATAGTTACATCAGCCATGGGCAGAGCTCCCATAAGCAGTTGTGATTGTTTGATGGAATACATGCAGCAGATTTGCGAGCAGATCGGATTTCCAATGGAAGCATCCCTTGATCCCGTGCAAAGTACATAAGCAATTTTATCGGGAACTTTTCCGTCGCCCGGACGTAAAACTGTATTAAACGGGCGTGTTGGGGCAAGTTCACGTTCCATTTGCATGGAGGTGATTACATTTTTAAAAAGGCCATATCCATAACGCGGCATTAAAAGCGGGTCGAATAACTTGAAACCTGTTGCCAGGATAACGGTCTTGACACTTACCGTGATTTCCTCAGTTTCCTGTGTAAAATCAATACAATTGGTCGGACAAACCTTTTCACATGCACCGCACAATATGCAATTATCAATATCAATAGCAGCAGCCTTAGGGCTGGCGATGCTGAAAGGTATAAAAGCAGCTTTGCGCCCGACCAGGTTGTACTGATATTGGTCCGGAACACTCACCGGGCAAGCCTGCTCGCAGAGCTGGCAGGCGGTGCAATCTTCAATAACCACATAACGCGGTTTTCTTATAATGGTAGCTTCGAAATTATTTTCTGCTATTTTATTGATATTGCCAACTTCGCTGCTGGTATAAATTGTAATATTCGGATGCCTTGAAATTTCAGATACTTTGGGCGTAGTTATGCAAGCGGCGCAATCCAAAGTAGGAAAAACCTTACTCAGCATAATCATTTTGCCGCCTATGGATAATTCTTTTTCGACCAGCAGAACCTTAAAACCAGTTGTAGCCAAATTTAGTGCAGCTTCTCCACCGGCAATGCCGCCTCCTACAACCAGCGCATCAAACGAAATATTTTTGGGTTGTCCACTCATCATTACGAGTTTGTATTTTT
>CAIWMA010000016.1 GCA_903913645.1 uncultured Bacteroidales bacterium | reverse complement strand
TTCGGAGCTTTTCAAACCGTTTATTATCCGCAAGATGCTAGAACGCGGTATTGTAAAAACCGTTAAGTCAGCCAAGAAAATTGTTGATCGTAAGGATCCTGTAGTTTGGGAAATTCTGGAAAATATTTTGAAAGGTCATCCTGTTATGCTCAATCGCGCACCAACACTGCACAGGTTAGGTATCCAGGCTTTCCAGCCAAAACTGATTGAAGGAAAAGCTATTCAGCTTCATCCACTTGCTTGTACGGCTTTCAATGCCGACTTCGATGGTGACCAGATGGCTGTGCATCTTCCATTAGGAAATGCTGCTATCCTGGAAGCTCAGATTTTAATGCTTGCTTCACACAACATTCTTAATCCTGCTAATGGTGCACCTATTACTGTACCATCACAGGACATGGTTTTGGGCCTTTATTATATTACCAAAGGTCGTAAAACAGAACCAGGTCACATAATGAAAGGTGAAGGAAAGAGCTTTTATTCATCCGAAGAAGTTATTATTGCTTACAATGAAAAGCAAGCTGACTTACATTCCTGGATTAAAGTTAGAATACCTGTAGAAGAAAACGGCGTTATTGTTGAAAAACTTATAGAAACCACTGTTGGTCGTGTACTTTTCAACCAGGTAGTTCCTCAGGAATACGGATTCATCAACCAGATTTTAACCAAGAAATCACTTCGAGATATTATTGGTGACCTGTTGAAGAAAACCGGTACAGCTAAAGCTGCACGTTTCCTTGATGATATCAAGAATCTCGGATTTACGATGGCTTTTAAAGGCGGTCTTTCATTTAACCTGGGCGACGTAGTTGTTCCAAAATTAAAAGAAGAACTGATCCACAAGGCCAATCTTGAGGTTGAAGAAGTAATGAGCAACTACAACATGGGTTTCATTACCAACAACGAGCGTTACAACCAGATTATTGACATCTGGACCCATACAAACTCTAACCTTACTAAGAAGGTTATGACTGATCTTGCTACAGACAACCAGGGATTCAATCCGGCATATATGATGCTTGATTCAGGTGCCCGTGGATCGAAAGAACAGATCAGGCAGCTTTCGGGTATGCGCGGACTGATGGCCAAACCACAGAAATCCGGTGCAACTGGAGGTGAAATTATTGAGAATCCTATTCTTTCAAACCTCAAAGAAGGACTATCAGTACTCGAGTACTTTATTTCTACTCACGGTGCTCGTAAAGGTCTTGCCGATACAGCACTTAAGACTGCTGATGCAGGGTATCTTACCCGTCGTTTGGTCGACGTAGGTCAGGATGTTATTATATCAGAACCAGATTGCGGTACTTTACGTGGACGTTTAACATCCGCCCTGAAGAAAAACGAAGAACTTGTTGAATCACTGTACGATCGTATTCTTGGACGTGTAACTCTGCATGATATTTATCATCCTCACACCGGCGAACTTATTGCATCAGCCGGTCATGAACTTACCGAGGAAATATGTACCATTATTGAGGATTCACCAATTGAATCAGTTGAAATCCGTTCGGTACTTACCTGCGAATCGAAACAAGGTGTTTGTGCAAGATGTTACGGACGTAACCTAGCTACCGGTCGTATGGTTCAAAAAGGAGAAGCTGTAGGTGTTATTGCCGCACAGTCCATTGGAGAGCCAGGTACACAGCTTACACTGCGTACATTCCACGTCGGTGGTGTTGCAGGTGCAAACATTGCTTCTGCTTCACGTATCATCGCAAAATACAGCGGGGTAATCGAAATTGAAGAACTACGTTCAGTTCAATATAAAAATAATGAAGGCCGTGTATACGAAATCGTATTAGGCCGTTCAGCCGAAATGAGGATTGTAGATCCGTTGACTGGAATTATCCTGGCTTCGGGACATATTCCTTATGCTTCGAATCTCTATTTCGAAAATGGAGCTACAGTTAAAAAAGGTGACCTCATTACAGAATGGGATCCATACAATGCTGTAATTCTTTCGGAAGTTGACGGTAAACTGGCATTCGATAACATTACCGAGGGTGTTACTTTTAAAGTGGAAGCTGATGAACAAACCGGTTACCAGGAAAAAGTTATCATTGAATCGCGTGTTAAAGGTAAAAATCCTTCAATGAAGGTTATATCTACCGATGGTGAAGAGTTGAAAAACTATGACCTTCCGGTTGGATCTCACTTACAGATTGAAGAAGGAAAAATTATCAAAGCTGGTGATGTTCTGGTAAAAATTCCTCGTGCTGTTGGTAAAACCGGTGACATTACCGGAGGTTTACCAAGGGTAACCGAATTATTCGAAGCCCGTAACCCATCCGATCCTGCTGTAGTTTCTGAAATTGACGGTGTTGTAACATTTGGCAAAAAGCTGAAACGTGGAAACCGTGAAATTATCATAACTTCAAAAACCGGTGAAGAACGCAGTTACCTCATCTCTACCTCAAAACAGATACTTGCACAGGAGAATGACTATGTGCGTGCCGGTACTCCTTTGTCCGACGGTGCTATTACTCCGGCAGACATCCTGGCTATTAAAGGCCCGATGAAAGTTCAGGAATATATCGTAAATGAAATTCAGGAAGTTTATCGTCTGCAAGGTGTTAAGATTAACGACAAACACTATGAGGTTATCGTTCGTCAAATGATGCGTAAAGTTGAGGTTGTTGATCCGGGTGATACCAAATTCCTCGAAGGGGAACTGGTGAACAAGATTGATTTCAACGAAGAGAATGACTGGATTTTTGGTAAAAAAGTTGTTGAAGATTGTGGCGATAGCACCTCGCTTAAATCGGGCCAGATTATTAGCGCCCGCAAACTTCGTGATGAAAATTCATTGCTCAAACGCCGTGATAAAAAGCAAGTGGAATCGCGTGATGCCAACTCAGCAACTGCAAAACAGGTGTTGCAGGGTATCACACGGGCTTCCTTACAGGTTCGTAGCTGGATTTCGGCTGCATCCTTCCAGGAAACTACCAAGGTTCTTACACAGGCTTCTATTCAGTCAAAAAGTGATGAACTGTTAGGCTTGAAAGAGAATGTTATTGTTGGACATTTGATTCCTGCAGGAACCGGTTTACGCGAGTACGAACATCTTATTGTTGGTTCGCGCGAAGAGTATGACCGCATGCTGGCTTCAAAAGCTGAGTAATTTCAAACTCAATTATTATATGGGGAAACTGAATCAACGTAATTGATCAGTTTCCCCTTCTTTTTGGAACAAGAATTAGTACAAAACTAAAAAGCTAAAATTATGGATAAGAATGATCCAATGAACCAAAATCCGAACCAGATTAATATCGAACTTTCTGACGAAGTGAGTGAAGGTATTTATTCAAATCTTGCGGTAATCACGCATTCCAATTCAGAGTTTGTGGTTGATTTCATAAAACTTATGCCAGGAGTACCTAAAGCGAAAGTTAAATCGCGTATTATTCTCACACCTCAACACGCAAAGCGGTTGTATCGTGCTTTAAAGGACAATATCAGTAAATTTGAGTCTGTACACGGCACTATTAAAGAAACTGAAGGTGGAGATTATCCGTTCCAGTTAAGCGGACCTGCTGGGCAGGCTTAATATCTGGGTATACAACAAAAAAAAGAGGCAACCATTAAGATGCCTCTTTTTTCGTTTTCAGTAATCTGATTTCTAGTTATTAACTACAAATTTGTAAACAAGTTCAGATTGGTCAGTGGTAAGTTTAGCTTTTGGAGCCATCTTACCAAGAATTTTTGTCCATTCATCTTTGGAATGCTTTCCTGGTTTAGGTAGTTTATGGCATTTACCACATTTATTTTGGAACAAATCATGTCCTTGTTGAAGTTCAACGAGTGAGGCTTGTGTTACTTTGTTAACATTGGCTTCGGTTGGAACATAAAGCTGTGTGGTGCATGCTGCGCCTGCCACAAATAATAATGCGATAAGAATGGGTTTCATACAAATAGGTTTAATTTAAAGTAAAGATAAAGAATTTTATTATGGTATTTTTTTTATCAAATCCATGTCGTCTAAGGTAGCTGTGTATTAACTCAGCCTTCTCAGCAGAAATAGCAGACGGTTTCTGATAAAACAACAAGAAATAGCAATGTTTGTTCTTGAATTACGGAGAAATAAAAAAAACAGCAACTTCTATTAAGAAGTTGCTGTTTACTATCCGTTTAAAACGGTTAGAATGTGAGATCGTTACACGTTAAATAACGAATTTACAATTGGGTCATTCTTACTTGTACGGTCATCAATACGTTTGTCCATCATAAGTGGATATACGCATTCGTCAATCAGAGCCTGGCTTGTACGTGTTGTAACTTTATATGCACGTCCGGCGGCCGAAGTGGATTCGTATGAGAAGTCCCATCCAAGAACCATAACCCTGCAACCACGGCTGTTAATTTTCTTGATAAGCGGCACATAATCTGTATCACCTGCAATGATAACAACTACATCAAGTTCTTTGATAAGTGTTAATTCATAAGTTTCGAGAGAGAACCAAACATCAATACCTTTTTCTTCAGCTTCACCTGTCCGGGAGTCGACTAAAAGAGGATAATTGTGTGTGGTTATTCCTTCGTACATGAAAATGTCGTCGATTCGGCGTTCATTTGTCATTTGTGTTAAACGGTAGGACTCGTCAGGGTATTTTTTTTCCAGCTGACTGGTTGAATAGCGCCCGCGAAACCAGTGAGTTTCAACAACCTGGCAATAACGTTTTTCTGAATTTTCAAGCTTTGAGATTTCGTCGCGCAAAAATTCTGCAAGACCATTAAAGTTAATGGTGCTTTTACGTTCGTGGTGGTACCTGTAATAAGAATTGACTTTCAGAAAGAAAGTCCCGTCTATAAACAGACCGATTTTTTTGATTTTCTCTTCCATCTAATTATGTATAAAATAATTACACTAAAAGGTTGTCATATAGAATATTCCTAGATAACGTAAACCCTATTAAATTGTTCATCTTCTTAAAGAAGTACACATGGATAATTTATGTTGTAGAAAATTGCATAAGATTATACACGGAGATTGCAGCTCGTACCGTTTTGAAGAGGTACAAATTTAATCACATTTTGTTCAAAAACAAACTTTGTAATAAAAATCATTTATTATAATTTTTAATGCGCTTTTATAAGCAGTTTTATTAATCTTGTTAATTAAAAATCAATCCATTGCAAGTTTTCGAAGTAAATATAAGTCAAATGATTTTTCTTTATGAATTGATGCCTCAAGGACTCCTTACAGTATCAACCTTTTTTGGTTGATCAGTCAATCAAATGTAAGAAATATACAGGCGTATTGCAACTTAATGTTATATTAGTTGACTGGTAATTAGATGAAATATCAAGCTGTAATGCAGCCATTTTCTCATATTGTTAAGCCTTTTAATTTGGAGTAAGCAGTAAACTTTCTTTCCTTATGGATTTGATTAAGTTCTATTCGGGTTACTGGAAAACATTTTGGTTGAAATTAAGTGTGAATTACCTTTTTGCAGCCACAAAACTCGTTTGAAAATAAGTCATTAAAGATATCAAAATATTAAGGACTGAAATTAAAGTTTCATTTCAATAATTCATTTCATTTTATGGGCCCAGGTGTATTTACCGCTTTTATCCTTTGATGTGGTACTTGTACTTATTCTGGTGTCTATACGGATTCGTGTAAAATAATCGCGGAAGGACAAGGCAAAAAATACACTTCCTAAAGTAGGTTTGTCTGCGCTGCGATAATTAAGCCACAATTCACGTGGCTGGCCAACCCAAACTCCAGTTATATTTTTCATATAGGAACTCTGACTGAGGAAATTTTTACCGGTGCTATTGAAATCATATTCCCACTCGCATCCATAGATTGCCTGACCACTGGGTTGAAACTGAGGCAGATATCTGATACAGATAGATTGGTCAGGATTGCGGATGACAAATGAATTAAAGTAAATACTGCTGGTATCCCGGATTACCTGAAATTGAACATTTGCCAAGGCTAAGGCAGATCCTAATGCATTGAGTTTTGAAGTGTCGCTGGTTCCGTTGTATTCAGAAATGGAATTAGCAGAGTCGAATATGATATGATTTTTAATGATGAAAGAATTCCCTCTGCTATATCCACCAATGGAATGCCAGGTGTTGTCTTCTTTATAACTATACCATTCAAAATCAGAAGTCTCAGGCAGTTTGATGTATTTGTCTATTGCGAGTTGTGTAAAAAATTCATATTCGAGAAGCTGGTTTGCAATTTCAAGCTGTTTGTTAAATTGCAATGAATCAAACACCATGGCTGCTGTTTGTGGCTTTCCTAAAAGAGGCAAAACAGAAATCAAAAATATAGTCAGAAGGATCTTTTTCATTAACATGATGTTAGCACTCACATTTGGAGTATAAAAAAGACAACGGTTCGTGAAAGAGCCGCCGCTTTTCAAATATTGTTTTACTTGCTTTTATCAGGTGCAAGCGGGATAGCAGGCTGATCCTTGTAGTCTTTTAGTTCATCAAGCACCACTTCTATTGCTTTATTCAACTGATCGTCAATTCCTTCGTATTCCCTTGATGGATCGTTGTCAACCTCAATATCCGGATCAACACCAACTCCTTCGATAATCCACTTGCTTTCATCGGCCGAATAGCTTGCAAATTCAGGTTTGCGCAGATCAGCACCATCCACGAAAGGCAAAGAACCTCTGATGCCGACAACTCCACCCCAACTCCGTTTGCCAATCACTTTCCCCAACTGGTGTTTTTTGAAACCGTAAGGGAAAAGATCGCCATCGGAAGCTGAATAGTTATTGATAAGGAGTACTTTAGGCCCGAGCATCATTTTGGTTGGTGTATGCCCGATAGTTTCTACATTTCGTCCCATGTTGCTGCGCTGAATCTCCCGGTTCAGTCGCTCAATAATCATTGGCGAAACATTTCCACCCCCGTTTCCCCGATCATCTATAATCAATGCTTTCTTAGCCAGCTGAGGATAGAAATATTTCACAAACTCATTCAGCCCTTCAGCTCCCATATCAGGAATATGGATATAGCCAACCTGTCCGTTGGTGGCTTTATCAACTTTGCGAATGTTGTTCTGAACCCATGTGTAGTAGTAGAGTTTTGACTCATCATCCACCGGAACAACCAATACTTTCCGGCCGCCAGCTGAAGGTGATGCGTTCAGGGTGAGTTCTACATTCTTATCAGCCTTATTGATAAAAGCAGCATAAATATCAGTCATTTCTTTGGTGGATTTGCCATTAACAGAAGTGATAAATTCTCCTTTAACAGCACCAACGCCAACTTCGGTAAGTGGTGAGTGTAATTCAGGACTCCAATTGGCCCCTTGCAATAAACTATCGATACGATAATATCCGGAGGCATCCTTGCTGAGCCGCGCACCTAAAAGTCCAAGATTTATCTTTTGAACCGGCTTGCTTTCACCACCATTTATATAAGCGTGCCCAACACTTAGTTCGGCAATCATTTCGCCGATAAGGTAGGTGAGATCCTTGCGGTTGTTAACCCATGGAAGCATAACAGCATATTTGTCGTGCATTGCTTTCCAGTCAAGTCCATGCATATTCGGCACGTAAAAGAAATCACGCATCTGTCGCCAGGCTTCATTGTAAATCTGATTCCATTCCTGGCTGTTGTTCACCCAGATTTTGCAATCGGAAAGATCAATACTCTTTTCAGTGCTGATTTTCGATGACGGAAGATCGATCATCGAAAACTTATTCCTTTGCCTGACAAGCATTTTTTTGCCATCGGCGGTAATGTCAAAAGACAGATCGGCGCCAAGTTCTGATTCCTTCTTCTGTTTGAGATCATAAACCTTGGCCCACATTCCTTTGTCATTGGAAGTATTGTAATAAATTTTATCCTCAACAGACCAGAGATTCCAATAGTTACCGGCATCCACAGGAATTTCAATTATCCGTTGCTGTATTCCTTCCAGATCAATTTTTACAGGCTTCACTTCCGGATCAGACTCTTTTTTTGCATCTTTTTCTGCTTTTTTATTTTTGTCTTCCTTTGTAGGTTTTGTGTCTTTCTGATCTTTTACATCTTCTGATTTTACCTCATCGTTCGATGGCGCGAAAGGTGATGGCGTATCTTTTGCAAGAGTTACCAGGTATAGTTTGGTCATATTTTCGTAAGCGTAATTCCACTCTACATTACTGTATATAGGATCGAAATTCCGGTCGGATGAAAAAATCAGGTATTTGCCATTGTTTGAGAAAGTAGGCTGTCCGGAGGAAAACCACTGATCGGTAACCTCATGTTTCGTTTCATCGGCAACATTAAAAAGCATGATCTGCTGCATATCATTCTCAAGGTGGCGGCCGTATGTAACCCAGCGGCTATCGGGCGACCAGGTGAAATCGTCAAATTCAGCTACTTTCGATTTTTCAATAAGAATATTCTTTTTTGTTTCAATATCAACGTATTGCAGGCGCAGCATTTTGTCGTTCCACATGATTTTTTTACTGTCGGGCGACCAACGGATGGTAAATTTATATGTATCAGCACCAGTTGTAAGTTGTATCGGTGGCTCGCTGCCATCTTGTTTTGTGATGTATATTTCATACTCACCACTTGCATCGCTGAGGTAAGCTATCCACTTGCCATCCGGCGACCAGAAACCTTCCCGGTCGTGGGCGTTGCTGCTGGAAGTCAGGTTTCTGGTAATTCCTTCTTTTACCGGAACGCTGAAAATATCACCCCTGCCGGATAATACAATACGGTTGCCATCGGGCGAAGGATTTACTGATCCTAAAAATCGCGTAGCATCTTTTAACTCGTTTCGGGAAGTGTTGAAGTCATCTGCAATCTGTACTGGAACCTTTGCTGATGTTTGCGTTTTGATATCGAAAATATAGAGAAATCCTCCGTTCTCGTAAATGATCCGGTTGTCGCCTGCCGAAGGGAATTTGATGTCGTACTCCGTAAAATTGGTAACCTTTCGGGTCTGATTCGTTTTCAGATTGTAGCAAAACAGGTTCATTGTACGGTCGCGGTCGGAGCAGAAATATATCTCGTCGCCAAACCACATAGGAAAAATTTCC
>CAIWMA010000015.1 GCA_903913645.1 uncultured Bacteroidales bacterium | reverse complement strand
ATCTGCTGTGTCGATTTTACCGAAGCGATCCTGATTCTGACTTCCTTTAAATTCGGCATAGAATTGAATTAATAAATTCGAAATGCCCGTTCTTTCACTATGTGTTTGAAAGTACCGGAACCTTATTTAATATATTTTGCTGATACTTCTTTCGCAACCTGATCAATCGTAGCGAGAATCTGATCATCAAGTTTACCTTGTTTCAAGTCGGCCAGAAGTTCTTTATGAGTTGTTTCGAGATGATGTAAAAACTCGGTTTCAAAATCACGGATCGATTTAATCGGAACTTTCTGCAACAAGCCACGGGTTCCGCATGCAATAATAGCAATCTGCTTTTCAACCGGTACCGGTGAGTACTGAGGTTGTTTCAGGATTTCCACGTTGCGGGCTCCCCTGTCGAGGATGTTTTTAGTTGCAGCATCAAGGTCGGAACCAAATTTAGAGAATGCTTCGAGTTCGCGGAATTCAGCCTGGGCAAGCTTAAGTGTGCCGGCAACTTTCTTCATCGCTTTAATCTGTGCATTTCCTCCAACGCGTGATACCGAAATACCTACGTTGATAGCAGGACGGATACCGGAGTTGAAAAGTGTTGTTTCAAGGAAAATCTGACCGTCGGTAATGGAAATTACGTTGGTTGGAATGTATGCTGAAACGTCACCAGCCTGTGTTTCGATAATAGGAAGCGCTGTAAGCGAACCTCCGCCTTTTACCAAATGCCTTATGGATTCTGGAAGATCGTTCATCTGCTTTGCAATTTCATCGCTCTTGATGATTTTTGCAGCACGTTCGAGCAAGCGTGAGTGAAGGTAAAATACATCACCAGGATAAGCTTCACGTCCCGGTGGGCGACGAAGCAACAACGAAACTTCGCGGTAAGCAACGGCCTGTTTCGATAGATCATCATAAATTACCAATGCCGAACGACCGGTATCGCGCATAAATTCGCCTATAGCAGCACCGGTAAAAGGAGCATAGAATTGCATGGCAGCAGGATCGCTGGCGGTTGCCATAACGATAACCGTATAAGCCATTGCACCGTGATCTTCCAGTGTTTTTACAATATTCGCAACCGTCGATCCTTTTTGACCTATGGCAACATAGATACAGAAAACAGGCTCGCCTTTATCAAAAAATTCTTTCTGATTGATGATGGTATCAATGGCGATTGCAGATTTACCTGTCTGGCGGTCGCCGATAATAAGCTCACGTTGTCCGCGGCCAATCGGGATCATAGCATCAATAGCTTTAATACCGGTTTGTAAAGGTTCGGTAACAGGCTGGCGGAAAATAACACCTGGAGCTTTACGCTCGATAGGCATTTCGAAAAGCTCGCCTTTCAGTTCGCCCTTGCCGTCGATAGGTTCGCCAAGTGTGTTAATTACACGGCCAAGCATACCGGCTCCAACGCGGATACTCGCAATACGTTTTGTACGCTGAACGGTATCACCTTCCTTTATATTTTTGGATTCGCCTAAAAGCACAACGCCCACATTATCCTCTTCGAGGTTGAGCACAATACCTTTAGTATCGGTTTTAACGAATTCAACAAGTTCGCCTGATTGTGCATTTGTAAGGCCGTAAACACGGGCAATGCCGTCGCCTACCTGCAACACAGATCCGATTTCCTTGATTTCGGCTTCAGTTGAAAAACCGGCCAATTCCTGCCGCAGTATTGCAGTTACTTCTGCGGGTTTAATTTCTGCCATAGTGGTTAATGGTTATTGGTTACTGGTTATTGGTTACTGGTTTAGCTTTAAAACCTAACACCTAATCCCTAAAACCTTTTATTTAAAATCCTTTTACAAACAGATTTTTTTCAAAATCCTTTTTGAGTTGTTTTATTTTTGTTGAAATACTCTGATCAACCTGGAAGTTATCCATATTGATTACAAAGCCCCCGATGAGTGATTCGTTGGTTTTTTCGACCAGGTCAATTTTTTTATTTGAAATTCTTTGCAGTATCCCCAATATACGCTCTTTTTCACTGGCGCCTAATTCAACTGCGGTGGTTACATATGCTGTTTTAATTCCTTTGGATGCCTGGTAAAGATCGGCGAAAGCTTCAGCAATAGAAGGCAGATAGCGTTCGCGGCGTTTACGGATCATGAGATTCATAAAGCTGAGTGACATAGCATTCACAGAAGTTCCGAAAATATGTGTGATCACTTTCTTCTTTTTATCGGCATTAATGACCGGGTTCTGAAGCATCCGCACAAAATCATGATTCGACTCGCAAACATTCCCGAAAAGCGACATGTCCTGAAATGCATTTTCAATAATGCCCTTTTCTTCGGCAAGATCGAAAAATGCTGCTGCATAACGTATGGTTATTTTGGTATAACTCACTTTGTAAATGTGTTAATGTGCTAATGAATTAATGTGCTAATGTGCTAATTATCACACCACAACAGTATTGCATTACGTTAATTAATTTTTACTTCTTTCAACAGCTTTTCGGTTAGCTGTTCCTGCTGCTTTTTGTTTTCAAGTTCTTTACCGATCAGCTTTTCAGCTATTTCGATTGAAATGGAGGCTATCTGATTTTTCAAATCGTTGATGGCAGCCATTTTTTCGAACTGTATGTTTTCGCGGGCAGTTTCCATAATCCGGGCTGCTTCTTCATTCGCTTTCACACGGGCTTCTTCCAGGATTGATTCCTTCACTTTACGTGCGTCGCGCATTAAAGCGTCGCGCTCGTCTTTGGCATCACGAAGAAGTTGTTCGTTGCCGGCTTTTAACTGAAGCATTTCCTTTTTTGCATCGTTGGCAGCTTCCAGTGCCTTTTCGATAGTGTCTTCCCGTTGATGTATGCCTTTCATGATCGGTCCCCAGGCGTATTTGCCAAGGACGAACAATACCAGGCTGAACGAAACCAACATCCAGAATATCAAGCCTATACCAGGAGTTACTAATTGCATAGTTCTGGGTATGAATAGTTTATATTTTGTTTACTTTGTGTTCGGTTAAATCTTAATCAACCACTGTATCCCTGCCAGGTGCAGGGATGCAGCAGCCGACATTTTGTTTTACAGGAACAGGATCAACAGACAAACTACGATGGCGAAGAAAGCAACACCTTCGATAAGAGCGGCTGCAACAATCATGTTCGAACGGATATCGCCTACACTTTCAGGCTGGCGGGCAATGGATTCGAGAGCTGATCCCCCGATTTTCCCAATACCAATACCTGCACCGATAGCTGCAATACCTGCACCAATACCAGCACCCATTTTTGCAACGGGAGCAAGATCTGTTGCTACTTGTAATAAAACGCTTAAGAGTGACATAAGAATTGAATTATATGATTAATAAAAGATTTAGTGTTCTGTTGTATGTGCTTCGGGATGATCGTGTTCTTCCATTGCCATTCCGAAGTAAATGGATGAAAGTAATGCAAATACATAAGCTTGTATAAAAGCAACCAGCAATTCGAGAAGACTCATGAAAACGCCAAATGCGATAGAGAATACAGATACTCCGTACCCAGCCATGATGTTCATGTTACCGAAAATAAAGATGAGGCTCATGAATCCCAGAAGGATAATGTGACCCGCAGTCATGTTGGCAAATAAACGGACCATTAATACGAAAGGCTTGGTAATTAATCCTACGATCTCAACGATAGGCATGAGCGGAATAGGGATTTTTAGCCACCACGGTACACCCGGAGCATTAACGATATGTTTCCAGTATCCTTTATTGCCATTATATGTAGTGATCGCAAAGGTGAAAAGCGCCAGAACCATAGTAACAGCGATATTGCCTGTAAGGTTAGCTCCTCCGGGGAAAACAGGAACAAGTCCCAGAAGGTTATTCAGGAAAATAAACCAAAACACAGTCAGAAGGAATGGCATGAAACGTGCGTAATTCTTTTTACCCAGACCAGGAATGGCAATATCATCACGAACAAAAAGTATTATTGGTTCCAGAACAGATTGAAGTCCTTTGGGTGCTGTATTAGGATTATTCTTGTATTTATTTCCTATCGAAATGAAGATGAGGCATAACAACAGAACACTGATAAACAGGGAAAGCACATTCTTTGTAATCGAAAAATCAAGAGGTAATTTTGCAGATGCATCTGGTGTTTCTCCATCCGCCAGCACTTTTACTATCTTCCCTTCGTTTACACCTTCTGTCATTAAACGGTATCCTAGGTATGCTTCGTGACCGTGATGAAAATTTCCCGAACTGAAAGCAACCAGCTTGCCGTTATCCAGCAAAATTACAGGCAAAGGGATTGTAAGCTGAAAACCATTATATTCAAGGATATGCCATTCATGTGCATCCGAGATATGTTCGATGATCATTTTGCCGGCATCAAAAGCTTTTTTTTCAGTTTGCTGGTGCGCTGGAACTGCTGAACTTGTAATAGTATCGCTCGTGGTGGTATTTCCATATGTAAACCCTGATAAAAACAAGGCAAGTATAACGACCTGTAACCTGGCTGTATGTAATAACTTTCTGATCATTAGCCTATTTTCGAATTGAAGTGCAATATTAGGAAGATTTAATCAAATTATCCCTCTATTCCTTCCAAAATTACGAAATACTTTCAAAATTGATTGGTGAAGAGTTAAATAATTATATGTTCTGAGAATAATTATATGTTCTGCAGATACAAAAGATGCAAGTCAGGTTTTATATGCCTTTTATAGGGTGAAAATATTCATGATTTTTCTGGATTGTATTTCTGAAATCAAAAAAAGGGCCTTGATTTTGAAAATCTTGTTTGTTGGTCTGAAAATAGAATAATTACCTGAAAAACTGATACTTTTGCTCAACCGTAAAACAGCTATGGAATTTACAGTATTCTCAGATGAATCCTTCATGCGTGAGGCGCTTAAAGAAGCCCGAAAAGCATTGGCTAAAGATGAAGTTCCTATTGGAGCAGTTATAGTTAGTGAGAACCGCGTAATTGCCAGGGCGCATAACCTTACCGAACAGCTGAATGATGTTACGGCTCATGCCGAAATGCAGGCTTTTACAGCCGCTTCGGGGTATATGGGTGGCAAATACCTGGAAGGATGCACGTTATATGTTACAGTCGAGCCGTGTGTGATGTGCGCCGGTGCTTCGTTCTGGAGCCAGATCAGCAGAATTGTTTACGGGGCAAGTGATACAAAACGTGGCTATTCCTTATTAAGTTCATCTGTTCTTCATCCGCGTACTAAGGTTACCAGCGGCGTGCTTGCCGAAGAATGTGGTGAAATGATGAAAGATTTCTTTCGAAAAAAAAGATAAAAATAAACATTGATTTTGGGTTTGGATTAAAATATAAATCTATTTGATTTTTATACCACGGCTTAATAAGAAATTATAATTTTGCAACTCTTTATTTATATAATTGAAATTACTTTGAAAAATATCCGGTTTTTTACAAATGGCAAAGATAATATTGAGTGGAATGTTGATGAATGTATGCATTCGGGCAAATGCCTGAAAAATATCCCTTACATTATTGATAAGCCCGGAATTTATAGTATAAGCGTATCAGAGCGCCAGTTTGAAACAATTTTAAACCAGGCTGAATTCTGTCCGTCAAAAGCATTAAGACTAAAAAGCCTGTAGGGATTTATACATGATAATGTGAAAGCTGATTAGCATCCTTTACAGTTTATCCAGCTCAGGTATTATTCCCAATAAAGTCATGCCTGATAATTTACTGAACACTAAAACACACTTTGGAGCGTTTTTTGAACGTTAACACTACAAAAGTTTTCCGATGCCACGGTTCCTGGTAATTCTGTTTTTGCTTTGCTGTTTGTCAGCTTCTTCCCAGTCGTACCGTAAAATTCATAATACGGCATTCGTTCGTGGAGAGAAACTTACTTTCCGTGTTGCGTTTAATTCGTCCCTCACCGGCAGCATTACAGGCGGAAAAGCAACACTGGAGGTGAAAGACGACAATAAGATCCTGAACAACAGGAGCACTTACCATGTGGTTGGCGAAGGAAGAACCACCGGTTTGATAGAATTATTTTACAACGTTCACGACAGGTTTGAAAGTTATTTTGACCAGGATGCCATCATTGCCAGGCAGTTTATACGTCGTACCCGTGAAAACAATTATAAGAAAGATGATCTGGTTGTTTTTCGCCAGGAAGACCTTTTAGCTGTCAGCCTGACAAAAATTGTAAAAGTACCTGCCAATATGCAGGATGTAATTTCAGTGTTTTATTATGCCCGCACGCTCGACATTACGAACCTGGAACCCGGTGGAATTGTACATATCCCGTTTTTCCTGGATGATTCCGTTTACAATTCGAGGGTTATTTTTAAAGGACGTGAAACTGTGAACACCAAACTTGGCAAATTCAAATGTATTGCTTTCCGTCCAATGGTGGCAACCGGTTATGCTTTCGACGATCCGTACCCGATTACCATTTGGATGACAGATGATGCCAACCGTATCCCCATTTTGATTGAGTCGGAACAGTCGGTTGGCAGGGCAAGGGTTGAACTGATATCGTATTCGGGCTTAGCGAATCCAGTCACTTCTAAAATGGCAGATTAGGTTTTATACCTGATTCCTTCGATCAAAAGAAGGGCGAGGGGTGACAAGGTGAACGGAAGTGATCAGTTTTACTCCAGGATTGAATTAACAATAGTATTGGCGGGATGTGGTACTAGTTGTTCGGGAAATGGCGTATCAAAACGAGTTAAATCATACCGTTTAATCAATTTATCCACATGGGGTATCCATTTTGACGAAGCAGCATATTTTGCAGTTTTCATTGCTTTCAGCCATTTCATATAATTCATATTGCCTTTCAAGGTTGAATAATATTTCTTGTTTGAGATCATCTCGCCAAAATGAAGATATGCTTCCTCATCCGTTTCAAATTTTCTGTATGCATGGGTATATCCCGATTTGGTTTTTGAGGATTTAACTTTTCCTTTCACTCCAAAATGATTGTGATTAATACGACAAAGTTTACTGGTCCCGGCCGCACTTTCCTGCAAGGCAATTCCGAGAATAAGGCTGGCAGGAATCTGGTAATTATTCAAAACTTCAATTGCCAGCGTATCATATTTGTTGATATACACTTCAGCAGCGCTCTGGGCCCGGAGGCTAAAAAGCACAGAGAAAAAAAGAAGATTTAACAGCAAAAACCGCATTTGGTTGAATTAAATTCTGACTAAAAGTAATCAATAATTTAAAAGTCTAACTTTATATACCTGCATTTGTTCATTCTAAACCTTTCCGGGTGTTCGTTTGAACCACTAAATTAAGGGCACGCTTTTTGCTAAATACAGCTGAAACAGATTGGCTTTTATGGAAAAACGCCTGCCTGTTCATTCTTATAAACACAAAACCTATACCTTTATATTTTCCACAAATTTTAATCCATATGAAAACATTTTTCAGCATCCTTATCCTGTTATTAACCTTAAATGTTATTGCGCAGAACCAATATAAACCCGACTGGAAGCAGGTCGACTCCCTTGCTGGGATTGGCCAGTCTCAGTCGGCTCTTGGTATAGTTACTGGCATTTACGATAAGGCGAAAGCCTCCAATACGGCCGACCAGTTTATAAAAGCATCGTTGTATCGCATGAAACTGGAATCGGATTTCGAGGAAGGCTATTTCGAAAAAAGTATTGTACGAACCCAGCTCGAAATCCAATCAGCGAAGGCCCCGGTGAAACAAATTCTGCATTCCATCCTTGCCGAATTGTACTGGCGCTATTACCAGAACAACCGCTGGCAGATACTTAGCCGGACTGAAACATCCGGTTTTATTTCTGACGATATTAAAACATGGGACCTGCAAAAGCTTGTATCAGCATGCATGCAAAACTATGAGCTTTCGCTCACTGATAAAGAATTACTGAAAAATACGCCGGTTTCATCCTATTCCGAAATCCTTGAAAAGCAAAAGGATTCGGAAAAATTCAGACCTACTCTATTTGATTTTGTGGCGCATCGGGCTATTGATTTTTATATGTCCTCTGAAGCCGGGTTAACCAAACCGGCAAATACCTTTTTGATGGATAAGCCGCAGTATTTTAATCCTTCTGCCGCATTTGCGGCTTTAGCTATTACCTCGCCGGATTCACTTTCGTTTGAATTTCAGGCAATGAAACTGTGGCAGGAAGTTGTTGGGTTCCATTTGTTGGACAAAGATCCTACGGCTTTGATAGATACTGAGATTGAGCGGCTTTCGTTTGTTTATGAAAAAAGCACACTCCCTGAAAAAGACAGCCTCTACCTGGCTGCATTGAATAATTTGGAAGCCCGTTATAAAAATCATCCTGCTTCGACCGAAATTGCTTTTGAAATTGCCTCCCAATTAAATGGCAACGAATCTACTGCGCTTCCTTTCTCCGATGAAGATCAGTCCGTTCAAGCCGTTTCTGAATCTAAAAAATGGGATAAGAAAAAAGCAATTGAAGTATGTGAAACAGCCATCAGCCGTTTTCCCGATAGTTTTGGTGCAAAGAATTGCCAGTCACTAATTATAAATATAAAACAACCTTCGTTATCGGTAACTACAAATTATGCTGTAATTCCAGGAAAGCCATCGCTGGCACTGGTAACCTATAAAAATATCAGCAAAGTATATTTCCGCCTTATAAAAATAAATCCCGAAATCGACCACGATCTGCAGGAAAAACAACAGGAAGTTCGCCTCGAAAAATACCTGGGTATGAAAGCAGAAAAGTCGTGGGAACAGGTTTTGCCTGACGATGGCGATTACAGAAATCATGCCACCGAAACAAGGATCCCTGCTGCAAAACCTGGTTATTATGTTTTGCTGTCAAGCAACGATGCCGGGTTCCCGGCCAAAGAAGCAATTATTACCACTACTACTTTCTGGGAAACTAACATCAGCTATCTGAGCCAAAGAGATGACAACGGAAATAATGAGATAGCGGTACTAAACCGTGAATCCGGTCAACCTTTGCCTGGCGTTAAGATACAAGCGTTTTACCGCGATTATAATCCGAATTCCCGAAAATATGAGAGCAAAGCGTTTGGGGTGTTTACTACAGATAAAACCGGCATGGTAACAATTCCTTCCCGTAATGATAACAGCAGGTATAAACAGTTTTACCTGGTTTTTACTTCGAAAGGCGATCAAATGATAACTGAAAGTTATTTTTCAGGTTTTTCAGGTAGAAATGATGAGCCCAAAACTATTGTTCAAACCCGTTTTTTTACCGACAGGGCAATCTATCGACCAGGACAGACGATTTATTTCAAAGGAATTGTGCTCGAACGAAAAGGTGAAGATGTTCAGCTAAAAATAAAGTTTAAAACCGATGTTACCTTGTATGATGCTAATGGGCAGGTTATTTCGAAACAGGATTTCACAACCAATAATTTCGGATCATTCAGTGGAAATTTTATTGCTCCGCAGGGCGTGCTTACAGGGCAAATGACTATCCGTTGCGAAACAGGATCTGTTTCGGTGCAGGTTGAAGAATACAAAAGACCGAAATTCGAAGTGACGTTTGAACCTGTAAAAGGATCGTATAAACTGGGTGAAACCATTGTAGCAAAAGGAAAAGCACTGGCGTATGCCGGAAGTTCTGTTTCGGATGCTAAAGTAAGTTACAGGGTTGTTCGTAACGCCAGTTTTCCATACTGGTGGGGATGGCGTGGAATGCCAAAATCGCCCGAAATGGAAATCGCCAACGAAGAAACCGCTACAGGAAACGATGGTTCTTTTACGGTGACTTTTAAGGCAATTCCGGATCTTTCTGTTGACAGGAAGACCAACCCGGTTTTTAATTATACGGTGTATGCAGATGTTGCCGATATAAATGGTGAAAGCCACAGCAGTCAAACCAGAATTTCGGTTGGTTACAAAGCGTTACTGGTAAAAACTGATTTAGGTGATGATATCAATCTTGAAAAAGTTGTTCAGTTTTCGCTTTCAACCACCAATCTGAATGGCGAAAAAGAAGCTGCTTCAGGAACCATTACCATTTCAAAACTTCGTAAACCGAGCCAGGTTCTGTATTCCCGAAAATGGGCGAAGCCAGATGTATTTACAATGAGCAAAGCAGAATTTGAGAACGATTTCCTAGGAGAAGTCTATAAAGATGAGGACGATTTTACGACCTGGCCAGTTGAATCAACTGCGTTTTCTACAAATTTCCGTTCACCGGCAGATTCCGTTTTTAAAGTGGGGAATCAGCTGCCTGCCGGCATGTATTTAATTGAGATCAAAACTAAAGATGCCTTTGGGCAAGAAGTCTTATACAAGAAATATTTCAACACATTTCAGCCTGAATCTGCCAGTTCCGAAGCAGTTTCTCCCGCATTCTTTACATTGCTTACGCCAAAAGCTGAGCCAGGTGAAAATGTGCAGTTTTTAATCGGCACACCGGTTAAGAAAGCATTTATTATTTATGAAATAGTTCACAAGGACAAGGTTGTAAGCCGTGAAATCCTTACTCTGAGCCAGGAACAGAAACTTATTAGCATTCCAGTGAAAGAGGAATACCGGGGCAACTTCGGTATTAGCCTGGCTTTTGTGAAAAACAACCGTGCTTTCAGAATGAGCAAACTGATTGAAGTTCCCTATACCGATAAAAAACTGGATATCAGTTTTGCATCATTCCGCAATAAGCTGCAGCCCGGCCAGGAAGAAGAATGGCAAATCACTTTGCGCGACAGCAAAGGCGAAAAGGCTTTAGCCGAAATGCTTGCCGGGATGTACGATGCTTCGCTTGACGCATTTGTTCCGCATAGCTGGTCGTTCGATATTTTCAACTCCTATTACGGAGTCCGCACATGGGATGACAACCATTGCTTTGGAACTGCAGCATCCGAACAATATACATATCCTACTGCAAACTATGAGTTTTTCAACAGGGAATATGATCAGTTAAACTGGTTTGGATTTAATTTTGGGTATTCTGTTGGAAGGATGAGAAGGATGGCAATGACTAAAAGTGCTGAGAAGGAAGAGGCTATGGCTTCCGGAAACGCGCTGCCACCACCGCCTCCTCCTCCTGGAAGTTCTGGAGAAAAGGCAGATTCCAGAGATGAATCTAACGAATTTTTAGCTGTAGAAGCCACAATATACGATAAAGAAAATCCTGCATCTCAGAAACCAGGAGAATCAAAAGTCATTCAAATCCGTAAAGACTTTAATGAGACTGCCTTTTTCTTTCCGCAGCTTGCAACCAACGAAAATGGCGAGATTGTTATAAAATTCAAAGCACCTGAAGCCCTTACTCGTTGGAAAATGATGGGATTGGCTTATACAAAAGATCTGAAATACGGACAAATTGAAAAAACTCTGGTTACACAAAAAGACCTAATGCTGTTTACCAATCCTCCACGCTTTTTGCGTGAAGGAGATAATATGGATTTCTCAGCCAAAATCTCAAATATCAGCGACCGCGATCTGTCGGGAACTGCCGAACTTCATTTCTTTGATGCGTTGACGATGAAACCGGTTGATGGAGTTATGGGTTTAACCCAATCAAGTATTCCTTTTGTTGTAAATAAAGGTGTTAGTTCCCCTGTAAGCTGGAAGATCAGCATTCCCGAAGCCCTGCAGGCTGTTACTTATCGCATTACTGCTACGGCAGGATCTTTCAGTGATGGGGAAGAAGCTGCCATGCCTGTTCTCACCAATCGTATGCTGGT
>CAIWMA010000014.1 GCA_903913645.1 uncultured Bacteroidales bacterium | reverse complement strand
GAACTGTTTTTAAGATTGATTTCAAGATTTGATGTGAGACTGACCGCTTTACTGAAAATCCGTTCTCCCATAACCGTATAGATTTCAACTGTACCCTGGTTAATAATCCCTGAAAATGTAATTACAAAATCTCCTGCGGATGGATTTGGAGAAATAAGCAACGGAAGACTGCTTTTGATTTCATTTAGCCCTACCGAAGTGCAAAGGGTGGTAGCAAAGCCTACACCACTACCCATAGTATATAGCACTGTAGAGTTTGAATAGGATCTTGATTCAACCTTAGTTGAAATGTCTGCCATTTTATTAGTTACGGTGTTTATAATGGTTGCTGCATCCGTTTCATTGCAACCGCTGTTACCCGATTGGTCAGTTTTGACCAGCAGAACATTCATATCACCGGCATCAGAAAATACCCGGCCGGTAAAAACATATCCGCCATCACCGGTTTGCAAAACAGAATTGGCAGATTCCCCTACCAGTGTTTTAGACCATTCCACATTCCCGTTGCTATCAATCTTGATCAAATATCCATGATTGGCTCCAAAACTATTCGTATAACCGGAAATAATATATCCGCCATTCGCAGTTAACTGAATGGTCTGGCCTATATCACTTCCTGCACCACCATAGGTTTTTGACCAAAGGATATTTCCACTGCTATTAGTTTTGACCACATAAACATCGTTTCCCCCAGCCCCGAAACTATTGGTGGAACCAACTATAATATAGCCGTTATCGCCAGTTTGTTTAATCGCATATCCAATGTCATTTCTGTTTCCGCCAAAAGTCCTGGTCCATAAGGTATCACCATCGGCATTAGTTTTTACGAGGTAAATATCAGCAGAATCTGCCCCGAAACTCCTGGTATTTCCAGCCACGATAAAGCCGTTATCATTCGTTTGTATAACTGAATAACCAATATCATATTTAGGTCCACCATATGATTTTGTCCAAAGAATGTCTCCGGTTTTATTGGTTTTTACCAGAAGTGCATTTGCACTATCTTGAGATATATTATGTAAATCCAATGTTAATGCTAGTATATAACCGGAATCTATGGTTTGCTGAACAGAATATCCACGCGTAGCATT
The DNA here is from genome assembly GCA_903913645.1 of uncultured Bacteroidales bacterium. Lineage (GTDB taxonomy): Bacteria > Bacteroidota > Bacteroidia > Bacteroidales > UBA4417 > UBA4417. Next base: position 565 of record CAIWMA010000014.1, on the reverse strand, counting down.
AACCAGTCCATAAAATGACCTTGTCCAAAGTGTATCGCCTGCTGCATCTGTTTTAAATAAGTATGCTTCCTGAAAAACAACCCCTGTACCTAATAGAATATAGCCTCCATCATAGGTTTGCGAAACATCCTGCCCTCCTTCACCCTTGTAGTAGAATGTTTTCGTCCAGATTAAATCTCCGTTCGCATTGGTTTTGATTAAATACGCATGATAATCAAGATTGGCCCCGGACATGGTAGTTCCAGCAATAATATATCCTCCATCTGTGGTTTGCTTAACAGATGTGCCATCATCGGGAAAAGCACTGCCAATGGATTTTTGAAATGTTAACTGCGCGGAGCAAAAGTTCGATATGGCGAAAAGGATTGATAACAGGATTAAAAGCTTTTTCATTTTATTACTCTAAATTTTCAGGATATTACTAGTTTGTTGTTTCTGGTTTCCGGTTCCTTATAACTCACCTCTCTTAACTCATCTCTGTATCATAATTTTCTGTGAATACCGTCTTTCCCCGTCCATTACTTTAACGAAATAGATTCCGGGAGAACTGTTTTTAAGATTGATT
>CAIWMA010000013.1 GCA_903913645.1 uncultured Bacteroidales bacterium | reverse complement strand
TACAGTTATTCCAGTCGATAGGATTTGGTACATCGAATCAGCCGATGATTATGTGATGATTTATTCCGAATTAGGTAATCACCTGAAGGAAAAAACCATGAAATTCTTTGAGGAACATTTACCAACCAATAATTTCGTAAGAATTCATCGTGGTTCCATTATTAACCTGGCGCAGATTGCAGCCATCGATCCTTATACCAAGGATACGCATATGGTTACGCTTAAATGTGGTGCTAAACTTCGGGCCAGTGCTGATGGGTATAAGAAATTGAGAGCATTGCTCTAGACTTTTTTACTTATTGCGATTTCAACAGATGGTTACTGTTTTATCTTTAAACAAAGTACATTTGCATAAATCCGACATCCAATATCCGACATCCAACATTTCTATGCATCTCCCCATCTTCTACCTTATCAACTTCTCGATTATCCTCAGCGTTCTGATATTCCTTATCAAATACCTTTGGGATATGTTCTTTGGTGAAAACTATGAGCCACCTGCCTGGGAACACGCTCGAAAGGAGGGAAGGATCACTAGCGAATTACTGAAAGCCTCCCGCAACTATCCGGATAAAATCAGGCTATATAACTTCTGGCTTCAGATACAACGTATTAATAAGGATAAGGTAAAAGGCGATTTTGCTGAACTCGGAGTCTATAAAGGAGACAGCGCCCTGCTAATCCATTTGATGGATCCTGATCGTACTTTTCATCTATTTGATACTTTCGAAGGATTCGCCGGTAAAGACCTTCAGCCCGAAACCGGAAAGGCTGCAACCTATTCAACAAAAAACTTTGCCGATACTTCTCTTAATAAGGTACTGAAAAACATTGGAGGAAATCCTGACATGCTAAAGGTTCATTCAGGCTATTTCCCTCAATCTACAGTTGGACTGGAAGAAATATCATATGCACTTGTAAATATGGATGCCGATCTATACAATCCCACCAAAGCAGGCTTGGAGTACTTTTATCCGCGGCTTTCAGCGGGCGGAGTTATCTTTATTCACGATTATAATGATAAATGGGAAGGTTTAGTTAAAGCTGTTGATGAATTTGCCGCAACTATACCCGAAAAACTGATTTTAGTACCCGATCTGGACAGCACCGTGATGTTTGTGAAGAATCAATAATCGTGGTTTTGATTGAGCTTTTATAAACATATTTAAGATTTCATCTGGATTTGACTTGTCTTTTTGGCTATTAAATGCTTCATATTCCATATTTTAACCTTAACTCACTATTTGTTTTTAAAAAAGAGTATAAATATTTTCTTCCGGGTGTTGCACGTATCAAATAAGTTGTATCTTTGCACCCTCCTAAAACAGTAGCTTTTTCACAAAGCAACCGTTTATAAGCGAAGGACTAAAGATTTTTGATAGTCCGGGAAACCTGAGAAATTAAGACGATATAGGTTTCAAAACACGATAATGGCTAACGTTTGCACGTTGCCAGCTTTTACGAAAGCCTCTTGTGTTGAACGTCTTAACATCAGAATTGTATCCCGTAGTAACTGAAAGCAGCCCTTTGTCGGAGAAAACCGCGACGGGCATTTTTTTTGCCTGAGCATAAAAATGGCGAATAAATTACAAATACTTTTAGTTACCGGCTTGGTAATCAAAAATTAAACAGTACTTTTGCAGCCCCGTAGAAAAAAAATAGCTTAAACAATAGAAAAATCAATAGATTCAATATGCCTACAATAGCACAATTGGTTCGTAAAGGTCGTCAGAAACTGACGGATAAGAGCAAATCACCGGCATTGGATTCATGTCCTCAACGCCGCGGGGTTTGCACAAGGGTTTATACAACTACACCTAAGAAGCCAAACTCGGCAATGCGTAAAGTAGCAAGGGTTCGTCTTACAAACGGTAAAGAAGTAAACGCTTACATACCTGGCGAAGGCCACAACTTACAGGAACACTCGATCGTTATGATCCGCGGTGGTCGTGTTAAGGACCTTCCAGGTGTACGTTATCACATCATTCGCGGAGCACTCGATACTTCCGGAGTAGATGGCCGTAACCAGAGCCGTTCAAAATACGGTACAAAACGTCCTAAAAAAGGCGCAGTTGCAAAAGGTGCAGCTAAACCAGGCGCAAAAAAGAAATAATTGAATTTTTGAAACGATAAGGACATCTCAAAATGAGGAAATCATCACCCAAAAAACGTGTCATTCTGCCTGATCCAAAGTTCAATGAGCAGATAGTTACAAAGTTTGTAAACAATATGATGGAACGCGGCAAGAAAAACTGCGCATATGATATCTTTTACGACGCTATTGAATTCGTAACTGAAAAACTGAAAGAAGACGGTTTGGAAGTTTGGAAAAAAGCATTGAACAATGTTACACCAAATGTGGAGGTTCGTAGCCGCCGCATCGGAGGAGCTACTTTTCAGATTCCATCTGAAATTCGTCCTGGTCGTAAACAATCAATCGGAATGAAAAACCTTATCCTGTTTGCACGTAGACGTCACGAAAAATCAATGGCAATGAAATTGGCCAGCGAGATCATGGCAGCATACAAAGAAGAAGGTTCCGCATTCAAAAAGAAAGAAGATACTCACCGTATGGCCGAAGCTAACAAAGCTTTCTCCCATTTCAGGTTCTAATTAATTAATAGGAAGATAAATAAATGTCATCAGATAAACTGAAATATACGCGAAACATAGGCATCATGGCCCATATCGACGCCGGTAAAACGACGACGACAGAGCGTATATTGTATTACACCGGCCGCAATTACAAGCTCGGTGAAGTACATGATGGTACAGCTACCATGGACTGGATGATCCAGGAACAGGAACGTGGCATTACTATCACTTCGGCTGCTACCACTGTAAACTGGGAATTCGAATCTCAGGATTACCGCTTAAATATTATTGACACACCGGGCCACGTTGATTTTACTGTTGAAGTAGAACGCTCACTCCGGGTTCTTGATGGTGCTGTTGCTGTTTTTTGCGCTGTAGGTGGTGTTGAGCCACAAAGCGAAACCGTTTGGAAACAAGCTGATAAATATAATGTTCCTCGTATTTGTTTCATCAATAAGATGGATCGTGCCGGAGCTGACTTCTTTTCAGTAGTTGATGAACTTAAAGAAAAACTTGGAGCTAATGCAGTTCCACTTCAGATTCCAATCGGAGCAGAAGATACTTTCGTCGGAATTGTTGACCTTATCAGCAACAAAGCTATAATCTGGGACGACGCTTCAAAGGGAATGCAATATTCCGAAGGACCTATTCCTGAGGATATGATTGAAATCGTTGATGAATATCGTACCCGTCTTGTAGAAGGTTGTGCTGAAGAGGATGACGAATTGTTAGAGAAATTTTTTGTTGACCACAATTCGATTACTGAAGAAGAAATGCATCGCATCATTCGCCAGTCAGTTCTTTCGATGAAAATAACCCCGGTTATTTGCGGATCAGCATTTAAAAATAAAGGTGTCCAAAACCTGTTGGATTCAATCTGTTTATATCTTCCAAATCCTTATGATGTTCCGGCTGTTATTGGTATCAATCCTGATACAGACGCTGAAGAAATTCGTCATATTGATTCGGATGAACCATTTGCAGCTCTTGCATTCAAAATTGCAACCGATCCTTTCGTTGGTCGTATAGCATTCTTCAGGGTTTATTCAGGAACACTTCAGTCAGGAAGTTATGTGCTGAATGCTTCAACAGGTAAAAAGGAACGTATTTCTCGTATCATGCAGATGCATGCTAACAAGCAGATACCTTTAGATTTGATTGAAGCTGGCGATATAGGCGCAGCAGTTGGATTTAAACAAATCCGTACCGGCGACACTCTATGCGACGAAAAGCATCCTATCATCCTTGAGTCAATGACATTCCCTGAACCGGTTATCAGTGTTGCAATTGAGCCACGTACCCAGGATGATGTTGATAAACTTGACTTAGCCTTATTGAAACTTGCAGAAGAGGATCCTACTTTCAAGATTCGTACTGATCAGGAAACCGGACAGACTGTTATCTCAGGAATGGGTGAATTGCATCTCGATATTTTGACCGACCGTTTACGCAGGGAATTTAAACTCGAAGTAAACCAGGGTGCTCCACAGGTTGCATACCGCGAAGCTGTTACAGCTACAGTTCATCATCGCGAAGTATACAAGAAACAAACCGGTGGTAAAGGTAAATTTGCTGATATCATTTTTGATCTTGGTCCTGCTGATGATCCTGAATTTAAAGGTCTGCAGTTTGTAAACGAAGTTAAAGGCGGTAACATTCCTAAAGAATTTATCGGCCCTATCGAAAAAGGCTTTAAAGCTGCAATGTCAAATGGTGTAATGGCCGGATATGCACTGGAAAGCATGAAAGTAAAACTAATTGATGGTTCGTTCCATGCAGTTGATAGTGATGCATTAGCTTTTGAAATCTGTGCTAAAATCGGATTTAAGGAAGCAGCCCGCAAAGCCAAAAGTGTACTGCTCGAGCCTATCATGAAAATAGAAGTTGTTTGCCCTGATAACTATGTTGGTGATGTAACCGGTGACCTTAACAAACGTCGCGCAGTAGTTGAAAACATCGATGCCAAAATCAAATATCAGATCGTAAAAGCTAAAGTGCCATTGTCGGAAATGTTTGGATATGTTACAAGCTTGCGCACAGTAACATCAGGGCGTGGAAATTCAAGTATGGAATTCTCACACTACCAGGAAGTACCAAAGTTTATTGCCGAAGCAGTGATTGAAAAGTTAAAAGGATAAAAATTCAGTAATAATAACGTAATAAAAGATTACAACGTGAACCAGAGGATTAGAATAAAACTGAAATCGTACGATCATAATTTGGTTGATAAATCTGCCGAAAAGATCGTGAAGACGGTGAAATTGACCGGTGCAATTGTTAACGGGCCGATTCCTCTTCCAACCGACAAAAAAATCTACACTGTTCTTAAATCGACTTTTGTAAATAAAAAATCGCGGGAGCAGTTCGAATTGAGTTCTTACAAAAGGTTACTGGATATCTACAGCTCAACAGCCAAAACTATTGATGCTCTGATGAAACTGGAGTTACCTAGCGGAGTGGAAGTTGAAATTAAGATCTGATCAAGTTCAGGTTTGTAGTTTAAAGAATCAAAAAAGAAACATTAATATCTCGATATAATGTCAGGAATTATCGGAAAAAAAATAGGAATGACCAGCATGTTCGACGCCAACGGCAAAAACGTGGCTTGCACAGTTATTGAAGCTGGTCCTTGCTTTGTGACCCAGGTCAGGACAATGGAGAATGACGGTTACGAAGCTATTCAACTCGCCTACGAGGAAAAGAAGGAAAAGCATTCGAACAAAGCTGAAATCGGCCATTTCAAAAAAGCTGGTATTACACCTAAACGTGTAGTCGCTGAGTTCACTCGTTTTGAAGTGGATCATCAGAAAACTTTTGGTGATGTTCTCAAAGTGGATATCTTCGAAGAAGGTGAATTTATTGATGTAGTTGGAACTACCAAAGGTAAAGGTTTCCAGGGTGTTGTTCGCCGTCACGGCTTTGCCGGTGTTGGTGGTGCAACTCACGGACAGCACAACCGTCTGAGAGCTCCGGGATCAGTAGGTGCTTCATCCTATCCAAGTAAAGTTTTCAAAGGAATGCGTATGGCAGGCCATATGGGAGTGGATCGCGTTAAAATGATCAACCTCCAGATTCTGAAGATAGTTACTGAAAAAAATCTGCTTGTAATAAAAGGTTCCGTACCAGGAGCAAATGGTTCATATGTAATTGTTGAAAGATGGAGCTAGTAGTATATAACATCAAAGGCGAAAAGACTGACAAAACGGTTACGCTCAACGAAAGTGTTTTCGAAGCAACACCTAACGATCACGCCATCTATCTTGATACCAAACAGTATCTTGCTAACCAACGTCAGGGTACACACGCTTCACTTGAGAAATCAATGGTAAGCGGAAGTACGAAGAAACTGAAGAAACAAAAGGCACAGGTGGTGCACGTGCAGGTAGCCGTAAATCACCATTGTTCAGAGGCGGAGCCCGCGCATTCGGTCCACAACCACGCGACTATAGCTTCAAACTGAACAAAAAACTTAAAAAGCTGGCTCGTTTATCGGCACTGGCTTATAAGTTAAAAGAGAACAACATCATGGTTATTGAGGATTTCAACTTCTCATCACCTAAAACAAGTTCTTACGCAGCAGTTCTTTCAGCTCTTAAACTCGACGGACGTAAAACATTATTGGTTACACCCGAAAATATTCAGAACATTGTGCTTTCATCGCGCAACCTGAAAAAAGCAAAAGTAACCCGTGCCTGCGACCTGAATACATTCGATATTCTCAATGCACAAAACCTGATTCTTCTTGTAAGTTCAGTTAATGAAATTGAAAAATCGTTCGAAAATTAATAACACCGTTAGCAATAACATTAAATAACAATAGCGATGGGTATCATCATCAAGCCGATCATAACCGAAAAAATGACAGCTCTTGGCGAAAAGCTGGGACGATATGGATTTGTTGTGGACAAACGTGCCAACAAATTGCAAATCAAAAAAGCTGTCAAGGAATTGTATGGCGTTGAAGTGGAAGAAGTCAATACCATGACATATGCCGGCAAACGTAAATCACGCTTTACCAAAGCAGGGGTTTTATCCGGTAAGACCAATTCATTTAAAAAGGCTATCATAACGTTAGCTAAAGGCGAATCAATAGATTTTTACAGCAATATCTAAGGAATAATGGCTCTCAAGAAATTTAAACCAACCACACCTGGTCAGCGTTTCAAGGTTATCAGCACCTTCGACGAAATCACCACTTCGGTGCCCGAGAAAAGTTTGCTTGAACCTCAGCATAAGTCTGGTGGTCGTAATCACGACGGCAAAATGACTATGCGTTACATGGGTGGTGGTAATAAACAACACTACCGTGTAATCGATTTCAAACGCGAAAAAGATAATATTCCAGCCGTTGTAAAGACGATTGAGTATGATCCGAACCGTACAGGCCGTATCGCCCTGTTATGGTATGCCGACGGCGAAAAACGTTACATCATTGCTCCTAATGGACTTAAAGTTGGCCAGGAAATAGTTTCTGGTGTTGGAGCAGCTCCTGAAGTAGGAAATGCACTTTTTATGAGCGAGATACCTTTCGGTACCATGATTCATAACATAGAGCTTCGTCCCGGACAAGGTGCAAAGTTGGTTCGTAGCGCTGGTGCATCAGCACAGTTGATGTCACGTGACGGTAAGTTCGCAGTTGTTAGAATGCCTTCAGGCGAAACCCGCTTTATCTTGCAAACTTGCAAAGCTACTGTAGGAATGGTATCGAACGGTGATCATCAACTTGAAGTTTCAGGAAAAGCAGGCCGCTCACGCTGGCTTGGCCGCAGACCACGCACACGTCCTGTAGTAATGAACCCTGTCGATCACCCAATGGGTGGAGGCGAAGGTAGAGCTACCGGTGGACACCCACGTACTCGCAAGGGCACTCCAGCTAAGGGTTTCAAAACCCGCTCGAAGACAAACGCTTCGAACAAATACATCATCGAAAGAAGGAAGAAGTAATTTAATACATAAAGCATTATGAGCCGTTCGCTTAAAAAAGGCCCCTTCATTGATTTCAGACTTGAAAAAAAGGTTCTTGACCTGATTGAAAGTAAAAAGAAAGTTGTAATCAAAACATGGTCAAGGTCATCAACTATAACACCTGACTTCGTAGGCCAGACTATAGCTGTTCATAACGGGAATAAATTTATTCCTGTATATGTAACCGAAAACATGGTTGGACATAAACTAGGAGAATTCAGCCCTACCCGAATTTTCAGGGGACATGCCGGAAATAAAGGTAAGAAGTAATAAGACTTAGCAACAATGGGAGCAAGAAAACATAATTCAGCTGAGGCAAGAAAAGAGGCAAACAAGACATTGTTCTTTGCCAAATTGAACGACTGCCCTTCCTCACCCAGGAAAATGAGGCTTGTAGCCGACCTGGTTAATGGAAAAAATGTAGAAAACGCATTGCACATTCTGCAACATACACCTAACTATGCCGCCGAAAAGTTGCAGAAGCTGTTGAAATCAGCTCTAGCTAACTGGCAGGTTAAAAACGAAGGTGTACGTATGGAAGACAGCAATCTCTTCGTAAAAGAGGTTAAAGTTGATGGCGGCCGCTCATTAAAGAGGGTTCAGCCAGCGCCACAAGGTCGTGCACATCGTATCAAAAAACGCTCAAACCATGTAACAGTTATACTTGGCAGCAGAGTGAAAAAAGAAGAAACTGAAATAGTAACAAATAATCCAAAAGCCTAATGGGACAAAAGTGTAATCCGATCGGCAACAGGTTAGGTATCGTAAAAGGATGGGATTCTAACTGGTACGGTGGTAAGAAATTTGCAAGTAAACTTGTTGAAGACGATCAAATCCGTAAGTATTTGAATGCACGTCTGTCAAAAGCAGGTATCTCGCACATCATTATCGAACGTACCCTGAAGTTGGTAACTGTCACAATCAATACCGCCCGCCCTGGTATCATTATAGGCAAGGCTGGACAGGAAGTTGACAAACTCAAAGAAGAGTTGAAGAAACTGACTGGCAAAGAAGTTCAGATAAACATTTCAGAAATTAAACGTCCTGAATTAGATGCTGTAATCGTAGGTAATACTATTGCACGACAGTTGGAAGGACGTATTTCATACCGCAGGGCAATCAAAACCGCTATCACATCAGCAATGCGTGTTGGCGCCGAAGGAATGAAAGTTCAGATATCAGGTCGTTTGGGTGGAGCTGAAATGGCTCGCCGCGAGCAATTCAAAGAAGGTCGTATTCCTTTGCATACATTACGTGCAGATATCGATTATGCTCTTGCTGAAGCTCAGACAACATACGGCAAGCTTGGAATCAAAACCTGGATCATGAAAGGTGAAATTTACGGAAAAGTAGACCTCGTACCTGGAACTGACAATCTGGTTAAAGACAACAAACCAGCACATGGCCAGGGTCGTCCCGACCGTAAAGGTGGTCCACGTGGAGATCGTGACCGTGATCGTGGAAACGACCGTGGAGGAGATCGTGGTGGAGACCGTCGCCCAAGGAATAAAAAATAAGTAAGGAATAAAGTACTCATCATCATATAGTATTAGCGATGTTACAGCCTAAAAGAACAAAATACAGGAAGCAGCAGAAAGGTAAAATGAAAGGAAACGCAAAACGCGGATCTGAACTATCTTTCGGTTCATTTGGTATCAAAGCGCTTGAAGAAGTGTGGCTTACCGGTCGTCAGATAGAAGCAGCCCGCCAGGCAATCACCCGTTACATGAAACGTGAAGGCCAGTTGTGGATCCGTATCTTCCCTGACAAACCTGTTACCAAGAAACCTGCCGAAGTACGTATGGGTAAAGGGAAAGGTGCTCCCGAATATTTCGTTGCACGTGTTACACCCGGAAGATTACTTTTCGAATTGGAAGGTGTGCCACAGGAAATTGCAAAGGAAGCTTGCCGCTTAGGTTCACAGAAACTGCCGATCGCCGTGAAATACGTAGTTCGCAGGGATTATGAAGAAAAATTAGCTTAACCTGGCTAACCGACAATCAAGAGTTGCCAACAGTATAATAGAAGCAAAATGAAACAAGAAGTTATCCGTGAACTATCAACTCCCGAGTTGATTGAAAGACTCGACGAAGAACGCATGCAGCTTAACAAACTGAAAATGAACCATGCTGTTTCTCCTTTAGAGAACCCAAACAAAATCAAAGCTTATCGCAGAACAGTAGCCCGTTTGGTTACCGAATTGCACAAGCGGAAATTAGAATCGGCAGCAGCTAACAAGGCTAACAAACAATAATTTTCACAGCAATGGAAGAAAGAAACCTCAGAAAAGAAAAAACAGGTCTTGTTGTAAGCAATAAAATGGAGAAATCCATTGTCGTTCAGGTCGAAAGGCGCGTAAAGCACCCTAAATACCACAAGTTTGTAAAAAAGACCTCAACATTTGCTGCACACGACGAAAACAATGAATGTGGTATTGGTGATACAGTACGCATATCAGAAACCCGTCCTCTGAGCAAGACAAAATGCTGGAGATTAGTTGAAATCATTGAAAGAGCTAAATAATTATGATACAGCAGGAATCAAGACTTACGGTAGCCGATAACAGCGGTGCTAAAGAGGTACTCTGTATAAGAGTGCTTGGTGGCACTAACAGGAAGTATGCCTCCGTGGGCGATAAGATCATCGTTTCGGTGAAAAAAGCCCTTCCCTCAGGTAATATCAAGAAAGGTACAGTTGCTAAAGCTGTTATAGTTCGCACAAGTAAGGAAATACGTCGTGCCGACGGTTCCTACATCAGGTTCGACGACAATGCAGTAGTCCTTATCAACACTGCCGGCGAAATGATCGGAACCCGTATCTTCGGGCCGGTTTCAAGGGAACTCAGGGAAAAGCAGTACATGAAAATTGTTTCACTCGCACCTGAAGTGCTTTAATCAAAAGAAACTATGAGTACGAAAGTTCATATCAAAAAAGGGGATAACGTGAAGATCCTAGCCGGAGACTCGAAAGGGAAAACCGGGAAAGTATTGGAAGTAGAAACAGAATCCTACAAAGCAATTGTTGAGAATGTTAATCTTGCGACCAAACATTCAAAACCAAACGCTAAAAATCCTAAAGGCGGAATCGTCAAACAGGAAATGCCTATTCACATTTCAAACCTTATGCTTGTTGATGGAAGCGGAAAAGCTACCCGCATCAGCCGTAAGAAAGATGAAAAGACCAATAAAACTGTCAGAGTTTCAAAAAAATCCGGGGAGGTAATTAAATAATGGAATATTCAGCTCGCCTAAAGGAAAAGTACCACAAGGAAGTAGTTCCCGCTTTGACGGAACAGTTCCAGTACAAAAATCATATGCAGGTTCCTAAACTGGTTAAAATCTGTTTGAACCAGGGACTTGGAACAGCTATATCTGATAAAAAAATTATAGACGTTGGCGTAGCCGAAATGACAGCAATCGCTGGTCAGAAGGCTGTTTCAACCAAGTCAAAAAAGGATATCTCCAACTTCAAGTTGCGTAAGAATATGCCGGTAGGCGTTCGTGTAACCCTAAGAGGCGAACAGATGTACGAATTCCTCGACAGGCTTGTTGCTATTGCAATACCACGTGTTCGTGACTTCCGTGGAATCAATGTGAAAGGTTTCGATGGCCGTGGTAACTATACCATGGGAATCACTGAGCAGATCATATTCCCTGAAGTTGTAATCGATAAGGTTTTGAAAATTAACGGGATGGATATTACATTCGTTACTACAGCCAAAACTGACAAAGAATGCATGGCCCTGTTAAAAGAATTTGGTTTACCCTTTAAGAAATAACCTACAATACTATGGCAAAAGAATCATTAAAAGCTAGAGAGGTAAAACGGCAGAAACTGGTAGATAAATATGCTGTTAAACGTGCTGCTCTCAAAGCTGCCGGCGATTATGTTGGATTACAGAAATTACCTAAAAACTCAAATCCGATCCGTCTGCACAACCGTTGCAAAATTACAGGCAGGCCAAAAGGATATATGAGGCAATTCGGAGTTTCGCGTATCAACTTCCGTTTCATGGCACTCGACGGCTTAATCCCGGGCGTTAAAAAAGCCAGCTGGTAAATAAATACAGAAACAATTAATTATAAGATACAAAATGATCACAGATCCGATTGCAGATTATCTTACTAGAATAAGGAATGCCGTGATGGCCAACCACAGGGTTGTTGAAATTCCTGCATCTAATCTCAAGAAGGAGATAACAAAAATCCTCTTCGACCAGGGATATATTCTTAACTTCAAATTTGAAGAAGATACTAAACCTGGTGTTATTAAGATTGCTCTCAAATACCACCCTGTAACCAAACAATCAGCGATTACGCAGATTGAAAGGGTTAGTAAACCAGGTTTACGCCGCTATGTTGGTAACGACAACCTTCCCCGGGTTCTTAACGGACTTGGAATAGCCATAGTGTCCACATCACACGGACTTATGACTGATAAGGATGCTAAAACCCAAAACGTAGGTGGCGAAGTAATTTGTTACGTTAGCTAATTAAAAGGAGGAAATAAGAATGTCGAGAATTGGAAAATTGCCGATTACGGTTCCTTCCGGAGTTACAATCACAGTGTCAGACAAAAACCTTGTTACCATCAAAGGTGCCAAAGGTGAACTGAAACAACAGGTAGATCCGGATATTATCGTGAAGGTTGAAGATAATCAGCTGCTTGTTCAGCGCCCAACCGAACAACAACGTCACCGTTCAATGCACGGATTGTATCGCTCACTGCTTTTTAACATGGTTAAAGGTGTAAGCGAAGGATTTACAGTTCAGCAGGAACTAGTCGGTGTTGGTTACAAAGCAGTAGTTGTAGGTCAGACAATTGAACTTGCATTAGGCTACTCACACAACTTCTTTTTCGAACTGCCAACTGAAATTCAGGTTAGCGCTGTAACAGAAAGAGGAAAGAACCCCATTATTACAATGGTATCGCACGATAAACAACTTATCGGCCAGGTAGCTGCTAAAATCAGGTCGCTGCGCAAACCAGAACCATACAAAGGAAAAGGTATCAAGTTTGTAGGCGAAGTACTGAAACGTAAAGCTGGTAAATCAGCATCGGATAAATAATCATTGAGAACAGCATAATACTTTTAATCGATGTCATTCAAAGTAGATAAAGAATACAGGAGACTGAAAATCAAGAAACGTGTTCGCAAAACCATTACCGGTAGCGGCGAGCGCCCACGCATGACAGTTTTCCGCAGCAATAAAGATATTTATGTACAGCTGATCGACGATCAGTCAGGTACTACATTAGCAGCTGCATCATCACGCGCTAAAGGTATAGCGGATCAAAAAGTTACCAAAAGTGAGCAAGCCAAACTTGTTGGAAAACTTATAGCAGAACGCGCCCTCGAAAGCGGAATTCTGTCGGTAGTTTTCGACCGTAATGGTTATCTGTATCACGGTAGAGTAAAAGCCCTGGCTGATTCAGCCAGAGAAGGTGGCATCAAATTTTAATTACAGCTATGGCAAACACAATCACAAACAGAGTTAAATCGAGCGATACCGAACTTAAGGACAGGCTCGTCTCCATCCAGCGCGTTACTAAGGTTACCAAAGGAGGTCGTACATTCACTTTCTCAGCTATTGTTGTAGTTGGAAATGAAAACGGAATAGTTGGTCACGGTCTTGGTAAAGCTAAGGAAGTACAGGCTGCAATTGCTAAAGGAATTGAAGATGCCAAGAAAAACCTGGTTCGTGTACCGGTAATGAAAGGCACTATACCTCACGAACAATTAGGTAAATACGGCGGAGCTTTAGTTTTCATGAAACCAGCAGCAGCAGGTACAGGCGTTATCGCCGGTGGTGCTATGCGTGCAGTACTCGAAAGCGTTGGAGTTAAGGATGTACTTGCTAAATCAAAAGGCTCATCAAATCCTCACAGTGTTGTGAAAGCAACTATCGAAGGCCTTTGCCAGCTTAGAGATGCTCATTCAGTAGCTCAATTGCGTGGGATAAGCATGGACAAAGTATTTAATGGTTAACCACTAAAAAGAAAGCGCGATGAAAAACGTGAGAATCACACAGATAAAAAGTGGTATTAAACAACCCGAACGTCAGAAACGTACACTACGTGCACTTGGCATCAGCAAAATGAACCGCCCTGTTGATCATGTAGCAACCCCCCAGATAGAAGGCATGATAAAAGCTATCAGCCATTTATTGAAAGTGGAAGAAATTTAATTGTCAATCCCTTTATAGAAAGTATATAACATGGATCTAAGTAATTTAAAGCCGGCAGAAGGCGCTACAAAAACTGACAAACGCATTGGCCGTGGCCAGGGATCAGGACGTGGTGGTACATCTACCCGTGGGCATAAAGGTGCCAAATCCCGTTCAGGTTACAAACATAAACGTGGTTTTGAAGGTGGTCAGATGCCTTTATTCCGCCGTGTGCCTAAAGGTGGCTTCCGCAATATTAACAGGGTTGAATATACCGGACTGAATATTGATGTTCTTGAAAAACTTGCTGAAACCAGAGGTTTACTCGTTATTACTCCTGAAATTCTCAGGGAAAACGGACTTCTTGGTAAGAATGACCTTCTGAAAATTTTAGGTCGTGGCGAACTGAAAGCCAAAATGGATGTTACAGCCAATGCATTCTCAGCTAAAGCAATCCAGGCAATTGAATCAGTAGGTGGAACTGTCACAAAACTCTGAACTTAATGAAACGCTTCATTCAGACTATAAAAAACATTTATAAGATCGATGAACTTCGTAGAAGGATCGGCTATACATTAGGCCTTATTCTGATCTACCGTTTTGGATCGTATGTGACTATTCCAGGTGTTGACCCACAGCAATTGATGGCCCTGAAGAGCCAGGCCAATGGAGGACTTTTAGGCTTGCTTAATATGTTTTCCGGTGGAGCGTTCAGCAATGCTTCCATTTTTGCCCTGGGTATTATGCCTTATATTTCGGCTTCTATCGTAATTCAGTTACTTGGTATGGCAATTCCATACTTCCAGAAACTGCAGAAAGAAGGCGAAAGCGGACGTAAAAAGATAAACCAGATCACCCGTTATTTAACGGTTGTGATTACTGCTATGCAAGCTCCGGGATATATTGCAAACCTTATTTCGCAATTACCTGCTTCAGCTATAACACCTTTTGACCCAAATGTAACTTCACCATCTGTATTCTTCTGGATTACATCAGTGATTGTTCTTGTTTCAGGTACCATGTTTGTAATGTGGTTAGGTGAAAAGATTACAGATAAAGGTCTTGGTAATGGTATCTCCCTTATAATCATGGTTGGTATTATGGCTCGTCTGCCTTTTGCACTTTTCAGCGAGTTTATCGCACGTATGGAGCAAAAGGGTGGCGGATTGGTTCTGTTCATTGTTGAAATAGCGGTACTTGTAATGGTAGTTCTTCTCTGTATCCTGCTCGTTCAGGGAACCAGGAAAATACCTGTACAATATGCCAAACGAGTTGTAGGAAACAAACAATATGGTGGAGTGCGTCAGTATATTCCTTTAAAGGTTAATGCTGCCGGAGTTATGCCAATCATTTTTGCCCAGGCAATTATGTTCCTTCCTTTAACTATAGCTGGTTTTGCAAGCAGCGAAAGTCTACAGGGTTTTGCTGCAGCCTTTACTGACATCAATGGTTTCTGGTATAACTTTACCTATGCTCTTCTGATAGTTGTTTTCACTTATTTCTACACTGCTATCACGGTTAATCCTAACCAGATGGCTGAGGATATGAAGAAAAACAACGGATTTATTCCTGGGGTTAAACCCGGGAAGAAAACTGCAGACTTTATTGATTCTGTAATGTCGAAAATTACTTTCCCAGGTTCATTGTTCCTAGCATTAGTTGCTATTATGCCTGCACTGGTTCGAATGGCCGGAGTTAGTTCACAGTTTGCACAATTTTATGGCGGTACTTCCTTACTTATCCTTGTAGGTGTTGTTTTGGATACACTGCAACAAATTGAAAGTCACTTACTGATGCGTCACTATGAAGGACTCACTAAATCGGGCCGTATAAAAGGACGTAATGCAGCGGGAGCTTTTTAATCAGTTGTAAAACTGGAACAATGGCTCTGATTAAGACTGAAATAGAAATTGAAAAAATACGTACGAGTTCTTTACTTGTTGGAAAAACGATAGCGGAAGTTGCCAGGCATATTAAGCCAGGAGTTACTACACTTGCTCTCGATAAAATAGCTGAGGAGTTTATCCGCGACCATAAAGCAAAACCTGCTTTTAAAGGATACCACGGATTTCCTGCTACGCTTTGTATATCGGTTAATGAGGTAGTAGTTCATGGAATACCAGGTAAACGCGAACTGAAGGAAGGTGATCTTGTTTCAATTGATTGTGGTACCATTATTGATGGATATTACGGTGATTCAGCTTTTTCATTCGGACTTGTCCCTGTGGCTGTTGAATTAGAATTGTTGATGAAACGGACACATGATTCACTGTTGAAAGCAATCGATATTATTGCTGCCGGAAAACGTGTTGGTGATATCGGTTACGAAGTTCAAACATATGTTGAAAGCTTTGGATATACAGTAGTTCGCGATTTGGTTGGGCACGGTTTGGGAACCAGTTTGCACGAAAAACCGGAAGTCCCTAATTACGGGAGAAAAGGAAATGGTGCAAAGCTCGAAAATGGAATGGTTATCTGTATTGAGCCGATGATCAATCTGGGAACGAGGCAGGTGACTCAGGAAAATGATGGATGGACCATCCGGACAATGGATAGAAAGCCATCAGCACATTTTGAGCACGCTGTCGTAATACGAAATAACGGAGCTGACATATTGTCGAGTTTCAGTGAAATTGAACAGGTTATTAATCCTGATATACTAATAACAAGGTAATAAATGGCAAAACAACTTGTAATTGAGCAGGACGGCATAGTGAAGGAATCGCTTGGTAATGCAATGTTCCGGGTTGAACTTGAGAACGGGCACATGATCATAGCGCATATATCGGGGAAGATGAGGATGCACTATATTAAAATTCTGGTTGGTGACAGGGTGAAAATTGAAATGTCACCGTACGACCTGAGTAAAGGCAGGATTAACTTCCGTTATAAATAAAGAATAAAACACCTAAGAAATAACTCAAGCAATGAAAGTTAGAGCATCAGTTAAGAAAAGAACACCTGAATGCAAAATCGTGCGCAGGAAAGGGAGAATCTACGTAATCAACAAAAAGAATCCCAAGTACAAACAAAGGCAAGGTTAATAATTGTGTAATCCATAAGCTATTAAATATATATGGCACGTATTGCTGGTATTGATTTACCAAAAAACAAAAGAGGTGAAATAGGTCTGACCTACGTATTCGGCATTGGCCGCGCCTCAGCCCAGGCTATCCTGGATCAGTGCGGTATCGATCGCAACAAAAAAGTTCAGGACTGGAACGATGATGAGCAGAATAACATCCGCTCAATTATCAACGATAGTTTCAAAGTAGAAGGTGCACTTCGTTCAGAAGTTCAGCTTAACATTAAACGATTGATGGATATAGGTTGTTACCGTGGTGTCCGTCACCGTTTAGGCCTTCCGCTGCGTGGACAAAGCACCAAGAACAATGCCCGTACACGTAAGGGTAGGAAAAAGACTGTTGCTAACAAGAAGAAAGCAACGAAATAAGTAAGCATATAAAGTAAAAATAGTTTTACTATGGCAAAGACCACCAAAGTATCGAAGAAAAGAGTTGTTAAAGTGGAAGCTACCGGAAGGGCTTATGTTTCGGCTTCGTTCAACAACATCATAATTTCGTTGACTAACAATGCCGGACAGGTTATTTCCTGGGCATCGGCAGGGAAAATGGGATTCAGAGGCTCAAAAAAGAATACTCCTTATGCTGCCCAGATGGCTGCTACGGAC
>CAIWMA010000012.1 GCA_903913645.1 uncultured Bacteroidales bacterium | reverse complement strand
TTATTACACCAGACTCTTTTTCACAGGGATTAAAAAAGCCTGATTATTATCTGGAAACCGGAACAGCAATTTCGGCAGGAAAGCAAACTCCATTTTGGTTGCTATCGAATCAGTATGGTGTGCTTACACCCAATAAATTCAATGGATGGGTAAAGACAGGGATTCATACAAGTTTATCAGATAAAAAAATTGATTATGATTACAACCTGGAACTGGTAAACAGGTATAGCAACAAAAACGAAATCTATATTCACCAGGCTTATCTGAGGTTAAAATTGTATTTCATAAATATTCAGGCAGGCAGAATGGAGGAAAAATTTGGTAACCAGGACAGCAGTCTTTCCAGCGGAGGCTTGTTGTGGTCGGGAAATGCAAGGCCAATGCCAAAGATATCCATCATGGTGCCCAATTATACAAAAATACCTTTTACTTTCGGTTTACTGGAATTTAAAGGAGGCATGTCCCACGGATGGTTTGGCAATGAACCTTTCTTAACCAATACCTGGCTGCACCACAAATTCGTTTATCTTCAATTTGGGGGCAAATTACCTGTTCATGCCCATTTTGGATATCATCATTTTGCGCAATGGGCAGGAAAAACTGAAGATGGAGTTCAATTACCCAATACATTGGACGATTTTGTTAAAGTTTTTTTCGCAAGAGGAGGCGGTGATGGAGCTCCAGCATCCGATTCGTTAAATTCACTTGGTAATCACATTGGTTCACGTAACTTCGGACTCGACGTAGATTTACACAAAGTAAAAGTCAGTCTTTACTGGCAAACGATTTTTGAAGATGGAAGCGGGAAAGCATACAGGAACATCAAAGATGGCCTATGGGGTATTTCCATACATACCAAGGATAAAAACAAAATTGTTAATGGCTTTGTTTACGAGTTTATAAATACAACGGATCAAAGCGGTCCATCTCATGATGTTTGGATTCTGGATGGAGTACAGTACACATATCCGATCCCAGGAGGAGTATATTACCAGGCCGGAGGGGATGATGATTACTTCAATAATTTAATATACGAATTTGGATGGACCTACAAGGATATGACCATAGGCACCCCATTCATTACTTCTCCGGCCATACCTGTTGAAGGCGAGGGCGAATACATGAGAAATAATAAAATAACAGGGCATCATATCGGCTTTGAAGGTATTTACAAATACATTACCTACAAGGTTTTTTATACCTATTATCTTAATTTCGGAACAAATTCTTCTCCATTCAATCCTACGAAATCTCAACATTCTATTCTGCTTCAAACTTATATCAGCAATAAACTTCCATGGGGTCTTGATTTAAGTGCCAAAGCCGGAATTGATATCGGCAGCATGTACGGAAATAACCTTGGGATACAAATCTCGCTGATCAAAAAAGGTTCCTTCTAAATAATCCAAATTTTGACCAAATCTACACTAAGTATGGTATGATCTAGCTTGTTTCTATCAGTCCGGTTATTAAGAAATACAAGGGTGAATTGAGATTTTACAATAGAAATCTCAATTCACCCTTCTCACATCCAATACTTTAGCAGACGCAAAAAAAACATATAAATTTCAGGGAAATATTAAGCATTGATGTACAATAAAAGAATAATTTTTACGTATTATTAGATACACTTTAACAGGAGGCTATCGTAACTTTCAAACCGCTATCATAGTACATGATAAAAGTTACATATCCATTTATTTTATAACATTTGCACTTTATGGGCTCATTTGAGAGTTTTTATTTCCATCTCTTTCAACCTGAATACCGAATAGCTACCGCATTTATACTTGCCATAGTTCTGAACTTGTATGCCATTCCGATAATTATCCGAATCGCAAGGCAGAATCATTTTTTTGATGTCCCCAACCAAAGGACAAGCCATGAAACTTCAGTTCCAACCATGGGTGGGCTGGGTATCTATTTCAGCATTATTCTTGTAAGTCTTGTCCTTATTAATACCTGCGGATTGAACGGCGGACAGGTATCAAGCAGTTTAACTTCACTTCCTCCCATTTTAGCCGGACTAACATTGATTTTCTTTGTTGGAATGAAAGATGATATTATAAATATCGGGGCATGGAAGAAACTGATTGCTGAACTTATTGCATTAATAATACTAATAGTGATTGGTGATGTAAAGATCAACAATCTGCAAGGAATATTTGGCATCAATGAGTTAAACTATATCGAAAGCCTTATCCTGTCGCTTTTTGTAGGGATAGTGATAATCAATGCAATGAACCTTATTGACGGCGTTGATGGCCTTGCCTCATCTATAGCAATATTGGGAAGCAGCGTTTTTGGAATTTATTTTCTGGAAATCCACGAATGGGAATACGCCATATTTTCTTTCACCATAACAGGTGCGTTAATACCGTTTTTTATTTATAATTCCTTTGGGAAAGTGAATAAGATATTTATGGGTGATACAGGATCTCTTCTGTTAGGTTTTGCCATGACAGTATTGGTTTTCAGGTTCAACGAAATGAACAGCATGCCGTCAATAACACCATATTTTGTTGCTGGTCCTGCTTTCGCTATTGCTATTCTCATAGTGCCATTATTCGATACACTCAGGGTTTTTTCTATCCGCATTTATCGTGGCATCAGTCCTTTTAAAGCTGACCACCGCCATATTCATCATGTTCTGTTAGATCTAGGATTCAACCACCTTCAAACCACAGTGATTCTATTTTCTATCAGCTTAATTTATATTGCTTTCGTCTATGTATTCAACTACCTGGGCAATTATCTTCTGGTGCTGATCATGCTTGGAAGTGTTTCGCTCCTGGCTGGAATAGCTATGAAAATTCATTACAGGAAGTTAAGGCTTAACCTCAAATTAAGTGAAGATAAATCAAATTAAGCTTATCTCCTGGTTCAGGCAAATACAAAAAACATCCTTCATAACCATCGAAATATTCTATATTTCGTTATTCTGAATACGGCTTCCCGATAATCTTCTGAATTGTTATCAAAAGTATGAGAATCCCCCGATTTTCTAATTTCGTCATGTTTGCATGTTTCGAAATTGAATAATGCCAGGGTTTACATTTCGGAAATTGATTTAGCAGCTTTAAAGAGTGTTATAATCCTTTAATAAAATCTGAAACCTGTTCAATCAACCAGCCCGGGGTTGAAGTAGCACCCGTAATACCAACTGATGTGATATTTTCAAACCAGTTTAGATCTATATCTTCTTTAGTACTGATAAAAAAACTTTTTTCATTTTTGTCCTTGCATACGCTGAAAAGGTAAGCTCCATTTGCACTATTTGAGCCACCGACAAACAGGATTACATCATGTTCAGCGGCAAAAACTCTCAGCATTGGCGCCCTGCCTGAAACCTGCCTGCAGACACTTTTGTTAATGTTAAGATCACTATTCCCAACTTCCAGCATTCGTTTCCGAATCGCCTCCCCTATCCTGGCATATCCTTCGCCATCCATGGTTGTCTGCGAAAAAAGCCGGGTCGGTTTAGAAAAATCAATTTTCTCAAAATCCGATTCTTTGGTGACTACAATTGCATCATTACCTGCATTTCCATTCAGCCCGGCTACTTCTGCATGCCCGGATTTACCATAAATAACAACCTGTGCCCCTGATGCCTGCCCGGAAGTATAACTTTCGCTGATTTTTTGCTGAAGATTGGTAACTATCGGGCATGTGGCATCGATTAATGTAATTCCCAAGTCTTTAATCAGTTGAAAAGTCTCAGGTGGCTCTCCGTGTGCCCTTACCATGACTTTCCGGCCTATTAATGATGGAAGATCAGTATGGTTGATAACTATCAGACCTTTAGCCTTCAATTGGTCCATCTGTACCTTATTATGAACCATTTCGCCAAGACAATAGATGGCATTTCCGGCTTCCAGTTCAGACTCAGCTGTTTGAATAGCCTGGTTTACACCAAAACAAAAACCTGAATTAGGATCAATTGTTACCTTCATCGACACTTATCAAATAAGTCGCGAAAGTAAGTAAAAAGGAGTTAGGTTTTGGAGATTGGGAGCCAGTGATTCGAAGTATAAACTATTTCTTTGCCCAATCACCAAGGTTTGTGGCAATAGAAATAAAATTAGGCGAGCCGGTTAAATGATATGCAGCCCTTGAGTAACTGAAAGTGAATTTCGAAATCTTCAATCCTATTCCCCAGGAAAAACCGACCGATCCCGGATGGGAAACCACTTTCATTTCCTGCCGGCGCAAGTAATTATATCCAACCCTGAAGCTCAGGAACTTTGCCGGGATGAATTCGCCGCCGATAACAATATGTCGCATCAGGTTACTTGCAAAAGCATCAATTCCGGTAGTTGTGGCTGCTTTACCGGTAAAAGGATCCACTACTGCATTGGGATCAGTATATCCAAGGTCCCATCGCTCAAGATGCTGCAGCAGAAGGGAATACCTGAATGGTACATGGGCAAGCTTTTGAGAAATTCCTGCCTGGATTTCGAAAGGCAATGGTTCAACTCCGGCAGAGGTATAGGCAGTTATTTGTCTTCCGATATTCCTGAAAAGAATAGAAGCACAAAAAGATTCGTTTGGGATATAACTTCCTGCAACATCAACCGCCATACCGAAGGAATTATACGTTTCGAGCCCGGAATAAATCATTTTAAAATTGGCCCCGATAGAAAAAACAGAATCAAGCATTCGCCCCCAGCCCAGGTTAAATGCATATTCACCGGCGTTGAACTGTCCTATGGGTTGCCCGTATTCATCAGTTCTGTCGGATTTACCATAACTGTAATATTGCATGGTTGCGGCAAAATTCCCGAGTTTATTTAAATTGAAACCATAGCTTGCAAACCCTGAACTGGTACCGGCAAAATGATCAATAAAATTTAATGAAATTGTATGATTCATTTGTGGCGAAATCAAGGAAGGATTTGCCAGAGCAAGGCTCAGATCATGATCATTAATGGCTAGAAAATTGCCACCCATAGCAGCAACGCGGGCTGAATTGGTAAGATTCAGAAATTTATATGTTGTTGTCCCTCCTGACTGAGCAATTGACTGTATACTGAAAATCAAACCAATAGCAACTATACATGCAGTTTCGAATAGAGATTTTTTCACAAAATTGCTATTAGGAGTAAATATTGAAATCAGGATGTTGCTAAAGTAACGGAAACAAAAGGATTTTATTTTTATCACGGGAAATAAATTCCGGGCCTATTACAAAACAAATCAGGCTGATAAATTTCAGCCTGATAAAACAATAAAAGGGCAATAATATGAATTATTTCAGTTTCTCCAACGATCCTGAACCTTTTATATCCGACGATATATCAGGAGCACCCTTGTAATAAACGCTTCCACTTCCCCGGATTTTGATTCCCAGTGCAGTTGTGGCAAATACGTTACAATCCCCCGAACCGTTAACTGTAATTGCGACATTACCTGTCGGGAAATTCTGCGCCTCCAGGCTGCCTGAACCGTTAACTTCTACTTTATGACGTTGTGCTGCACCTTTGAGTATGATATTTCCTGAACCGTTAATCTTACTCAGCACATTAGCTGCATCCACGTCAATATCTATATCTCCGGAACCATTTATGCCTAATTCCAGGTCAGATGAAGCCATTTTGTTTACAGACTTTATACTTCCTGATCCATTTATCTGAAGATCAGAAACAGTTTTCATAGGAATGGTGATCGTAACAGGCTTATTTGAAGAAAAACAAGGTTCAGAAGTGATACGGAGTGTTGAGCCTTTTTGCTCAAGAATGATGGCTTCAATAATATTGCTCTCACCTTCAATTTTGACGGTACCCGTTGAATCGGCAACCAACTTTACATCAGCACTAACGGAAAGATTTATGGCAGTTATTTCAGTAAATTTTGCGGAGCGTGTAGCCATTTTCCCGTTGCCTTCCATACAATCATTGCAGGAAGAGAGGATGAGTGTAAGCATAATTGCAAAAAGCCCGGCTGTAAGAAAGATTCTTTTTGACATATATTTATTTTTTAAAATTTTGTGAATTGTTATTTTATACAAAGTTAATTTAAAAACATATCCTACAATATTTTCAGCGTATTATTCTACTCTTCCCAGTACATCATCCATAAATGCTGGACCGAATACAAGTAAAAGATAAGGCTAAAGCGTAAGGTTAAGCCTGAAAAACTTTGATTCCAGCGGACCGATTCCCTGGTTTCCGTTACTTACAGGCTTTCCTGTAACATCCACTTCATCAAGCAATAATGGCATTCCCGTAATGCCGTTTGTAAGCTTCAATTCCGATGGTTTACCTGCCGTTTCACGTAGATGGATCAGTATAGATTTCCCATCTGCAGCCGGTTCTGCAGTAATAAGTATAACATTTGCCGGCCATCCGCTGATAAAGGATCCTTCCCAGTTTTGATCGCCGCTTCCCGAACCGGGAATAATACGTGTTAAATACGGAATACGGCACCCCCAGCCAAATTGTGTTGCAAAATCATTGGAATTATCGGCAGAAGAAGTAAGGTAATAGGTCCACGAGTGCCCGCCACGCTGATCGGCATTAAAATTGGTAACCCAGTAATTATTCATGGGCCATGAAAACATATTGGTAGTTTGTGGCATGCCTCCTGCCTGGTAACGGCCTGTATTTATAGCACCAAACTGCCATAAAGGCATTTCAGCGCATCCGATAACAATTTGCGATGAGGCATTGCGAACAGAGGTAAAATTCTGTACCGTATTCCAATCGTTAGCCGAACCTTTTACCTGGTCTTTCCCCGTTTCCATCACACCTCCCTGAACTTCGGTGAAATGCTTGCCATCCTGAAGTTTGAATGGAAAAGCAATATAAAAACTTTCGGGTGAAACAATGTCCTTTTTAACAATTGAACAAGCTAAGTCAATACGCTTATCTGTATTAAAGAGCCTGATTTCAAAGGTATACCCTTTTGGATTTTCCGTGGTTGATGATTCGCCGCAAAATTTAAGGCTGGTCCATATTTCACCTTTCAACATGGAGTCGAACCAGATTTTATCGAGAGGAAGGCGTTTAAAATCATCCAGTCGTTTACTCTCCATTTGTGAGCGGTTGCCTAATTGCTCCAGGATAAATTCACCCATTTTATAGCCTGATTTGTCGTCGACAAGTTCAACGCCAAGTTCTTTATCAAACAAGGAAATAATCACTCCTTTTGAAGGGTCTACGGTTAATTTGTACCATTTGTTTTCAATAGTCTGCACAACTTTCGTATCAGGGAAAGCTATTTCATCATCGACAGGCTTAATGAGAAATTTCTTATATCCAAAAGCCGGTATATCGTTGAGCCATATCGCCCAATATGTTCCATCTGAACGGGATTCCAACGGCTGAGCTGCCATCATTTTACCATTGTGATCAAATACTCCGGCCATTTTTCCCCGCGGTACAATCTGATGATCAATATAAACCGTAGTAAGACCCGAACGTTTCCAGTTCAATGTATTGAAAACCAGGAGCGATGGCTCACTTTCGCGGCTGAATTTGCTTTGCAGCAATCCCATTGCCTCCTCGCCAATTGTAGCTGTGCGCCGGTTGGCTTCCCACGCATAGGATTCCTTTAAGGCACGCTGCTCCATGGTGGGCTTACTCAACGGTTCGCGGACACTTTCGGAATAGCCAAGAGTGTGTTCTGTATAGAAAAGCAAGGCGTTGTTTGCCAGGTCAATTTGTTTATCTATTTCCACTGGAAGTCTTACGCCTGAAACGGCTGCCATCGAAAGGCCGGCGACATTGGCTGAAAGCATGGAAGAAGCTACACGCGTAGTTGCCGTTTCGCGTGCTGAAGAGCCAAAACCATCGGTCCACCAGTCGGGCCATGCTCCCCGGATAACAGGAAATTCGCTTCCATGATCTTTCTCCATATTAACAAAAAACGTTTCGGTGGTAGCTGTTGTGAGTTGCGGCCATTCAAATGTTTCGTTCCATTTTTTAATCAAATCACTCGCAATAGTCGACGGAGGCGAATTATCGGTGAGATACCCTGAATGCTGAATAGCCATTTCATTAAAAGGATACTTTTTGGCATCGAGGCCGATGAGGTAATTGAAGAGATTATTTTTAAATTTATCAATATCACCTGTTTGAATTTCCAGCACAGTATTTCCTGTCATATAATGCTCAGCCCTGAAAGTAAGCAGGCGTTTGCCCGAAGGAGATTCCCACCAGAACATGGTTGGAATATCGAAACAAATCAATGCACGATGGCCATGTGTTCCCATG
>CAIWMA010000011.1 GCA_903913645.1 uncultured Bacteroidales bacterium | reverse complement strand
TGCTGAATGCGTCAAAGGATAAATTCCTTTCGATACTTGCCCATGACATTAAAAACCCATTAAGCTCAATTCATGGCATCAGTGATTTGCTTGTGTCTGATTATGATACGCTTACAGTTGAAGAAAAGAAAATTTTTACCAAGGATATTCATATTCTTTCGACCAATCTTTTTGAGATAATCAACACTCTTCTTACCTGGTCGACTTCACAAAGCGGAATGATTACATACCGTCCGATACAATTTTCAATTGGAGAACTGTGTAGCAAAACAGCAAACAACCTTCAAACTGTCGCCAAACAGAAAGATATTTCGGTCGAAAGTCTTGTAGATACCAAACTAATGGTATCAGCAGATGAAAACATGATACTTTCGGTGCTGAATAACCTTATAAATAATGCCATAAAATATTCATTCCACGGAACCAAAATTCGCATTGAATCGATTAAACTGGAAGGATTTGCACAGATATCAGTAATTGACTCCGGTATTGGCCTTTCGCCTGAAAGCATGGATAAACTTTTCAAATACGATCAGCATTTTATGAACAAAGGAACTGCAGGTGAAACAGGAACCGGACTGGGGCTTATATTGTGCAAGGATTTTGTTGAAAAAAATGGTGGCACTATAAAAGTCGATAGTATAATTAATAAGGGAAGTACATTTGTGTTCACGCTACCTTTGGCTGAAGCATTGGCGTGAGACACCCGCCGGGGAAACAGAAACTAGAGGAATTTTTCATTAACAAACTTATGAAATTTCTCCTTGTAGTTCTCGGAAATGGGAATAAATTCCTTTCCAAAAACGATACGATTGCGCTCGATGGTCTTAATTTTATCAAGGTTTACAATAAAAGAGCGGTGAACACGCATAAACTTAGATTCCGGGAGGTTTTCTTCCAGCGATTTCATACTCATCAGCGAAAGGATGGGTTTTTCATTGGCTTCTAGATAAAATTTAACATAATCTTTTAAGCCTTCGATATACAATATAGAATTAAATTCAATCTGAACCAGTTTGTAATCGGCTTTAACGAATATAGAGTTCCGTGTTTCGGGCAGGGAAGTTTTTTCGAAGTGTTCCAGCCAGCGTTTAGCCTTGTTAACAGCATTCAAAAATTCCGGGTAGCTGATTGGTTTCAGCAGATAATCAAGCGCATCCACTTTAAATCCTTCGAGAGCATATTGTTCGAAAGCAGTGGTAAAAATTACTTTTGGCCTATCCTTCAGGCTACGTGAGAATTCCAGGCCCGAAAGACCCGGCATCTGGATATCAAGGAACATAAGGTCCGCTTCACTTTTCTCAAGCATTTCCATGGCCTGGAATGCGCTGCTGCAACGGCCAGCAAGGGTGAGGAAAGGAGTTTTGGCAACATATCCTTCCAGCAGGTCCAATGCCAGTGGTTCATCATCAACAATCAAACAACGGAATGTCATAGTTTCAGATTTAAGGTTGAAATATAGCTTTCGCCCTTTTCTTCTGTCCTGAGCTCAAAAGCAGATGGATAAAGAAGTTCAAGTCGTTTCCGGAGATTTGTCAGCCCGATGCCCGACCCGCTTTTATCCGTTTCCGGTTTAGGGAAATTGCTGTTTTCGACCCGGCATTCCAATTCTTTCGGGGTTTTCAGGTCTATCCGGATCGAGATGAAAGAAGGTAGCGTCGGGCTGACCCCGTGTTTAAATGCATTTTCAACCAGCGAAATAAAGAGCAAAGGGGCGATTTCTATCCCTTCATCAGCTTTCAGGATCTCTGTTTCCAATGCTACATGCTTTGGAAGCCGAAGGCTCATGAGCTTTATATAATTTTCTGTAAAAACCAGGTCTTTACTCAAAGGCACTGTAGGGTGATCGCTGTCGTACAGCACATAGCGGATCAGGTTGCTCAGGTGGTGGACTGCATTCTGTGCCTGTTCCTGGTTGATCGAAATCAGCGAGTAAATATTATTCAGGGTATTGAACAGGAAGTGTGGGTTAAGCTGATTCTTCAGGTTTGTGAGTTCCGATTCGATATGAAGCTTTTCAAGTTCTTTTTGTTCTGCCTGCGACAGGTACCATTGTGTTGTCATTTTGATGGCTGTGGCCAGTCCAACTGTAAGTCCCATAGAAAGCACGTCACGGAAAAGAAGTATATCCCTCATCTTTGGACGGTGAGGAAATTGTTTCATTACTTCAAGTTTGGCGAAATAAGGATAAAAATAATATTGTTTAATCAAATCAAGCAGTATCAGACAAATGGAAAACAAAAGAACATTAGC
>CAIWMA010000010.1 GCA_903913645.1 uncultured Bacteroidales bacterium | reverse complement strand
CTGCAAACGCCGTTAACATTGGTACAGTTGTTGCTTCAGATCCTGATGCTGGACAAACTAAAACTTTCTCTATACTTTCAGGAAATATCAATTCAGCTTTTGTGATTGATGCCTCAACCGGAACAATATCAGTTGCCAATTCTGCAGCACTGAACTTCGAAGTTTCGCCTACGTTTACACTCGTAATAAAAGTTCAGGATAATGGAACAGGAACGCTTAGCAGCCAGGCTACGATATCCATTTCATTAGTCAATGTGGATGAAGCGCCAATTATTTATGACCAATATTTCGTGGTTGCTGAAAACTCATCTAAAGGTGCAAAAATTGGCACTATAATCGCAGTAGATACAGAAGCCAGTCTAGAAAAAACTTTTTCGATAATTGCAGGAAATACAGGCAATGCTTTTTCAATTAATTCCTCCACTGGCGAACTGATAATTGCTGATTCGGCCTTATTAGATTTTGAAGTCACTCCTGCTTTTACACTTGATATAAAAGTACAGTACAACAATATTGGAAACTTAAACACTCAAGCTAAGATTACAATCTCTTTACTTGATGTTAATGAAGCACCAGTTATGGATAATCAATCGTTATCCGTTGTTGAAAATTCTGCACCAGGAACTAAAATAGGCTACTTGAAAGCAAAAGATCCGGATAAAGGTCAGAAATTAAGATTTGCTATAGCCAGTGGAAATGATGCTCATACATTTAATCTTAATGATTCAACTGGACTTATTAGTGTTGCAGATCCATCAAAACTTTTGTATGGACACAATTCATTGTTTGCATTAGCAGTTGTTGCTCAGGATAATGGCAAAGACTCTCTATCAACTTTGTCTGTAGTAACCATTATCTTACTTCAAGATTCAACTCAAATCATTCAATCAGTAAATGAAATAATTCCAGTAGCTCAAACTTTCAGCGAAAATGATATAACAATATTCCCTAATCCAACTGCTGATCTGGTAAAAATAGACCTAAGCAAACTTGAAGATCAATCTGTAGATATAAGGATATTTAGTATGACTGGATCAAAAATCTTTTCCTCAGTTAGCGAAGGTGAGAAAAATGTTATTTTCAATATGGAAAATGAAAGACCTGGAGCATATATTGCATCTATAACTGTAAATGGGCAGAGATTCACCAAAAATATTATAGTCAAGAAGTAAGAAACTTAATCAAGTCCTCGTTTAAATTGAAATATCAGTTTCATCTATTTTCTGGGATAAAGCATTCAATGCCACTTTTTCATAATTTGAAATAGCAGTAAGTTATTTTTAATAAGATATTAATATGACAAACACGTTTAATCTTGTTAGATGAAAAATTAGTAAATTTGCAATAAACAAGCAGGTAAGTTGTTTGTTATTTTATTAAGGTTTTAGTGTTTCTAACAATTTTGACTTGTGTGAAAATGCACGAATTTAATTGGCTTAGAAATACTTTGCCTAGGTAATACTTTTACAATTTAAATAAAATATTTCTAATTATTATTTCATGCTCATGACCCAAGATTTAACTAGTATTAAAGAAAAAGTAAAGACATATGTTGTTCAAACTGCATATAGTGGTGAGAATGAAATTAAGGACAGCACGCTAATATTTAGTGAAGGTTATTTTGACTCTATGGGTTTTGTAATGCTTATCTCTTTTCTTGAAGAGAATTTCGGATTATCTGTCAATGATGATGAATTAATTGAAGAAAATTTCGAATCTATCAATGCCGTGACAGATTTTGTTGCCAGGAAAACAAACTGATGCAATATGTGCGGAATTGCAGGTATAGTTGACTACGACAATAAGGGTGACAAGAAACCTGTAGTGGAGAAAATGCTCTCTGTTATGAGTTACCGTGGGCCAGATGAGAGCGGAATCTACAATTCATCATTTGCTACTATTGGAAACTTACGGTTGAGTATAGTTGATATACAAGGCGGACAACAACCATTATCAGATCAAAGCGGTAGATATTGGATTGTTTTCAATGGCGAGATTTTTAATTATCCTGAATTACGCAAAGAACTAACTGAGAAAGGATTTCTATTTAAAACACATTCGGATACAGAAGTCCTAGTTCAGTTATACGCTCATTATGGCAGCAAATGTTTAGGAATGCTCAATGGGCAGTTTGCATTTGCTATCTGGGATAAAAAAAATGAAGAGTTATTTCTTGCAAGAGACAGGGTTGGAATCAGACCATTATTTTATTCCACAGCAAATGGCAATTTCTCTTTTGCTTCGGAAATCAAGAGTTTATTTGAGCAGGATGATATAATCCCGGAATTAAATCCTGAAAGTTTATCCCAAATATTTACCTTCTGGGCGTCTCTTACCCCAAATACTGCTTTTATTAATATTTTTGAATTATCTCCGGGAGA
Source organism: uncultured Bacteroidales bacterium (assembly GCA_903913645.1). GTDB lineage: Bacteria > Bacteroidota > Bacteroidia > Bacteroidales > UBA4417 > UBA4417. The sequence goes on along the minus strand of CAIWMA010000010.1, from coordinate 1,644 downwards.
ATTCATGGTCTATAATCGAAAAGGACTGGTTAAAGAAAAATACTGGAAATTAAACTTCGATAATTGCAACTGTGAATTATCATTGCAAAATGCTGCTAAACAATTTAATGAACTTTTCAGCGATGCAGTCAGAATACGCTTAAGAGCTGATGTTGAAGTTGCAGCTTACCTGAGTGGCGGACTGGATTCAAGTACAACAGTAGCTTACATAAATAATATTGAACCTAATGTTCTGAATACATTCTCAGTTGGATTCGAAGAAGGCGATTTTGATGAAAGTAGTTATCAGGCTGAGGCAGTTAAATATTTCAATACTTCCCATAAATCAATTGTTTGTTCCTCAACTGATATTGCTGAAGCTTTTCCTAAAGTGATCTGGCATCTGGAAACTCCTGTAATGAGAACGGCCCCTGTTCCGATGTACCTACTTTCAAAATTAGTAAGAGAAAATGGAATTAAAGTAGTTATAACAGGTGAAGGAGCAGACGAAATTCTTGCCGGGTATAATATTTTTAAAGAAACTAAAATCAGGAATTTCTGGGCTAATCAGCCCGATTCTGCCATAAGGCCTCTCCTACTCAAAAAACTATATCCCTACCTTCCGCAAATGAAATCGGCTAACCCAGCTATTTTAAAGATGTTTTTCGGGTATAAGCTTAATGATGTGAAAAATCCATTTTACTCTCACCTTTTACGATGGAACAATTCAAATCACATCATGAAACATCTTTCAAACAAATTCAAAGAAAAAATCGGAGATTATTCCCCTTTTAAAGAGCTGGAAGGTAAGTTACCTCAAAATTTTAATACCTGGGATTCACTTTCCAAATCCCAATGGCTGGAAACAACTATGTTTATGTCAGGATACCTACTCTCTTCTCAAGGAGACAGAATCTCACTGGCAAATTCGGTTGAAGGAAGATATCCTTTTCTCGATTACCGTTTGATAGAATTTTGTGCTGCTTTGCCTCCAAGATTAAAATTGAATGGGCTAAATGAGAAGTTTATATTGAAAGAGCTAATGCATAATCAAATACCTGAAAGCATCTATAAAAGGTCAAAACAGGCTTACAGGGCACCTATTCAGAGTGTGTTCTTGTCAGAGGAATCACCTGAATATGTGAAATTGATGCTTTCATCACAATTTACTGAGCAGGTTGGAGTATTTAACTATTCTTCAATTCAAACCGTATTAGCCCGGATTAAAAAGACAGGGACCTCAACTGAAGTTGAGAATATGCTTTTGACATTTGTAATCTCAACTCATCTGCTGTACGACCAGTTCATAAATAAAAACGCCGCAAATTATAAACCGGCAATGCTTTCAAATCTTAAAATAATTGACGATTTCTAATAAATGACTATGAATCAAAACAAACCTTTTTCAAAAGATATTATTTTACTCCACGACGTCGAACTCGTTGTGAACGAAATTGCAACAAAACTTCGAAAAGATGTCATGTTTCATTTAAAACGGTTTGGCGCAATAGTCGGAATAAGTGGAGGAATTGATTCTGCTGTATGTATGGCATTGGCAGTTAAAGCTTTTGGTGCTGACAAAGTTTTAGGAATCATGTTACCGGAAAAGGATTCAAGCCGGGAAAGCGAATATCTTGCTATTGAACTTGCCGCAAAATTTAATGT
>CAIWMA010000009.1 GCA_903913645.1 uncultured Bacteroidales bacterium | reverse complement strand
TCATTAAGTCTCACAACTTTGGTATCTGATGTGTCAACCTGCAGGTAGGATGGTGCTTTTAAAGAGGATAACAGGTTGTTATATGTAACAAGGTCAGCATTCGGTGCCGGAAGAACCAGAATTGTTCTGCCATTGGTTACATACCGTTTTATTTCTTCTGCCAGGCCTGTTGAAATTGCTGGAATTTCGTTGAGAATGATAAGGTCAAACTGTGAAAGTCGTCCATAATCGAGTGATTTCTCGTACATATTTGTAAGCCTCACCGATGAGTCCTGCGCATATAAGGCATTCAGAAAGCGGTTTTCGCTTCCGCCATTAATAGCCAGAATATTGATAGAAGAAAGCACATCAAAAGAAAAATAGAATTTGTCGTCGTAGGTTACCGGGTAATCTGTAACCTGGAGCACACCATTTTGTGGACCGGCCTGGTAAACAGTAAAAGGAAACTCCACTATTGTCGACATTCCAGCCTTAATATCTAATGTTGAAACCGATTTCGGCTGGTTATTGATCAAAAGTTTCAAAGGAATTTTTTCAAGATCACTTTCCGATTTATTCCAAACCCTTGCCGAAAGCAGCGAAGTTTTTCCGGGCTGTTGCGTAGGCTGATTGAACCAGCAGGAATCGATATACAAATTTGCTGCTGCAGCGGATGCAAGAGGAACCAGATAAGTGCTGACAGATGAATCCTGAGCGAAGTCAATGTTGTTATATGAGGATTTCTGGAAATCTGAAATGATGTAAGAATTCCGGCGTGCCGAAGCCTCGCTTTTAAGCAGATCGTATTGGCGGCGAACTATTTCGGACAAGGAATGTACAGAAGGCGAAATTTTCACCTCATCGAGCATGGTGAGAAATTCGTCACGGGTAACCAGCCGCTGGTGCCGGCCTTCGAAATCGCAGGTCAGTAACTGGAATAAATCAGTTGATTTGTAAGCAGATACTATTTCACGTGCCTTCAGTTTTGATTCATCAAGCAAAGTGCCATTAGTTCCGGTGGCTTCCATGCTGAATGAATTATCGACAAAAATACTTACGGCATTGCGTGATGTTATCTTTGATTTACTATTCGAAAAAGGAATATAGGGCTGCGCGAACGCCATTACCAACGATGCAATAGCCAGTATTCGCATGGCCAGTATAAGCAGGTGCCGCAGTTGCGACTGTTTTTGAGTCTGCTGCTTAAGTTCCTGCAAAAAACGAACATTGGTAAAGTATACCTTACGGAAGCGCCTGAAATTGAATAGGTGGATTATTACAGGAATAGCAACAGCCAGTAAGCCAAAAAGATATAAAGGGTTGACGAATTGCATAGGAAAAGTAATACGCGCTTTAAGGGTGTAATATTGTGCAAAAATAAGGAATTTGGAGAAGAGAGCGTGGGATTAATTCTTAATACACTTTCAAAGCAAAGCTGTTCAACCTTTTTATTCCAGAATATAAGGCTTATAAATAAACCGCTAGGAGAGGCGGTGCCACTATTGAAATCAGATCAGTTCACGCATCGAGGATGCAGAAAGAATCATTCGGGAATAAATGATTTTCTTATTCGGGAAGCTTATTGGATCGGCTGTTCAGATTTAATTCAGGTTTAATATCAAATTATTACTTCCTCAGAAATCGCTGCCAGAACATACGCATCCAAGGTATTTGTAATCAGTAACGGCCGATCTGCAATTTTAGCTTGTACTCCTCAGCAAAAGGAGAATCAATCGACTCATCAAACCTCCTGTTTTCTGTTTTCATTGTGGAATCTTTTTCAGGATACGAGTCATAAGAATCGTTCACTGAAATAACTGATTTAGAATGGATTTCACGTGGTTCAGGAATACGGGAAACGCCATCATAAATACCATCTTCGTGTATAAATAGTTTACGTGTTCTCATAGTATATTGATTTTAGTCTTTAATTTTGTAATTACAGATAATAAGCATTGTTAAACCAATTCTGACAAAAAGGTTCATCAGTACATAGAGTATTTCATCTTAATGCCGAATTGTTAGCCTCCTCAAAAGGAGTTAGTTAAATAGAATCAGCTTCATGGTCGCTTTCGCTTCTCTTATCTATCGATAAAATAACGAAACTTAAAGTCTTTCCCAAGTGGTAGCTCTTTGTTAGATAGAAACTTTCCGATACAAATCAATTAAACGGTTATTTCATGGCAGGATGGGTGATTCTATTTACAGCATTTTTACCTGTTTGTCTAGAACAGGATAGAAAATTCGGATTTCTATAGCTGATAAATACCTTTCCTACAAGACTAAACGCGACACGTGCAATTGCCTTTAGGGGTTGCGTCCTTACAATCTTCAAATAATCTTGTACTTATGCAAAGTTAATCTAATGAAAAATAGTCACCCTGAAGTTCAGGATAATAAACATGTAGGAAATAGTCCAAATCGCTTGTAGGAAATTTCCTACAAGAATTAAATATCAGGATGATTTTTATGCAAGATTATTGTCTTTAACAAACTGTACGAGCTGGGACATGTTCTTCAGATTAAGCTTCTTCATGCAACGGGTACGGTAGGTGTAAATTGTTTTCACACTTAAGGTTAGCGACTTTGATATTTCGGTGAGTGTTTCACCGGCGGCAAGCCTCATGAGTACAAAGTATTCCCGATCGGAGAGCGCTTTCATCACATCGCCCGTTTCTTTCTTTTGCACTTCATTTACCAGCAATTCAGCGACGTTTTCGGTAATGTACTGTTTCCCCATAAGCATACGTTTAATTGCACCTATCAGGTCATCAGCAGCACGTGATTTGGTGAGGTATCCTTTGGCGCCTGCTTTTAAAGCTCTTAATGCCATTTGATCTTCGGCATACATGCTGAGTACAAGAATTGGTATTTCAGGGTTGAATGACAATACATCCACTATAAAATCAAGGCCTGAACGTCCGGGCATGTTGATGTCAAGAATCACCAGGTCCCATTTCTTTTTATTGAGATTTATCAGCGCCTCGGCACCATTGTTCGCTTCACTGCATTCCGATTTCTCGAAAGCATTAGTAATGATCATTTTAACGCCTTGGCGAAAGATACTATGGTCGTCGACAATTAGAAAATTATACATAATGATGCCGTAAATTAGTTTTTTAGTTTTTTATGGTTGTGCAGGAATTGCTGTTTAGATGTATACTACTAAAAAGTTAACTCGAAAAATATTTTATAAACCGCTTCGTAAAACCTTCATGTCCTGTGCTTTAAATCTGGAATGGAATACTAATTGGCAGCTTTATTTTTATCTATTCCACAACAGGTACTTTAAAGTGCAATGTTGTCCCTTTTCCATGAATTCCCTTTATTGTAATGTTTCCTTTCATGCCCAGTATTCTTTCACGCATCCCTATAATTCCGAACGCCCTGTGATCGTTTATTTTTTCTTGGCTTGCTCCAATGCCATTATCTTTTATGGTAATTGAAAAAGAAGTTGAAGTACTCGAGATCTTAACGGTTACATAGCTTGCCTGCGAATGATTCCGGATATTTGTCAGTGCTTCCTGAACTACCCGGTATATCACATATGCAGATTCAGTGTCGACTGAGTACGCATCTTCCTGAATCCTTATATCACAGGTTATTCCTGTTCGTTTCTGGAAATCGGAAAACAATTGTTTTAATGCAGGTGACAATCCCATGTTTTCGGGTAATACTGGCCTTAGCTCAACAATAATAGACGTAACGGCTGTCATACATTGTTCCACTAAAAGTATCAGTGAATCAATGGGATCTCTGAGTGAATCGTGCTTCTCAGGTCTTTCCTTCCATGAAATCAATTCGATTTTCATGGTAGATAATAATTGCGCCAGATCATCGTGAATAATCCTGGCTAAGTTAAGTCGTTCTTCTTCCCTGACTTTCTGTAAATATGAATATAGCAGTTTATAGTCATGCAGCGATTTTTTTAGCTGTTTTTGCGAAGATTTACGTTTTATTAATTCAGACAGGATAGAAAGGTTTAAGTTTTCGAGTTCCCGAGTACGGTCCCGTACTTCCTGCTGCAGGCGTTTTTCTGATTGAAGCAAAATTTCCTCTGCCTGCTTGCGTTCGGTAATATCAATAACAGAAAGCAGGCATTCCCCGTCATCGTCGCTTGCGATTGCACTTAAATGAACATAAATGGGTTCGTTGCCTTTTGTCGTTAAAATAACCTCGCAGGTTTCTTTTCTTTTGCTCTTGAATGCTTTAGTGAGGAAAAGGTTGAAAACTCCTTTTGTGTCGGAGGATACATAAGTGCTAAAAAAAGTGTTTACCAAAAACGATCGTGCTTTTCCAAGCATATGAGCACCTGTAAAATTCAGCATTATAATCTCTCCGTTTTTATGAAGAGTGAAATATCCCGAAGGTGCAAAATCATATAATTGAGCATATTTGGATGCAGCATTATCTGCAGCTTCTTTTTTAGCAAGCCCCAGTTCCTCATTCTGCATTCTGAGTTCTTCCTGATATACCTGCAGCTCATGGATAAGTTTCAACGCATCTCCTTTTGACAGGTCAGGACCAGTTTCAAAAGTTTTATTTTTCAGCGAATTTTCAGCCTTTTGCCTTAGAGTTGAATCCGAATGCAGTTTGTCGTTTTTTTTTATCTTCATTTGTTGATTTTGAGAAATTGCATGTATCCTTTGCCCATGCCGGGCATACTTGTTTTTAGTAAATACAGCTGACAGATATTTAAATTGTAGAATTATTGCAATTTGCTTTTAACCTGTCGACTCTTTGGATTAAAGAGCGCTGGTGTTCTTCTTCAGTACTGTTCGGGTCTTTCATTTCACGAAACATTTTACATGGTAATTTTACACAATCGCCGCAACTTTTAAATCCCTTGCTGTTTATCGAACAGTTAAACAATGGACATGTATGATCAGGCATCATCTCTTTAGCCCAGAACGTCTGACCTTTAACAGCTATACAACCGTTGCATTCCTTACCATAAAATTCACATTCGTCACAGATTAATCCACATGCTGATAAAATCATGATTTTTAATTTTTATATACAAATTTAACTTCTTTATTTACTGAATCACAAATAGTTTGAACATAATTAAATGTTTTTTTGAATTAAAGAATAAGGCACAGTGATGATTACAAGCATTCTGCGATTTGAAAATTACAGACTTGCCACCGATACATTACTTCATATGAAAGAAAATCTGTATATTTGCAGTAAGGAACTTTAAAATAAGATGAATTACTCGGAAACCGGATTTACCCATAATACCACCCAACCTTAACCGGGTTGAGACGGAATGCTTTTAAAATGCGCCTTTCTCAACATCAGGGAAAGGCATTTTTTTTGTCGGAATCGAAAAACATGAATTATTATGCGAATATTAAAATTTGGAGGCTCATCCATTGCGAATCCCGAACGGATAAAAAACGTGATTGATATAGTAAAGCAATATCATTCATTGTATAATGAAATTACGCTGGTAGTATCGGCGCAGGGTGGAGTAACCGACCAACTGGTGAAATTGTGTGAGTCGATACCTGCCGATAAGGTAAGCTGCGAGTCGAACATACTTGAGATTGAACAAAGGCATCTTAATGCTATCAAGGATTTGCTGCCAATGGCTCAGCAACCTTCGGCAATGGCTGAAGTAATGGCGATATGCAATGAGTTATCAGGTATTGCCAAAGGTGCATCGCTGGTAGGCGAACTCACGTTACGCACCCGCGATTTGATCCTGAGTTTTGGCGAACGACTTTCGGCCTTTGTTATCACTCACGCGTTAAAATCAGAGATTAGCACTGCAAATTATACTGATGCCCGAAACCTGATAAAAACGGATGCGAATTTCGGTTATGCCAAAGTTGATTTTGAGCACAGCAATCGATTAATCCAGGAATATTATTCGGAGAATAAAGGTTTGAATGTGGTTACCGGGTTTATTGGAAGCACAATGCAAGGACAAACAACAACTCTTGGCCGGAGCGGTTCAGATTATACTGCATCTATTTTAGGTGCTGCATTAAAAGCAGATGCTATTGAAATATGGACGGATGTTGACGGAGTTATGACTGCCGATCCGCGTTTTGTTAAAGAAGCTCAGAGCATCGAACAGTTGTCGTACAACGAAGCCATGGAAATAACCCATTTCGGAGCTAAAGTCATATTCCCGGCAACCATGCAGCCTGCCATGGCGAAAGAGATACCGATATTGGTAAAAAATACATTTAATCCTTTGCATAAAGGTACTCTGATTTGTAGCGAATCGGGAAAGGGAACCGGTTTTATAAAAGGAATTTCATCGCTCCGCGATATTTGCCTCATTAATATTGAAGGAAGCGGAATGGTAGGAGTTGCCGGCGTTTCGGCACGAATGTTCAGGGTTCTGGCCCAGCACCAGATCAGTGTTATTCTGATCAGCCAGGCTTCATCGGAACATTCAATATGCATAGGATTACTTCAGGATGAAGCTGAACAAGCCTGTCATTTGCTGCGAAAGACTTTTTCGGAAGAGTTGCATGCGGGTTTAATCTCCGATATTTATTACGAAAGTGAACTGGCAGTAGTAGCTGTTGTTGGGGAGAATATGCGGAAAATGCCCGGGGTTTCAGCACGAGTTTTTGGCCCCTTAGGCCGAAACGGAATCAACGTAAAAGCAATTTGCCAGGGAAGCTCAGAACTTAATATTTCCATCGTAATCGAGCAGAAAAATCTGAAAAAAGCTTTAAGGGTATTGCACCAGTCGTTGTTTAACTATGAGCTGTTGCAATTGCATCTTTATGTAATCGGAACCGGTGTAATTGGCAGTAAATTACTCGAAATGATTGAGACTCAAAAAGAGTCACTCTCAGATCAGAAAATTTTACTCAAAATTTGTGGTATATGTAACAGCCGCAAAATGATTGTTGGAGAAGAAAGCATAGAGATTTCACAGTGGAAGAACGCTTTGGAAACATGTTCCCAAAAATCAAATTTGCAGGAACTGACTGATAGTATAATTTCTCAAAACCTGGAAAACAGCGTGTTTATTGATGTTACGGCATCGGATGAACCGGTAAAGCATTACAACGAGCTGCTCTCAAACAATATAGCGATTGTAACAGCTAACAAGCGGGCCAATACACAGAATATGCTTCAGTATAACCTGTTACACGGTTCAGCAAAAAAACGGAATACGCCCTTTCACTACGAAACCAATGTCGGAGCCGGATTGCCGGTAATTAATGTTTTACAAAGCCTTATTAACAGTGGCGACCAGGTAAATAAAATTGAGGCTGTTCTTTCGGGCACAATGAACTACCTGTTATCAGAATACGATGGTCAAAAGCCATTCAGCGAACTTGTTCAGTTTGCAAAGGATAACAGTTACAGCGAACCAGATCCACGCGACGATTTGAGTGGTATGGATGTAGCCCGCAAATGCCTTATCCTAGCCAGGGAATGTGGCTGGGCTATCGAAGAGTCAGATATAGAGGTAGAACCATTGATGTCGCCCGAAAGCGCAAACGCAAAGGATATTCCTGCTTTCTTTGAAGAACTGAAAAAATACGATAAACTATTTCATCAGCGTTTTGAAGCTGCAAGGGCCAAAGGCAAACGCTTACGCTACGTCGCGAAAATTGAAGATGGCAAAGCAAAAGTTTCTGTGATGGAAGTGGACGATACACACGCTTTTTACAGTTTAAGGGGAACCGAGAACTGTATCAGTCTCACCACCAAATACTACCAGCAATATCCGATGGTAATTAAAGGCCCGGGAGCAGGGGTTAATGTAACTTCTGCCGGAGTTTTAGCTGATATAGTGCGAATTGCTGAAGGATTAAAAAGATAAATAATGTCGGATGTGGAATGTTTGATGTCGGATTGCTTCCATACTCCTTACCATATATTCCAAAACCTAAATACTAATCTATTTTATGACATACTATAAATCAGTAACAGCTTTTGCCCCTGCTAGTGTAGCCAATGTAGGTTGCGGTTTTGATATCATGGGCTTTGCCGTGCTGGGTATTGGCGATACTGTCACCGTCTCTTTACAACCTGATTCTGATAATTCGAAGATAACTTTAACCGGTACCTACGGTCATCTTACTCCTTCCGAAAGAAGCAAAAATACAGCTGGTGTGGCAATTAATGCCTATTTACAGGCAATTGGCAAAAGCGATATCGGGCTGAATATTATCCTTGAAAAAAACATGCCGCTGGGAAGCGGAATGGGAAGCAGTGCGGCCAGTTCGGCAGCAGCGGTTTTTGCTGTAAATCATTTATTGGGCAGCCCTTTGAGTACAAAGGAATTAATTCCTTTTACCATGGAGGGCGAACGGATTGCCTGTGGATCGGCTCATGCAGATAATGTGGCACCTGCTTTGCTGGGTGGTTTTGTGCTTATTCGCAGTTATCATCCCCTGGATATAATTTCAGTTAAAGGGCCTGATGATTTGTTTGCAGCAGTTGTTCATCCGCATATTGAACTGAATACTTCTGATTCGAGGCGGGTGCTGAGTAAGGAAGTTTCGGTGGCAGATGCAATTATACAAAGTGCCAATACCGCCGGATTTATGGTTGCCCTGATTAAAAGTGATTACGAATTAATGAAGCGTTCCATGTCTGATTTGTTGGCCGAACCCAGACGAACACAACTCATACCCGGCTACGATGCAATTAAAAATGCAGCTATGGAAGCTGGTGCCATAGGATGTGGAATTGCCGGTTCTGGGCCGTCAATATTCGCTCTCTGTAAAGGTGAAGCGACAGCAAGGCTGATTGCAAAAATTATCCAGGATGGTTTCTCAAACATTGGACTTTATAACGAAGGGTATGTATCACAGCTAAACGCGCCTGGAACTTGTGTGATTGAGGCGGTTGAATAAATGAAAAAGGGGTTGGGGGTTAGGATTTAGGTTTTCGGACCTGTTTATTGGCATCTCCTTTGTCATTCTGATAATTCAAACAATCTGACTTGTATGGGCACTCATATAACAAATACTAATTGTTGAAGACAATTTACATCACGATATGAACTATTACGACATAAAAAATCCAACTCAAAAAGTATCTCTGAAGGAGGCTGTTTTAAAAAGTATATCTGCTGAATCGGGTTTGTATATGCCTGAATTGATTCCAATTTTACCTGGTTCGTTTTTTACAAATCTACCAAATCTGAACCTGCAGGAAATTGCATTCGAAGTCTCCAATGCCATGCTTGGTGACGATATTCCGCATGAGGCATTAAAGAAAATTGTAAGCAAGGTTATCTCTTTTCCAATTCCTTTAAAACGGCTTGATGAAAACCTGTTTGTCCTTGAATTGTTTCATGGTCCGACTTTAGCATTTAAAGATGTTGGTGCGCGTTTCATGGCCGGGCTTTTTCAGTATTTCCTGCGTAACGAAAACCGTGAGGTTGTAATATTGGTGGCTACTTCGGGTGATACCGGAAGTGCAGTTGCCAACGCGTTTTACAATATTAAGGGTGTGAAAGTAGTGATTCTTTATCCATCGGGCAAGGTGAGTGAATTGCAGGAAAAGCAGCTCACCACCATGGGTGGAAATATTACAGCCCTGGAAGTGGAAGGGAATTTCGATGATTGTCAGCGAATGGTGAAACAAGCTTTTGCAGATAAAGAACTTAATCAACAGGTAAACCTTACTTCGGCGAATTCAATAAATTTTGCACGTTTATTTCCGCAATCGTTTTTTTATTTCAATGCAATCGCTCAGTTAGGGAAAATTGAAAAGCCAGTAGTTATAAGTGTTCCAAGCGGTAATTTCGGCAATCTAACATCCGGTCTCATCGCAAAGAAGATGGGATTGCCGGTTAACCAGTTTATTGCTGCCACTAACCGAAACCACGTGGTTCCCGACTATCTGAAAAGCGGAGAGTATAAACCTCAGCACACTCACCATACTATTACCAATGCCATGGATGTTGGCGACCCCAGCAATTTCCCTCGTATGTCGGAAATTTATCAAAAGCAACAACTTTTAATGGCAGCTGATATTAAAGGGTTTTGGTACACCGATGAACAAACTAGGTCAGCCATGGCCGAATTACAGGAAAAATATGCGTACCAGTCTGATCCCCACGGAGCTGTTGGTTATGCAGGTTTAAAAGAATCGGGAGTTTTAAAGGACAGTATTGGGATTTTCCTTGAAACGGCGCACCCGGCTAAATTTCCTGAAGAAGTCGAAAAATCCACAAATATAGCGGTGCCTTTACCCGAATCGCTAAAAGAGATAATGAAACTGGAAAAGAAAGCAACACAGATACCTAACAATTTCGACAGCCTGCTTCAGCAGTTGAAAAAGGTGGTTTAATGCAGAACCAAATTGACTTGCATTTAATATTCAATCGCGTTAGGATAACAGGCTTTCGATTCTTTCAATTTTGGACTGCCTTTCGAATGAATAAGTTAAATCACTATTATTGAGATAATTGTATAAGTTTAAACATTTTTCATAAAGATTTAAGTCTTGATTATGGCCAGTTTTTCTTAACTTCTGATCATCAGCTATCAGTAACAGAATATCTGCCAATTTCTCCAGGTTTGCATGATTCAGTTTTTTGTTCACCTGGAGTGTTCTAATAAAATCTTCAGTTGGAATTGACGATAATTCAGCAAGATCAAGATCCAGTTCAGTTTTTAGGGATTCATTCACCATTTCAACGGCTTCAGGGACTTTCCCCTGGTTGCTAAGTCCATACAATTTCGAAAAAATATTTGCCAGTGCCTGCCCCAGCAGTTCAATCTGATCCATCAAGAAATCCCGTTTCTCCATTTTGAGTTTAGATTATCAAGAAAAGTATTTTAAAATCAGAAATAGAACAAAAAATGAGATTTGAAGAGCGGAACTTGCAGCTTAATCCATATTTCCAAGATAAACTTCCCACACTTTTATCTGTGCTTTCCCAAACTGCTTTGTCTTTTTAATAGCATAAATATCAATTTTGCGTTTTTCGGGCGTTGAAACCGGAGCTTTAAAGCCATCAAAGTGTGCGCTTTGAAGGTAAAAAGTGAGTTTTCCTGCGTAAGTTGAATCATTTTTTATTGTCAAGGACTTGTTGACAGTAATTCCAATGGGTTCATTATAATATGGCATTCCTTTCTCCAGGCTTGTGCCTATCAATTTATCAAGTGTACTTATATCGTTCTCATAATACATGCTGCTCCAGATTCGTGTGTTAACTCCCCCACTGATAAATAGTTTTCCGGCCATTTCGGCAGCTTGCTTTCTGAATGTTCCGTCTACTGAAGAATCAGAAGCAATTTTCATATAATCAGCAAAATCAGTAAGTTTTTGTATTGCTGTATTTTCAAATGTTTTCAGTTGTTGGTCTGAAGGAGAGCTGAGTTCAAATGCATCCTTGATACTGTCCTTGGATGCGGATAAAAGTTCTCTTTCTCTTTGTTCCCTTAAATTATCATTTTCATTGCAACTTCTTGCTCCGCAAATGAGCCAAATCAGGGCCAAAAGAAATAAGTTACTTATCAGCTTCATTTTATGTCTTTTTTTACCTTAAACCTGAGTAGGGCTATCCGGCCGTTTTCATAACGCGTATCAAGAATCTCAATTTGCCGCAGGCTTGTAGCTGGCATAGTAAGTTTGTCGATAAACTCCCATTTATCATAAAGTTCCATCCCATCTCCCTCCTTTTTATCAGGAACCTGGCTGATAATCGCTTCTTCTGATATCATTTTGTCCAGTTGTTCACGTCTTTTTTGCCATGCCTTCACGTCTGTGGTAGAAAAATATCGGAGCATTAGAGCATAAGCATCAGCCTGAAGCCTGATTTGTTCATTATGATTGAACTTTTTGAGAATTCTATCGATAGTATCCACTTGGTAATATGGCGATCTGACAATCATTTTTATTCGGCTTTCATCAGTCTTTAGTTCGAAAATACCGTTTTTGCCACATTCAAAGTTCACAGGTGATTCATCCTTTTGAAAAACATCAATCTTAATATGGCAGTTAACGATAGGTTCCCCAGTATCGGCATCAATAAAAGAGAAGCTGTACGTCTGAGTATTAATCAGGTTGTAAAGAACAACTAATATAACCATGATTAACAGCAGGAGCAGCGGTATTTTGATAAAGACGTTGTTGGCCATTTTTACTTTTTCGGCCAACGGAACCTGCACAGAATTTTTAAACCTGAAATCATCCCAGTTACTGTACCCTGCGTATTTGCTGAGCATGTTCAAAACATCAATACGCGGAAGAGTTGTGTTCGAAGATTTCATATGCGTATAGAACCACTTTTCGCTAAGCCGGCCGTTAACTTTTATCAGAAGGTCTTCCTGGAAGTCAGTAATCTCCTGGCCTTTCCAATCCGATATTTCCGGATTCATAGCCGGATAAGTTAGCTTCATGGTTGCCAAAATTTCCTTTTTGAGGAGAGTGAACAGTATTTTATTTTCCTTGTGCAAAGTTGCGAATGAATTAGAAAAATAGGTTGGCGAATGCTTGTAAAATACTTTACAGCTAATTTACAAAAGAATTTCAAACCAGAAAGGTTGGCTTAGCGGTAATTTTACATCGTGAATTTTCATTGCCTACTTTCAGGCTTTCAACCGGTTGAGTTATTGCCAATTCCCTGAATGTATTAGTTCTTAAATAATTAACTAAAAAACTATCAGTATGAAAAAGCTAATTTTTACACTAATTCTGAGTTTTGTGCTTTTTGAATCCAATTCGTATGCCGGCAGCAAACCAGATAAAGAAGTGCAGAAAGCCTTCGAATTACGAATGAATGGAAAAGTTGATGAAGCAAAAGCATTACTCGAAAGCATTCTTGTCAAAGATTCGACAAATGCGATGGCTCATTATGAAATGGCCAGGCTAAAGCATTATTTGCTTGTTGGAGGAGGAGAGGTGAAAATAGATGATATTCTGACCTCAATAAACAAAGCCGTTAAGTTAGATCCTCAACATGTTACATACGCTTACTATAAAGCTATTGCTAATTTTCTGAATGCATTTATGGCAATGGAAATGGGGCAGGGCGAGGTGAAAAATCGCATTGCTGAAACGTGCACACAATTTGAAAAGGTGCTTTCACTGAAACCGGATTATTATGAGGCAAGTCTTTACTTGGTTGAAATATATGGTTTATTGCCTCGTGAAATGGGTGGTGACAGTGCAAAAGCTGTTGCTTATGCAACGAAACTGGCAAGCCTCGATAAATACTTTGGTGCTAAAGCAAAAGCGATATTGGCGCCGGAAAGTACCGACCGGGTTAAATTCTGGGAGGACTTAGCAGTAAATAATCCTAAAAGTCCGGAATATCTCAGCGAAGCCGGAAAAGCATCACTTTTGAAAGATGATTTTTCAAAGGCAGAGAAGTATTTCGACGAGGCAATTAAAGCAAATTCATCAAATAACATCCTGATTCTTGACCTTGCCCGTTACCATATAATGAAAGTAATGCAAAACCAGGATGTGGCTAAAACAGAACTCCCCGTTGCAAAAGCATATCTTGAAAGATATTTAAAAACACTCCCCGAACCGGTTATCCCATTGAAAGCATACACACTTGGATTGTTATCTATGTCTGAAAGATTTCTAGGCAATCAGGTTGATTCCGATAAACTGCAGGTGCAGGCAACCTCACTGGATAAATATTTTTCGAAAGCGTCAGGTGTCCCTAATCTTTTGTTGTTTGATCCACCCAGCCAGGTTATTCATCATTATTTCTCGTTTTTTAGTCCTTTCTGATAATGCTAGCGGATATCCACAGTATGAATTTTGAAAAGGGATCAAAATATTTGTACTTTTAATCCTTGACACCCAAACTCATACAGAGTTTGTCTGTCGATTAGCAATTATCCCGGGAATATTGTTTTCTTAACCAAATTTAAACACAGCAGCTATGATAGAACATGTTCACAACCACATTACAAATGAATTGCAGCAGAATACCCGTTCGGATACCATTTTTATCCTGAGTGCCATTTTGCTTAACCTTCTCACCCTGGCAATCAATTCGGGGATGGCCGAGAAATCTCGTACCGAGACTTCCATGCTTATAGTTATGTTTCTTTTTGTTATCCTCATCGTTTTGGTGAACCTGGTGGTAATTTTCGGTTTGCAGAAAGGCAAGCAAACCCGTATCAAGCTGGTATCCGGATTGTTAAAGATGTATAAGGATAAGGATGTTGATAAGTATTATGATGAATCTTTGTTGGGGAATTACAATACCCGTTACAACCTGTTTATAATTGTAATAGTTTTCACAGGAATCATTGCTATTGTTGTTCCGTTTGTAATGCGCTAATACACCTAGCGATTAAACCGGAATTTCTTTATCGAAATAGGATTACTCGAAGTAAATATTTGTCAACCAACTGATTGTATCATTCTCAGTGTTTCAGGCTTTATTAATTCAAGCTCATTATTTGTCATTCGTATAATTCCTTCATTCTGAAAGTCTCTCAAAATTTTTACGGAGCTATCTTTCGAAATTGCCGAAAGGTCCGCCAGATCATGCCTTGAAATTGAAATCATTTGTTCCTTGCCGCCATAAACGTCATCGAAAAGGTACATCAGCGTGAAGGCCATTTTCCCTGCTATATTTTTGTGTGATAATGTCATTAGTCGGTTATATACCGATAGTATGCTGATGCTGAAATCTTTAAGGAATTCGGCAGCAAAAACTTTATTCTGATCAAGCAAAGTCTTGAATACAGCAAAATCAAAATAACATACGGATGCTTCTGTCATTGCAGCTATAGTGAAGTGATACAGGTGGTCGGAATAGATGCCAGGCCCTCCAACAAAACTCATAGGTTTCACAATTCTTAGGATAGTATTACACTGATCACCCCCTTCAAAATATACTTTTACCAGGCCGGAGAGAACAAAGATGATATGTGTCATAGAAGTGCCTTGCTTTTGTATGATTTCTCCAGCCTTAAAGTGAATCTGAATCTTGTTCCTGTTTACAATCTGCAATTCCTCTGCATCCAGCAAAAGGAACATCGGCGATATACGAGTACTGCAATCTATATCGATTTGGCTTTTTGCAATATGACTTTCCATATATACAGTTATTTGAAAATCACTGTTCAACCGCAAGATAACATGAAGAAAATTATAAGTGAAACAAGGAGCTGGAGTTGGGCTGGACTCAGCATGTTATCTGTTCTGGATTCAAAGGACTAAATGATAAATATCAATATTTTTCCGTTCTGCAACCTCCCGTGCCCGGGGAATAAATTTCTAAATTCAACTCTATTCGTATGTGGTTCATAAAGATACAAAAAAATCTATTATTACATTTATATATCTAAAATTATTCTCATTTACAACTAATTATTGCAGAACCAAATCTCAATTCCTCGTATAAATCTCATTTTTAGTTTTCGTATTTAAGTTATAAAAGTTAAACCAGCTATGCATTGAGGGATTGCGGTTAATAGAAATTACGCGAAAGCTAAAAGTTGTCATTTGAAAGTCAAATCACGCAGGCAAAGTATATCAACTATAAAATATCTGGAACAAACTTAGACATAACTTCCTATTCAATAACTGTACTTATTTTTAACCTAAAACTTAAATTGTTTTATGAAAACAAAAATCTTTACTTCTTTAATTTTGGGATTCTTGTTCCTCTCTGCCCAGACGAGTCAGGCCCAAAATGTTCTGATTGATGGTAGTTTTGATACAACAACCTCGATTTTTCCGTATTGTTGTGAAGCTCCCCCATTAAACACATGGAATTCCTTTAAGAATTTAGGCACCGAAGCAAATGCTACTGTGGTTGGTGGTGTTTGCATCTATCAGGTAATTAATGCAGGCACTACTCCAGCTGAAATTCAACTCGAGCAAATTGGTTTCCCCTTAATACCTGGTCATGCTTACAATCTTTCTTTCAGGGTGATGGCAGATGCTGATCGCACTTTCGGGGTGTTCCTTGGTGAATACTGGGGAAACTGGACTGATTTACTTAG
Source organism: uncultured Bacteroidales bacterium (assembly GCA_903913645.1). GTDB lineage: Bacteria > Bacteroidota > Bacteroidia > Bacteroidales > UBA4417 > UBA4417. The sequence continues at coordinate 49,098 of CAIWMA010000009.1, read as the reverse complement.
ATATGACAGGTATATCCAAAATGCAACAACCAACTGGCAAACCTTAAGCTTCGATTTTAATGCTGATTGTGTATTCCCTTTACACAAAATAAGTTTTGAGTTAGGCGGCATAAATACAAGTATGTATTTTGATGATATCATTCTGACAGACTTGGGTCCCGCCACAACATTTTCTATAGGCATTGTCGGCACTTCATTGAGCGGAGGATGGGATACTGATGTTGATATGCTGACAACAGATGGGATAATTTATACATTGTCAAATTATCCATTAATGCCGGGATATGTAAAATTCAGACAAGATCATAATTGGTGTATAAATTGGGGGAGTTTAGACTTTCCTTCAGGTATTGGAATTCAGGATGGTTGGAATATTCCTGTACCTAAATTTTGCAACTACGATATTACTTTTAACAGGCTAACCGGAGAGTACTCCTTTGTAAATGTAGGAAGTTGTGCACCTGAAATTGGAATTATAGGAAGTGCTGTTCCTCCAAACTTTGAGGCTGAACCTGATGTTAACATGTTAACCAGGGATCGAAAAATCTATACTTTAAAACATTATCTTTTTACGGATGGGGTAGCCAGATTCAGGCAGGATGACAACAATGTTTTGAAGTGGGCGGATAATACTTTCCCAACAGGTGCCGCTATTCAGGATGGTCCTGATATTCCAGTTACTGCCGGTGTTTATGATGTAACCTTTAATGTAGAAACCGGTGAATACAGTTTTACTTATCCTGTGGTTGGAATTATTGGAGATGCATTGCTCGGCTGGGATACTGATGTTGATATGCAAACTACAAGTGGTTCATTGTATACGTTAACGGAATATACCTTTATTAATGGCTATGCAAAATTCAGGACTGACCATAGCTGGGATGAAAATTTTGGCGATGAAACCTTCCCGTCGGGCTGGTTATATTTTAACGGGCCGAATATTCCTGTTCCTGCCGGAACCTATAATGTGACATTTGATATGATGACCGGCAGGTATAATTTTGTAGCAACAAATTGCCCTGTGCCCGGTATCAGATGTCCTGATAATATTTATACAGTTAATACCCCTGGTGTTTGTGGCGCATATGTAAATTATCCTGAAGTAATTGCTGAATATAATTGCGGAGGTGCAGGTTTAACAATTGTTCAGACTGCCGGACTTGTAAGCGATGAACTTTTCCCGATTGGGACAACCACCAATACGTTTATATTGACGAACGAATCTGGTGCCATAGCTACATGTAGTTTTGATGTAGTTGTAAATGATTCAGAACCACCGATTATTACCGATGTAGATACGCATATTAAATCAACCTGGCCACCAAACCATAAGATGATTTGTCTAACGATTGATTATACCTCTAAGGATAATTGCGGAGTAACAGGCTGTGGACTTGTTGTAAGCAGCAATGAGCCAAATTATGGACACGGGAATTGTGTTAAGGGCTCCGATTGGGTGATCCTGGATGATCATCATGTACTTCTGAACGCAGAAAGAGAAGGGCAAGGGAAAGGACGGATATATACGATAACCATTACTTGTGCAGATGCTGCATTTAATACTTCATCACAACAAGTTATTGTGAAAATCCCTCATAATAATAAAGGCGGACATAATGATAGAAATGACTATGCAAACCATGACTGCTCAATAGAAATTGTGAATCCGACCCATTATGGTTCATCATGCATCAAGACGTTAAATGTCGGTGAAATCCTTGAAAGTAAACAATTTAGTGTAAATGCCTAGCCAAACCCAAGTACACAAAATTTCAACCTGCAGGTTGAATCTGCTTCATCTGAAATAATAAATTTAATTGTTTCAGATATAACTGGCAGACAGGTTCTGAAATTAAATGCTTCTAAAGATTTGCCTTTAAATTTTGGAGATGAATTGCAGCCCGGAGTCTATTTTATTAAAGTTATGCAGGGAGATAATTCTGAAATTATTAAAGTGGTGAAACAATAGATAAAACACACATTCCATTTACCTGTTTTGAGGCTGCCTGGTTTACCAGGCAGCCTCAAATTTTGATTACTTTTCCCTCATTATGCTTTCTTCCAATTACCTGGTTTTCCTTTTTTATTTAAATCCGGTTGTATAATGGCTGAATTATTACAGATGCTAATCCCCTTTTTCAATAAAACCTTAATAACTCACTTTCCCTCCGTATCTTTGCTGCCTTTAAGCCTGCCTTATGAAATTTGAACAGTACAATCTTGCCCCGGAAATAAAACGAAGTATTGAAGAATCGGGATTCCGGCGTCCGACGGATATTCAGTACAAGAGTATAGGGCCGATTATGCATGGAGATGACGTTCTTGCCATTGCGCAAACCGGTACTGGCAAGACTGCTGCTTTCGCCATACCGGTTATAAATATGCTGCACGAGAATAAATTTTCGAGTCGCAGTACCGGCATAAAATGTATTGTCATGGTTCCAACACGTGAACTGGCTTTACAAATCACCGAAGTATTTCAGGCAATATCGCAACATACACGGGTAAAAGTTTTCTGTCTTATGGGCGGCGTTGAACAAGATCCCCAGATTGCCCGGCTGGAACAGGGAGTCGATATTGTTGTGTCTACGCCAGGCCGCATGTTCGACCTCGTAAGCCAGGGACATCTTAACCTGGATCAAATCGAAATCCTTATCCTCGACGAGGCAGACCATATGCTCGATCTGGGTTTTATAAATGATATCCAGCAACTTGTAAAAAAACTGCCGCGCAAGAGGCAAACACTGTTTTTCTCAGCAACTATTAATCCATATATAAAAAAGGTAGCATATTCGCTGGTAACCAACCCGATACGTATCCAGATTTCGCCTAAAGATCCTGTGGCGCGTAATATCGATCATTGTGTAGCGTTTATCGAAATGGACGACAAGCGGTTTTTCCTTGAACGCCTGGTGAACGAAAATCCGGAAAGCAAAATAGTGGTATTCGTCCGCACAAAAGTGCGTGCCGAACGCGTTAGCCTGGCAATGGAAAAGCTGAATATCAAATGCGAAACCATACATGGCGATAAGGAACAGTCCGACAGGCTCTTAGTAATGAAAAGATTCAAGTCCGGCGAATTTAAAATACTGATTGCCACCGATGTAAGTGCCCGAGGTATTGACATTCCCAATGTGGATTTTGTGGTGAACTATGATCTTCCGGAGCAACCGGAGAATTATGTTCATCGCGTTGGCCGTACTGGAAGGGCTGATAAAAAAGGGATTGCTATTTCATTCTGCAGCAATGACGAACGACCATTACTCGAAGAGATTGAAGAATATATCGGGAAACCGGTTGAAGTAATGGAAATTAAAAACCAGGATTATAAAGAAACCCTCGCTTTTACGGCCGAAACCAAATCAGATTGGAAGACTTTGCTACGCGAGGCTGAGGAAGAAGAAAAGAACAGGAAGAAAAGGAAAAAGAAATAAAATATGAGAGGGGCGACATCGTGAGAGGAGACATGGCGAACTTTATATTCAGACTTGTTCCTGGAAAATCATTAGCTTTTAACCTTTAGCCTATTTCCTGATTTTCAAAAACTCATCATTGTTTCTGAAACCATCATTTTTGATAAACTTTTTGAATTCTTTCCGTTTAGGGGAAAAAGCATACGGCGTTGAGTCTTGCGAACTTTCAGTCAATACCCGAAGTTCGTCCAGGTCTTCTGTCTTGTTTATGCGGCCGAGAATAAGAGAACCTTTTGATAATCCAAGTTTCTTCACCTCCCAGCTATTTTCAGAAAAACAAGTGTTCAGGAAGTAATATCCTTTAAACTTCTTGAGCATGTTCTGTTTATCAATAGCAAATAAGGTATCAATCTCATGTTCATGAGTAACAATTGAATCTCCTTCTATCTGAATAAGTTGCCCCATATTAGTTTTCAAATCAAATAATGTATCGCCGATAATTTGCTGATTACTATCAAGTTGTGATATATGGATCTTTTGGTAAAAATCATAGGTTCTTACTATCGAACTGGCTGTGATTTGAAGTAAAGAGCTGTCTGCCGAACTAATATATTCACCCTGTATTCGTTTAGGGAATCCGCCAATTGCGGCTACATCTTCGGGCTGGGGTGTGTTGAAAACAACAGGAGGCTGGCAAGCAAACAGAAATAGTGCCGCCATCGAAAGTGAAAAGAACATCTGCTTTTGCATCGTTCAGGAGATTATATCAATTAATGCAATCAGTTGTGTTGAACGTATTAAAAACGGAAATTTTAATAAGAGTAAAGTTACAATATTATGAATGATTGTGTATGCTTATTTTAAAAAGCACAAAATATCTTCTTAATTATTTCCTGCTAGCATAGCCTGTTTTTATGTAATTTCATCCCATAAATTTGAAGTGCTTTGATGGAGAAAACCAAACCAAAAATTGAATCAGAATGGTTGCAAGTATTGCAGCTTGAATTTGAGAAGCCTTACTTCGAAGAATTGAAATCATTTCTGGTAGAAGAAAAGAAGCTTTACCGGATTTATCCTCCCGGTAACCGGATTTTTGCTGCTTTCGATAATACTCCTTTCAGTAAAGTGAAGGTGGTGATACTAGGGCAGGACCCATATCATGGTGATGGACAAGCACATGGGCTATGTTTTTCGGTTCCTGAAGGAATTGCATTGCCGCCATCGCTCGTAAATATTTATAAGGAACTGTCAACGGATCTTGGTATTGCAATTCCTGAATCAGGTAATCTTGAAAAATGGGCTAAGCAAGGAGTCCTTTTAGTAAATGCAACGCTTACGGTACGCGCCAACCAGGTTGGATCGCATCAGCGTCATGGCTGGGAAATTTTTACGGATGAAGTGATCCGGCAACTTTCGGACCGGCGTTCCGGTTTGGTTTTCATCCTTTGGGGAAGTTATGCCCAGGCAAAAGGTGCTTTGATTGATCCTTCGAAGCATTTTATTCTTAAAGCAGTGCATCCGTCACCTCTATCAGTTTATCGCGGGTTTTTCGGATGCCGCCATTTCTCTAAAACCAACGAATTACTTGTTACTGCCGGGAAAGAACCGATTGACTGGAGTTTGACTTAGATTAAATTTAATGCTAAAAAGGATTTTGGGGTTAGGATTTAAGGATTCAGTGGAAGAATTTTTGATTTATGAACTATGATTTTTTAGCCCTGAAACCCTGAACCTTGAAACTCTGAAACTCTGAAACCTGAAACACTAAAACCTGAAAACTCTAATCCCTTAAATGAGCACTGAAGCCCAATGGTATCTTCCTCTGAGTAGCGAAACAGTTCAATGTACGCTCTGTCCTCATATCTGTATTCTTAAAGAAGGGAAATCCGGAATCTGCAGAGTCAGGATGAATCAGGGCGGCAAGTTAGCTACCGAAGTTTATGGTTTTGTCTCTTCGATTCATTTCGATCCCATCGAAAAGAAACCTTTATACCATTTTTTTCCCGGATCCACTATTTTATCGTTGGGTACCTATGGATGCAACCTGAGATGTTTCTTTTGCCAGAACTGCACTATTTCGCAAACCGCTGTAAAGCCAGAATTGCCACGTTCATTTTATACTCCTGAACAAATTGTTCAGATAGCGTTAAAAAGGCCTGAAAATATTGGAATTGCCTTTACGTATAACGAACCTGTAGTTTGGTTCGAGTATATGTATGATATTGCACGGCTGGCGAAAGATGCGGGACTAAAAACTGTGATGGTTACAAACGGGTTTGTCAATAAAGAACCACTCGATGCCCTGCTTGAATATATAGATGCTTTCAGCGTTGATCTGAAAGCATTTAGTGAGGAGTTTTATACAAAGGTAACCTCTTCGAAACTTGAACCTGTAAAGGAAACGCTGAAACAAATCAACCAGGCAGGCAAACACCTGGAAGTTGTTAACCTTGTAATTCCTGAACTGAACGATGACGAGGCTTCATTTTCGGGGATGGTAAGCTGGATTGCAAATATGTTGGGAAAAGAAACCGTTTTTCATATTTCGAGGTATTATCCTAATTATAATTTAAAAACTGAGGCAACTTCAATATCTTCTATTCGTAAACTTAAACGAATGGCAGAGAAAGAGATGGATTTTGTGTATACAGGGAATATTTATACCGAAGTAAGCGAAACGCATTGTATTAAATGCAATAATTTGCTGATTACCAGGAACTCATACTCCGTTATAACAGGTGGTCTCGATGAGGAAGGCAGATGCAGGGCGTGTGGCAATTATTTTCTTAAAAAAGTATAAAATTCCTTTCATATTAATTTTGTTTAGTCTACTTTTGAAAACTCAGTCAACGATTTTTTTCATTGATCAGATTTTTTTCTGAATTAAAAATAGCTTAATGGGATTACAAAATAAAACAATAACCTTATTTATATCATTGGTATTCAGCATTTGCGGGAGTATGGCAGTTGCACAGCAGCTTGTCAGCGAGCCAGCAGGTGGAATGGATGAAAATGAACTCGAGGCATCAGAAATCATGCTTCCTGCTTCAAATTCTCCAATACCTTCTATTCTCGATATTCCTTCGGTAAATAAATATTATGCAAGCTGGGACACTTTATGTGTTCGCCGTTATTCTGAAATAGCACCAACTACAGGTGATCCAATAAACCTTCCGCTTTTTAATGATTATTCTACGGGGTTTGTAATGCCTGTTGAAGGAACGTTCTTATCTCCATTCGGTTCACGCGGTCGCAGAGTACATGCTGGTGTTGATATAAAACTGGATCTGGGCGACCCTGTACGTGTTGCTTTTGATGGTGTTGTACGAATGGCTCGTAAATATGCCGGATATGGGAATTGTGTGGTTGTGAGGCATTACAATGGACTTGAAACCTTATATGGACATCTGTCCAAAATTAAAGTGAAAGTAAATCAGCAGGTTACAGCGGGAGACATAATAGGTTTGGGTGGACACACAGGCCATGCAACCTGTAATCATCTGCATTTTGAAACTCGTTTCCAGGGTAAGGCTTTCAATCCAAAGCAATTAATTGATTTTAATACATATAGCTTGATTTCTGATACTTTTACTGTGACCAGATCAACCTATGGGCTCTCCCGCGATTATGTTCCGAGTCTTGCGTCTGTAAACCTTGTTGATGATAATAGTAATGTAAGCGAAGATAAGGGTACTGTTAATTCAAAGTCAAAGGGAAAATCGTCAAAATCATCGAAATCAAAAAAATATCATACCATCAAAAATGGTGACACACTTAGCGCTTTATCCCGGAAATACGGGATAACGGTGAAACAAATATGCTCAATCAATGGAATTAAACCATCAAAAAAGCTTCAGCTCGGAACTAAAATAAGGATTAAATAATTCGTTTGATTGCAAATGTAATGTATTTCGGGGCCGGAATTTTCCGGCCTCTTTTTTTTGTAATTTTATCCCGAATCAAACCCTGTAATTTTGTCTTTTCCCAGCACCAGAGCTTTTTGCAAATTTCTCCTGATTTCATCTTCACTGGTTTTATTGTGGGGTTGCAACCCAGCACTCAACATTACAGGGATGGATATCAGCAGTATCTACGCAAGGCAGAAGGATAATGCGCTGCAAATTAATCAACTGTATAATTTAAACGATAGTGTTTCAACAATAAGTATTGTTTTACCCACCGGACTTATACATCCTGATCCTGACACCAAAAAATATACTAAAAAAGGAAAACTAACCTATGAGGTTATAGGGGAAGGTAAACAAATTTTACTTGTTGATAGTGCAACTTTCGCCATTGCAGATACTTCGGATAACCGGAATTTCCTAAGCCATAACTGGACTTTCAATGCTCCTTCCGGGAAAGGATATTTTATAAAAGCCACTTACTCAGTTCCCGGAATTCCAGATGATTTTCTGTTGCTTGAATATTTTAATAAAAAGAATCATTTCAGTCAATCCTGGTATCGTTTTCAATATGAATCGGGTGATTTTTTGTCAGGCAATATCACAGCATACTCGCAACCCTTGCGCCTGGTTACCGAAGATTCAACTACAAAAACATTTTTAGTAAAGCTATATTCACGGAATTTTCCTGTGCCTATTCCTCCATTTGTGGAGCAGTCCCGGGCGCCTTTCAATTATTCGCCCGACAGCACTTTTAGACTGGAACTTAAAAACGGGAAATCTGCTTATTTTGTGCCGGGCCAAACCGGGTTTTATTTCTTTCAGTCAGATACGACCTTAACCATAGGGCCATCGCTGTTTCGAATGAACAGTGGTTTTCCGAAAGTTACACAGCATTCACTGATGCGCGATGCGCTGAGGTACATTACTTCTGCAAAAGAGTTTCAGCAATTATACACCTGTCCAATACCCAAGGTAGCTGTTGACAGTTTCTGGATTGCAAATGCAGGCCGACCGGATATTGCAACGGAACTTATCCGGAAATACTACCAGCGGGTCGAGACTGCGAATAAACTTTATACTTCATTTACTGATGGATGGAAAACAGACCGGGGAATGATTTTTATCATAATAGGTAAACCATCCAGAGTTTACCGGAGTTTTTCTCAGGAAGTGTGGATCTATGGCGAATATGACGATCCAAGGGCATTGAGATTCTATTTTGATAAAGCGAAAAACCCATTTACAGAAAATGATTATGTTTTGGCCCGTTATGATTATTATAAATCAGTATGGTATCAAAATGTTCAGATGTGGAGACAGTAATTTAGTGAAAAGTGAGAAAATAAAAAGTGAAAAATGAATAGTTAATATTATGAATAAAATGTTGCCGGGTTTGGAATCTTAAAATTGGAAGCAAAACCTGAAGTACCAAACTCCAAAAAACCGAATGACAATGGAATGTCGAATGGAACTCCATTCTTAACAACTCTAAAACCCAAATCCTAACCCCCAATCCCTCAAAAAACATATGTACGAAAAACACTTTAAAGGCCCACGAAAGCAACCGGAAAACCTGATTTACGGAATACATCCTATTCTTGAAGCGCTTAATGCAGGGAAAGATATTGAAAAAATATTGCTGTCGCGGGAGTTGCGAAATCCACAGGTTCGTGAAATAACTGCGGCTGCCGAAAAACTTGAAATCCCAATGCAGAAAGTCCCGAACGAAAAACTTGATTCCTTCACAAAGGCGAACCACCAGGGAATTGTGGCTTTTGTTTCGATGATAGAATACCAGCCTATTGAGTCTATTATTTTAGACACGTTTGAATCGGGCAAACAGCCGATGTTTATTGTTCTGGATCGGATTACGGATGTGCGTAATTTTGGTGCAATAGCCCGTAGTGCCGAATGTGCCGGAGTTGATGCATTGATAATTCCTTCTCGGGGTAGTGCGCAGGTAAATGCTGATGCGGTTAAAACATCTGCCGGAGCCCTTAACCTGGTTCCTGTTCATCGCAGCCCAAACCTTAAAGACACTTTAAGTTATCTTAAAGATTCGGGAGTTCATCTTATTGGAGTTACAGAACATGGCAGCACCGATTATGGAACCACAGATCTAACTGGACCTGTTGCCTTTATCCTCGGATCGGAAGAGGACGGAATTTCGCCCGAATACCTTAAACTTTGCGATGAAAGGATTAAAATACCTTTACTGGGAACAATCGGTTCATTGAATGTTTCGGTAGCAGCAGGAATAATTGTTTTTGAAGCGCTAAGGCAACGCAACAAATAAGGCATTTAACGGAAAAAGTTGCTTTCCGAAAATTAATATGCCGATCTAGGAATTGACTTCTGCTACAGATAATTAAGCCTAAGTTTTTTCGATTGGTTTTATGAAATTGCAAGGCTCAAATCTCACAAGAATTTGAGCCTTGTTTATTTGTATATTCGTACTTTTACTATCGGAGTCACAATATTTTAGTAAGAGAATTTTGTATTGTTCAAAATTTAAGTTAGTAATTCTCAAATATAATAATTTTTTTTAAATTATTGATTATGAATACATTTCGCGAATTCAAAATAACTGAAACATCCTTTTTTAAATCATTCTGCAAGAGGTTCAGCCTGGTTATTATTTTCAGCATTTTCCTGTTCCCATCGATTTTGAATGCTCAGAATGACCGATGGTGCAAAAAAGGGATAAAGAGCCAGTCGCTGCAGGAAAAGATATTTTTTTATTCAAAATCCATAAATAAACATCCACAGCATGAAGCAGTTTATTTGTTACGTGCCGGGATTTATGACTCCATCCAGAAGTATGATTCTGCATTGATAGACTACACCATAGCGCTGAAAATAAACTCAGCAAACGGCGAAAGTTATTTCAAAAGAGCCTTGATCAATCAGAAATTAGAAAACTATGAACTGGCGATTGAAGATTTTGCTTCAAGTATTAAATTTAGCAATTCACTTTATTTATCACATAATAAAATGGGTAATTGCTACCTGGAATTAAAGGATTATGAAAAAGCAATTGATCAATATTCGGTTTGTATTGCATTGGATTCAGCTAATTATATTGCATATATGAACCTTGCATATTCTTATTATTATTTGAACAAATATTCGCCTGCTCTTATTGAAATTGATAAAGTTATTGAACTTAAGCCTGATCTTTATGATGCATATGATTTTCGGAGTATAATAAATCTTAAATTGGATTTGACAGATGATGCTGAGAAAGATATTGTCAAAGCGGTTTCATTAGATTCTACGCATTTTGAGCCCTTTGCCAATCTGGGGATGGTTTTATATAACCGCAATGATTTTGAAAACTCAAGGTATTATTATTTGAAGGCTGTTAAACTAAATCCGCAAGATTCAAGGCTATATTTCAATCTTGGACATACATATTTTGCTCAGGGTGATTATGTTTCAGCCATCGTTGAATATGAAACCGCAATCAATTTTGATTCGCTTTTTATTGAAGCCTATCTTTTTATAGCGCAGGCGAATTTGCTCAGTGGCGACAAAATTAAGGCTTTGACATATTATGAAAAGATATTGGAAATAAAACCTGATGATGTTGATGTTCTCAGGTCAAAAATTCTGATGAACCAGGAATTGGGAAATTACGAAGGGATTTTTGAAGACTACGAAAAAGCAATCGCACTTGATTCAACTGAGGTTGGCATGTTTTTCAGCAGGGCTTTGATATATCGAGGCATGAAAGTGTATAGTTTAGCCATTCAGGATTATTCCAAAGCATTGGTGCTAGACTCAAATTTATTATTTTGCCTGTATAATAGGGGTTTGACAAAAATTGAAAGCAAGGATTTTACAGGAGGAATTGATGATCTCAAACAATATTGTGAAAAAGCGCCTAACGATTCAATTGCACTTCTGGAAATAGCGAAAGCAGATATCGACCTGAAGCAGTACAGGGAAGCAATTGAATATCTATCAAAATGTATTGAAAAAAATCATAATAATGCTGATTTGTATGCATATAGATCCTATTGCTACATGAACTCAAAAGAGAAGAAAAAATACCAAAGTGATTATTCGAAGGTTAAGAAATTAGAACCAGGCTTTATTAAAAACAATATTCATCAGGGATTTATTGAATTGGAGACTACCCGGATTAAGCCTGCTGAAGAGTTGTTTAATCTCTGTTTGATGTTTGATCCAAAACAAGTATTGCCATATGTTGGCTTGTGTTTGGCCAATGAGTACGATAACACATATGATCAAGTTGGAGCTTTTAAAAACAAAGTGATTTCTTTGGATGCATCCTGGCTTGATATCGGGAAGAAATTGCAAAAACTTCAGGATGAAAATATTCAAATGCTATTGTACCATCGGGATGCTTTGGGAATAATTTTCAAATAAGGTTAAGTTTACTGGTTCCATAAGTCACATATAGCTGTTTCTTTTTTTTTTGCGAATTTACCTGTCTTTTTTTTTGCTTTTTGGAAAAATGAATTTTTGTTATCAGGTAAAGAGGAAGGATAATTGACGATTTATCCATAATGGCGAATCTAAAAAAGTGCAGCAGAAAGATTTCTCTGAGAAGTTAATGCAATCGTTTGCGGATTCTCTTATCAAAAGTGCATTACTAAATGTATGTATTAAATCCAACTTACGCACAAAAAAGTGTAAATTACTTAGCGAAAATCATTATTAATAATTCCCGTCCGCAATTCTCTCACATTCCGGATTCTCTATACATGAGCATTAACAAGCTTTCCAACGACTTTTACGAGCCTTGTTTGGAATGAAAAAAAATATGGATAAAACACTCAGTGATATACTTAAAATTATACTTTTGCACTGTAATTCAGAGTGCAATTTTACGCCAAGAATATAATATTTAACCTAAATTCCTTTGTGATGGAAGTTGAAAAAATCATGACTGACCTGGAGAAAAAACACCCGGGTGAAGTAGAGTACTTACAAGCCGTTCGTGAAGTTTTGGAATCGATCGAACAGGTTTACAATGAAAATCCTCAGTTCGAGGCAGCAGGCATCGTCAACCGCCTGGTTGAGCCTGATCGTATACTCACCATTAAAGTTCCCTGGGTCGACGACCATGGCAAGGTTCATGTAAACCTCGCCTACAGGATTCAATTCAACAACGCTATCGGACCTTACAAAGGCGGACTTCGTTTCCACCCTTCGGTAAACCTTAGCATTCTGAAATTCTTAGGCTTCGAGCAGATTTTCAAAAACAGCCTTACTTCACTTCCTATGGGTGGTGCCAAGGGCGGATCCGATTTCGATCCCAAAGGAAAATCTAATACTGAAGTTATGCGTTTCTGCCAGTCGTTCATGCTCGAACTCTGGAGAATTATTGGACCAGAAACCGATGTTCCTGCCGGCGATATAGGTGTTGGTGGTCGTGAAATCGGCTTCCTTTACGGAATGTACAAAAAACTGGCACGCGAACATTCAGGCGTTCTTACAGGTAAAGGTCTCAACTGGGGCGGAAGTCTCGTTCGCCCGGAAGCTACTGGCTACGGCAACGTATATTTCGCTCAGGAAATGCTCAGAACTAAAGGAACAGATTTTAAAGGCAAAACCGTTGCTATTTCAGGATTTGGAAATGTTGCTTGGGGCGCTGCCCTAAAAGTAACCGAACTCGGAGGTAAAGTTGTTACCATTTCAGGTCCTGACGGATATGTTTACGATTCGGAAGGAATCAGCGGCGAAAAGATCAATTATATGCTTGAACTTCGTGCTTCGAACCAGGATATCGTAAAACCGTATACCTACGAATTCCCGAATGCTCAGTTTGTTCAGGGAAAACGTCCCTGGGAAGTTAAATGCGACATCGCTCTGCCTTGTGCAACTCAAAACGAACTTGGTAAAGAAGATGCATTGACCCTTGTTAAAAACGGATGTATGTGCGTTTGCGAAGGTGCCAATATGCCTACAACTCCCGAAGCTATCGAAATATTCCAGGAAAATAAAATTATGTTTGCTCCTGGTAAAGCTGCTAACGCTGGTGGTGTTGCTACTTCAGGCCTCGAAATGAGCCAGAATTCGATGAAATTGAACTGGCCTGCAGCCGAAGTTGATCAGAAACTGCACCAGATCATGATCAATATCCATACAGCTTGCCTGAAATACGGTAAAGAACCTGATGGATATGTAAACTACGTAAAAGGCGCCAATATAGCCGGCTTCCTGAAAGTTGCCAATGCTATGCTCGACCAGGGCGTTCTATAACAATCTTTCTTTTGGAAAGTTAATTTTGATTAAGAAAAGCCACCTGTAACTGGGTGGTTTTTTTTTGAATAGTTGCTAAAATAATCTCATCTGACGTGGCACAATGGGAGGATCTACTATTTCCCTGTCCTGAACCTGCTTCTTCTCTCCTGTGATGTGATACACTTTTGTTTCCTGGTGTCGGGAGGCAATTGAAATGTAAGTGTCGCCACCATGCTTTGTGAAAAGATCATGCACTAACCGGGGGGCATTATTATCCTGCGAAAGATGTGAAAGCAGCAAATGACTTAAAAATGCAGACTTGTGCTTTGTAAAAAGTTCCAGCGACTGAAGGTTGGATAGATGCCCGTGATCACTACGGATTCGATTTTTGAGATAAACTGGATAAGAGCCTTCTTCAAGCATCTTTTCATCATAATTTGCTTCCAGAAAAACAGCATGGCACTGGTTGAAATTAGTGATCACATGCTCACAAACTGAGCCGATATCCGTGAGAACGCCTATAGTGATTCCGTTACCTGAAACTGTGAAACTATGCGGTTCCGTTGCATCATGCAATTTAGGAAATGCATTCACAGAAAGTCCGCCAATAGTTATAGGTGAATAAGGTTCGAAATAACGGATCAGGCTTTTGTCCATATGGAGCCTGCTATTTTCGTGTGTGGCAGGCGTAAAATACACTGGAATACGGTATTTGCGAGAAATAACGCCAGTGCCGCGGGTATGGTCGCTGTGTTCGTGCGAAATAAAAATAGCTTTTACTTTATGCAACGACAAGCCTATGTGGCTCATCCGGGTCTCAGTTTCGCGGCAGGATAAACCGGCATCTATTAATACAGCTTCATGCTGATTTCCAATATAATAGCAGTTCCCGTTGCTTCCTGAATTTATTGATGAAATATATATCGACATTGTTCTGCAAAGAAACTGAAATTTCTACAAGCATCAGCATTTTTTTATTCAGAATACAATCTTATAGTGTCAATTTGCTTTTTGAATTTGACCGCAAGTTGGGAGCAATACAATTCAGGATTTATGAGATGGCTAATTTATTGAGTAAATGTAAAATAAATATACTTAATATTAGCATAAGTTGACAAATGAATGCATTGATAGCATTGGAGTGTAAATTAAAAATATATTTTGCAATAATTTTTAGTAGTCTTTGCCTTTAATTCGTCGTATATTAGATATGCTTAATTGCATCATTTGCATAAAGTAATTATTTCTTTAGAATTGCTAAGCAATTATTAAAACAAACTGTTCAAATCCGGCAAGATTAAAAACTGCATTTTGGATCAATTGTGGGAAAACGCATAAAAAGATACTAAATACAAGTTGAGTCCGGAACCCACTCTAAAAACGGGGCGAAACAGAAAAATCAATCGAGTACTAAAAATTCAAAGCAATGAAAAAATTTTTACTCTTATTTTCTCTGGCTTATTTTGCTTTTTCAGCGAATGGACAAACCTACTCCATCCCCAATGGGAACTTTGAAACATGGAATCCGGTTACGTATGATTTTCCGCTACATTATCCGTATACCTCCAATTATGATTTACTTTACCGATATCAAACTTCAATGCCTTCTAATGTTATAAAAACAACACCGGCTTACCATGGGAGCTATGCGGTTCAAATCAAAACGGTTGCTTCAGGTGCTGATACAGCTATTGGTTATTTCATAAACACAAATCCCCAAAATGGTAACCCCGATGCATGGACTGGAGGGATTCCTTTTGATCAGATTCCTACAGGGATTACCGGATATTATAAATACAACAAGGCAACCGGCGATTCAGCAACGATTTTTGTGGTATTCAGCAAGGGAGGGGTTCATCTCAAAACGTATATGTTTAATTTTGGAGGTGTTCATTCCGATTATGTTCAGTTTAATTCTGTTTTTAATCCACCACTCTCTGAGGCTCCCGATTCCGTTATTTTTGGTGTTACATCCAGTAATATCATGGTAAAACAAAATGGTGTCGCAGGAAGTATTCTGACAATTGATTACGTTTCTTTTACCGGGGTAGTCAGTCAGCCGGATAAGATGAATGGCGATTTTGAAGCATGGGATAGTCAAACGTCTTATACGCCTGCCAATTGGTACATTAATGGAGAAAGTTCGGTAATAAGCAGAACAACGGATGCTAAAAAAGGCGACTATGCCGTTAAATTGGTCACCTATCTGGGCACAGATCAGAATAACAATCCTGAAGCCCGGGCAGGACAACTTGCAACCGGATATTATCCCAAAAACTGCAGTAATAATTGCAATGAACTTGGCGGTAATAAATATTCTCAAATGAATGATGTCCTGACATTCTGGTATAAATATTATCCTTCATCTGATGATTCAGCAATAGTATTTTTGAATTTCAAAAAGAATGGAAATAGCGTGGCTTGGAAATCAAGAACGCTTCATGCTTCTGCAGATTATCAGTTTGTTGAAATGCCTTTCAATTTATGGCAGGCACCTGATACTGTAATTGTAAACATACAATCTTCATACTGGAACGACACCTTGGTTTCATCAGTCGGTTCGTATCTGATAATAGATGAAATCCAATTTAAGTCCCAACCGATTTTATACGCCGGGCTCCCCAAAATGGTGCCGGAAAATAATTTGTCTATTTTTCCAAATCCATCGGATGGGAAATTCAAGGTGCGCTACGAAACCGGTATTAAACAGGTTGTAGTATACAATTTAATAGGGAAACAGGTTTATTCAAAAGATTTTCCGGACCAGGAAAAGCTAAATGAAATTGATCTTTCCAAATTTCAAAAAGGAGTTTATTTCATAGAAGTGTACGATGGTACCGAAATTCATGCAAAAAAAATTGTGATACAATAGCTTGCCGGCGCGACCTTTAGACATGAAAACAAGGTTCTAAACATCAAAATACTCTGCCAGTACTACCTGACGGGGTATTTTTTATGTTAGTTGAATGTTAGATTCCTTTGATTTGTTTTCTTGATTCCTGCACTTAGTCCGGGTAGCCACAGTGAACGCCAACTTACAGGAAATATCAAATTATCTGAGAGTTAAGTATCATGGCTATTTCCTTTACCTTTGCCAACGGAAACTTATCCAAATCCATAACAATCAAAAAATCATGCCTTTTACTTCTTTCGGCTTAGCGCCATCATTATTAAAAGCATTGGCCGGTCAAAATTACGCTCAGCCTTATCCTATTCAGCGAGAGACTATACCTGCCATAATTAACAGGAAGGATGTACTTGGTATTGCTCCAACCGGATCAGGAAAAACTGCCGGTTATGTTTTACCGCTTTTGATGAACCTACAGGCTGTTCCAGCTTCCCGTAGTAGGAATGTCAATGTTCTGGTATTAGTGCCTACACGAGAGCTTGCAGTGCAGGTGCGCGAAGTATTCCGGGTGTTCAGCGTGGGACTTCCAAAGCCTGTGAAAACGCTGGCTGTTTTTGGCGGTGTTTCTATCAACCCGCAAATGATGGCAATGCCTGGTGTTAATGTTCTGATTGCTACTCCAGGCAGGTTGTTGGAACTGGTTGAATCCAATGCAGTTCACTTATCCACTATTGAAACATTGGTACTCGACGAAGCCGATAAGATGCTCAATCTTGGTTTTAAAGAAGAAATGACCCGAATTTTTGCGCTTCTGCCTGAGAAGCGTCAAAATCTTTTGTTTTCGGCGACACTGAGTGATGATGTGAACAACATTAACCAAATGCTTTTGCATGATCCTTTGGTTATAAAAATTGAATCTGAAGTTGAAAATATTGACCTGATCACACAACTTGCATATTTTGTATCTAATGAAAAAAAGGGACCATTGCTCCGTTATCTGATCAAACACAATGATCTGAAACAGGTTTTGGTTTTTACTTCATCAATATATTCCGCTGACAATGTGGTGGATAAACTCAGGAAAAACGGAATTGATGCCATGGCTATTCACAGTAAAAAGAGCCAGGGATCACGTACTGATGCTTTAGAGGAATTTAAATCAGGCAAACTGCGTGTTTTAGTTGCAACCGACCTGATATCACGTGGTATTGACATTCAGTTTTTACCTCACGTTATCAATTACGAGTTACCACGTTCTCCCAAAGAGTATATTCACAGAATCGGCAGAACCGGCCGCGCTGAGTCTCCCGGTGAAGCCATTTCGTTTATAGCACCTGACGATAAAGACCACTTTAAAGTTATTCAAAAGAAAATGGGAAAGTGGGTAACTATGATCGATTATGAAAGTATAAATCTGCACGGCTTTTAGAATTTACAATAATTATAAAATCGTAAACTTTTGGAATCGACTGAGGGACTAAGAGACGAAGAGATGGGAAACAAGAAGTAGTGAGCCTTTGAACTGTTGAACGTGAAGCATTTGAGCCTTATAAATATAGCTTCTGAGCGCCGTAGGGATTTGAATATCAAACCAATGAACTGACTTTATTCCATGCTTTCCAAAAAGAGAGAACATCCGAAAGAAAAAGCTCAATTGCATCAGCGAAATAAACATCGTGAACGCTATGATTTCAAACAACTTATATCTAGTTGTCCTGAATTAGCCAGGTTTGTTTCGCTCAATAAGTACAATGACGAATCGATTGACTTTTTTAATCCTGATGCTGTAAAAATGCTCAATAAAGCTCTCCTCAAGCACTTTTATGCCATTGATTACTGGGATATACCTCAAAATTATTTGTGTCCGCCAATTCCAGGAAGAGCGGATTACATTCACTATATTGCCGATTTATTGGGCGGTAAAAATAAGGGTGTTATACCCATAGGAGAAAGTATAAAGTGCCTTGACATTGGCGTTGGCGCAAATTGCGTGTATCCGATCATTGGAGTCAGCGAATATGGCTGGAAATTTACCGGAACAGAAATTGACCCGGTTGCTATTGATTCGGCCAATAAAATAATTGAATTAAATTCTTCGTTAAAGGGAAAGATTGAGCTCCGGCTACAGAATAATCCAAAAGATATTTTTCGCGGGATCATTGGAAAAGATGAGCGTTTCGATCTGACAATCTGCAATCCTCCGTTTCATTCTTCACTGGCTGAAGCACGTTCAGGAACGGTCCGTAAGCTAAGTAATCTGACAAACAAAAAACCAAACAAGCCGGTCCTGAACTTTGGCGGGCAGAATAGTGAATTGTGGTGCGAAGGCGGTGAATTGCGGTTTGTGGATGAAATGGTCCGCGAAAGCAAACAATTTTCCCAATCGTGTTGCTGGTTTTCAACTTTAATTTCGAAAGAATCAAATCTTTCAAGTGTATATAATTCGTTGCGAAAAGCAGATCCGTTCGAAGTTGAAACTATTCCGATGGGCCAGGGGAATAAAATAAGCCGTATAGTGGCCTGGACATTTCTCAGCATAGAAAAACAAAAGGAATGGGCAAATTTGAGACTGAACGATAATGACAAACCATCAACTTTATAATAGATTAATCAACGAAATATTTTTTAAAATGAAATTACCCTGGTTCCGTCGAATTGGGATATTTTTTATCCCCACCACAGCAGTTGGATGGCTAATTGCATCATGCAGTGTTGTTTTTGCCATAAAAACATTTATTAACATTGACAGCAAATCACATTCGGTGAGCGACACACTGATGAATTTTGTTTTTAATCTGTTGATTATTTGTGCCGTTTATTCTCTTATCGGCTTCCTGGCAAGCCAAACTCCGAAGAAATAAAAAAAGATCCTGAATTTGTTTATTAAACATACCTTTTCTGATACATGTTTCGGTCTGATTAAGCATTGTGGAAGTTACAAAGAAAAGCCGTAAATTTGAGGTATATTGTCACCTGCAATATATTTGGTTTCATTCCTTTGTTAGATGTAGAAATCTATAAATGAATACCAAAAACTTAATCCAAGCCTATTATGGAAACTTCCAAAGATCTTAAACTTGCCGTTTTAATTGATGCCGATAACGTTCCTTATGCAAATGTGAAAGAAATGTTTGAGGAAATCGCAAAATACGGGATTCCGACATTTAAAAGAATATATGCGGACTGGACCAAGCCTACGGTTTCGGGTTGGAAGAATATTCTATTGGAAAATGCAATTACTCCTGTACAGCAGTATAGTTATTCCACTGGGAAGAATTCGTCGGATAGCGCGCTGATAATTGATGCAATGGACATTTTATATACTGGAAAGGTAGATGGATTTTGTATAGTTTCGAGCGACAGTGATTTTACCCGATTGGCTACAAGGCTTCGTGAAGCTGGTATGATGGTTATCGGGATAGGGGAAAAGAAAACCCTGAATCCTTTTATAAAGGCTTGTGATAAGTTTATATATATCGAAATACTGAAAGCGGAAGCAGCCAGCCCGCCGGAAAGCAGTAACAGGAAAGAATCGAAAAAAACTGTTACGGCTAAAAATGAACCTTTAAGTAAGATTGACCCTGAGATCATAAAGCTATTCTCAGTAAGCATTACAGACCTTGCCGATGAAAACGGCTGGACTTTCCTGGGAGAGCTTGGGAACCTGATGCTAAAGAAAAAACCTGATTTTGACCCCAGAAATTATGGCTTTCCTAAATTATTACCCTTGATACGAAGTATCAATAGATTTGAAATTGACGAGCGTGATTCCGGCAAAAACAATATTAAACACATTTACATCCGGAAGAAATAATAGCTGTTGCTTCGAAAGGTTTTACTGCCGGTTTACATTTCTTCTTTTTGTATTGAACTGATAAACAATTGAGTAATCGATTTTGATAGTGAAAATCAAAATCTTGTTCATTTGTTTTCAGGAAAAACACCGCTAATATTGGGTTTTTTATATAAGTTTGTCCTATGACATTTGAGCATATAAAGCAGATTTTGAAAACCAAGACAGTTGGAATTGCCGGCTGTGGCGGATTAGGATCGAATTGTGCTGTAGCGTTGGCCAGGGTAGGAGTAGGGCGGTTGGTTGTTGCCGATTTCGACCTGGTGCAGGAAGGCAACCTGAACCGTCAGTTTTATTTTTACGATCAGATAGGAATGTTAAAAGTGGCCGCACTAAAGCAAAACTTGTTTCGAATTAACCCTGATGTACGTGTTAATACATTCGATATCCGTTTGTGCCAGAGCGACATTATTGAGATATACGGTAAATGCGATGTTATTGTAGAAGCATTTGATAAACCAGAAATGAAATATATGATTTTGGATGCCGTTCATCATTACCTGCCGGAAAAATTCCTGGTGATGGGTGTTGGCATGGCCGGATGGGGCGATAATAACCTGATAAAATCGCGGCAATCGGATAAACTGATTATCTGTGGCGATGAGATAAATGCCATTGCCGACGATTGTCCACCACTTGCGCCACGCGTTGGGATTGTTGCCAATATGCAGGCCAATGCCGTACTCGAAATTCTTCTGGGTACAAACGAATACCAGATTCACACTGAAAATTAGCTAATGAAAATCATTCTCAATAATAAAGAAGAAGCATTTGAAGGTGATCAGCTCACCATTAATGAATTATTGCAGGCGAAGAATTTTACTTTTAAAATGCTGGTCATTAAAGTAAATAATCAAATTGTAAAAAAGACTGAGTATGATTCAGTACTTGTGAAAAATGGTGATGATGTAATGGTGCTGCACCTCATTTCAGGAGGATAAATCTAACCTCTCATTTCTTTTACCTGCAGAGGCTTTGTATTTAGGGGAAAACCGTGGCAGAAAAGGATTGGAACAAATCGTTTTTATTCTTTCTTACCGGAAAACGACCAGCATCAAGCCGGTTATGAATGCAATTACCCACCAGGTGTAAGCATACCTGGAATACAGATGTAACCTATCAGGTACCTTGGTGCCAAGTTGATTTGCCAGATTAAACCTCCAGATCAGGATTGTATCCAAAAGCATTGCTGCCAGAGACGAATATCCGAGAATTCCATGCAACGAGAATGGAGATTTTGTAGAGCCGATTATCATAAATATAGTAGCGGTTACATCGAGAACCAGTCCAATTGACAGAAACCTGAGAACAAAAGGCGTTACCAGTTTTTTTCGCTGTTCGGTTACTATCGAAAGACTGTACGAAAGCAATGCAAATATTACAATGCTCGCGCCAATCATGGAGTATATGTTCATTGGTAGGAAAGTTTTGGTTTCTGGATTTTTGATTTCTGATTGTGGATTTGTAAAGCCTGATTTGTGTTTCAACGTATTATAATACAATATACTATTCTCTTTTCACTTTTCATTATTAACTTTTTTAATACTTCTTTCCCGGAATATCGTTTTCCACTTTCTCCATACATTTCCGGTCCTGTAGGGTAACGAACATGGTTTTGCCATCCTTGCCACCAAAAACAATATTGCTGCATTGTTTCCCTTTTAGTGGTATTTCCCTTATAAGTTTTCCCTGCGGAGATAAAACTACGATAGTTCCTTTTCCCCAGCGCATAATGTAAAGGTTTCCTTTTTTGTCACATTTCATTCCATCAAGTCCAAAATCAGTAAATTTATAAAAGAGGGTTTTCCCGGAAATATTACCGGCCTCGTCAACCTTATATTTCCAAACGTTGAGTTGAATGCTTTCATTCACATAGAGCGTTTTTTCATCCGGGCTCAGTTCAATGCCATTGGTAGTTCCCATATTTGGTTCCAGCAAAACCGGTTTAGCATCAGTATCTATGCGCCATAGCTGGCCAACACTCGTTTTCCAATCGGGATCGCTGGCAAAAATCTGTCCGTTTCGGTTCATGCAGAGATCGTTTGGTGAATACATGCGCGGCTCGTGGCAGAATACGCTCACTTTTTGAGTTTGCATATCCACATGTAGAATATTGTGCCCGGTAAAATCGGGAAGAAACATATTGTCTGTTTTGTCAAACAAAATGCAGTTGGCAATGCTCCCTTTCGGAAGTTCTATAAACATGGAGCATATTCCATCAGAAGCCACTTTCCCTATAGTGCCGTCGTGCTGATAATTTACTACGTACAACTGCCCGTTTTTATCAAAAGCAGGACCTTCGATATTGGTGGAAAAAAGATTCTCTTTTGTGAGATCCGTGGCCACAAACAGTTTCTTCGACCCAGAACAATTGATAAGGCTGAAAATGGCAAAAACTGTCAATGTAGAAATTGTTGCGATATTCAATTTTGATTTTTTCATTGGGATGATTTTTTATGTTTTTATAGAAAAGATATGAACTACGGTAGCGTATTGCCTATTAGCATCGAGCTTTCTACTTAAATTCAGCTTTCAGTATTTTTCACTTTTCACTTTTAATTTTTCACTTTTTTACACCACTTCAGCAACTACAAAAGTGCTTCCTCCAACCAATATAAGATCATTGGGCCCGGCAGCAATCGTGGCTGCGTTAAGTGCTTCTTTTACACTTCCATATGCAACCCCTTTCAAAGAGTACGTATTCGCCAGCTGAGCCAGTTCTCCGGCATCTAATCCTCGAGGTATATCAGCCTTGCAGAAATAATAGCGTGCAACTTCAGGCAGTTTGCTCAGCATGGTTTTAACATCCTTATCATTCACCGTGCCAATTACAAAATGAAGTTTACGGTGAGGCGTAATTGCTATTTGTTCAAGTACTTCGTTGATTCCATCCGGATTGTGGCCAATATCGGCTATGGTAAGCGGAATTCGTGAAATAGTTTGCCAACGCCCCATCAGCCCAGTATTTTTCACTACTTTACGGATTCCAAGCACTATATTTTCCTGGCCGATTTTGAAGCCGGCCTGCTGTATTTTTTCTATTGTGCAGAGCGTGGTCGCCAGGTTTTTTAACTGGTATTTCCCTGAAAGCGGAGAAAGTAGCATGTATGAGTTTGCCGTTACCGATGATTTATATTCAGCTTTCAAAAGTGACGGGCTGTGCCTGGTGACAGCAGATTTTTTTAGTTTGATTTGCTCATCTGCAAAAGTAATTTCCGAATGGTTTTTCTTACTGTATTCTTTGAAAACAGGCGCTGTTTCAAAATCCGTTTCGCCTATTACAACAGGGATTCCTCGTTTGATAATCCCGGCTTTTTCGCCGGCAATTGCATTTAACGTTGTGCCCAGAAACTGTGTATGATCAAGCCCTATATTCGTAATAACTGAAACAACCGGAGTTATTACATTAGTCGAATCCAGTCGTCCGCCCATGCCTGTTTCGATTATGGCAATGTCGACATTTTCTTTGGCGAAATACCAGGCAGCAAGTGCAAAAGTCCATTCGAAAAAGGAAGGCTGGATACTTTGGAAATCGTCATGGTGCTGATCAACAAAAGAAGAAACGTCTTTTTTGCTGATCATTTTCCCATTGATTTTGATGCGCTCGCGGAAATCTTTCAGGTGAGGGGAAGTGAAAAGGCCGGTTTTGAATCCGGATTCCTGCAAAACAGAAGATAAAAAGTGGGATGTTGATCCTTTCCCGTTAGTACCTGCGATATGAATGCTTTTAAATTTATTTTCAGGATTACCAAGGATTTTACAAAGTGCTTTGGTATTACTGAGATCAGCCTTATAAGCCGCAGCTCCTATACGATGAAACATAGGTAGCTGCTGGAATAAGTAGGCTAAGTTTTGATTATAATTCATCTTTTAATGTTCATATGCTTCGCGTTCAAAGTTCAAAATGGACAATTTTCAGATATTAGGAAACCTGAAACCTGAAATACTGATACTCTGATTCAATTTAATTCCTCGTACTCTTCGGTTTCCTCTCAAAAACCTTTTCGTTAACACTGATATTCAAGCCATAGCTGAAATCATTCCATTTTCGTTGCAAATCGTAGTATGATTCAAATCGTACGCTTAAATTAACCCCTTTCGTGATCTCATTCCCGAAAAGGAATTTTGAAGTGATCAGATCTCTGCCTTCATTTGTGTGATAGTTGCTCAACTGCGAAACGGACTGAAAAAGGTAATCGGCCTTGGGTGCAAAATACTGATAACCATGAAACCAACCGGTTGAAAGTTTGATCCATTTATTTTCAAAAGCAACTGTATTATGGGTAGCATAACCCCATTTGAATGGAATTGTATTGGTATTGGATAGTTCCATTGCCCGAATGTAATATGAGGAAAGCGTTATTCTAGTAAGCATCTTCAGCCCCGGCACAAAAGCATATTCCAACCCGCCGGCAACATTGGTGCGTGTTTGAATCGGACTTTCCGAAGCATCGACCTGGCCTCCAAAATGATGTATAATACTTTGGAAGTCAATACTTAAGCCTCGTTTTTCGGCTCGGTCATTAAATGAATATGATGCCAGAAGACCGCCGCCTATTTCTTCCTGGTTTGCATCGCCGGGCATCAGGAAATGTTCCCAGTCGATAAAAAAATCGGTATGGAATTTCTTTCTGTCAACTTTGAACTGAACTCCGTATTCGGGATTAATGCTAAAATAATTATCAGTGCTGTAAATGGGTTCGATGTATTCGTGTTGCAGTTGCCCGTCCAGTTGCCCGATTATAACCTGGGCACCAGGGGTAAAAGTGTACCTGGCCCTGATAACAGGCAAAGATTTCTCAACATTCTCCTTTCCATAAAAATACCGCAGATACCAGCCGGCACTCAGGCTGAATTTACTGCTGATTGCCCAGCTCACTTCAGGTTGAACTATCGATCCGATATAGGTGATTCCTTCGGTATACGGTCCGAAATACTCATTGTTTTTAACGAAGTTGTTGTTGTAAAAATGCACATTGAAAGTTCCTGAATCTGCCGATTCAAAATTCACCGGCAGGTAACTCTCATAGAAATTCTGGCTCTGTGCACAATACATGGAGAGTGTCAGCACAATTGTGAAAAGGGTTCTGGTCAAATTTTTCATTTCAGGTTTTTGAGAATAAGAATTTTAAGTATCCAAAGATGCTGAAAAGTAAATTTCCAGAAAAGTTGATACGCAATTTATCGAAAATGGATTGTGGTTTGTTTTCCTGAATTCCTGCTGTGCATCGGGAAATGCAAAAATACCGCTTTCTGATGAGTAAATAAAATGTGAATTCCTGTTACCGACAAACAAAGTATGGGCAAACTAATAGCGATAGAATTTCTGGATTTGATTGCCTGGTGATATTCCCATTCTTTCATCATTTCGCTTTCAATTACTGCCTTTTTACTTTTTCCCTACTTCTGTTTGACAATACTATAGGTTATGGTTCCCCGTTGTTGTTCGGGAGCATTGGCATCTTGCGCAAACAGTGTCATTGAGGCAGCATTTTCAGCTTGCTTTCGCAGCTTGGGATCTGTGATGGTGGTTCCTTTTGCCCCGGCTGTGGCCGCTATTACATTTCCTTCGTTGTTGACTTTCACAGAAACTACAATTTTACCGTCTTCCAATGAATTGAAGGATGGCTTAGGCAGGATCCGTGTTCCTCGACCGCCTAAGTCAAACGAAATACCATTTCCTTTTTCTAAACTGTTTTCTTTGGCTGACTGTGATTTTGTCTCATTTTGCTTTCCTAGGTGATTGGGGACTTCCGTAATTCCCTGGTTCACGTATGTTACTGTTTTAGAGTTTTTACCCGTACCAGGCATTTTATTGATCAGAGTTGATTGATCCGGAGTTTCAACAATTGAAATCTTACTTTTTAAAGAAGTGGGTTTATCTGTATTCTTCTTTTTAACAACTGGTGTTTCCTCTCCCAATTCAGAATCCCTGTTTTCATCTGCTTTTTCCTGATCCGTCTTTGGTCCATCATTTAGTGCCGGTTGAAGCGCTTCAGGCAGGGGGTTACTTGTTTCAATTCCATTATACTCAGTATTTATTTCAACACCTTCTTCCGGGGGAAGGGGCATATCCGTATGAAAAGCCAGTAACAGCAGTACACTCAGCAATATTGCATGGACCAATATAGTTCCGGAAAGAGCTGCAATCCGCGATTTGCGTTCATTTTGCTCATTGTTTGATAGCATCCGGCGGTATTAGGGATTAGGGTTTGAGAGACTGAGAGATAAACTACTCTTTAGGAGTGGTGGCGAGTATTACTTTATGCTTGGTTTTCATCACTTTATTCATCTCGTTTACAACATCAATTACTGATACAAATGATTGCATAGGAACATTTCGGTCGATCTGAAGAACTATTACCCCTTCCGTTTGCCCTATGAGTGATTGTGAAAGTAGCTGCTGCAAATTCAAGATACTAGCAGGCGTTTTGTTTACAAAAAACTGGTTTTGATTGTTGATATATACAAAAGTAGATTGCTTCGAAATAGTTTGGCCTGTGCCTGATGGCAATAACAATTTAATAGCATTCGGGGCTATAATTGTAGATGTAAGCACAAAGAAGATCAGCAGCAGAAATACCAGGTTCGACATGGAAGCCATGCTGAATTCTGCACTTATTTTATTGTGTGACTTAATAGCCATTCATTTAATGTTTAACGTGTTGTATTTTGTGAAATAGTTTATTGCTTGTTCGGCTCATGAAGCAGGTCCATAAACTCGGATGCCCTGAACTGCAACATGTAAACAACTTTCTGAATCTTTGCTACTAGTATATTGTAACAGAAGTAAGCGATAATTCCGACAATCAGGCCGGCAACCGTAGTAACCATTGCCTGGTAAATACCACCGGAAAGTAATTGAATGTCGATATTGTTGCCAGCCACCGACATATCGTAGAAAGCTTTTACTAATCCTGTTACCGTGCCCAGGAATCCCAGCATGGGTGCCCCGCCTGCAACGGTTGCCAGGAGAGCAATATTCTTTTCCAGTTTGGCAACTTCGAGATTGCCTACATTTTCGATGGCAGCATTTATATCACCCAGCGGCCTTCCAAGTCGGTGAATTCCTTTCTCTATCATCCGTGCAATGGGAGTATTATTGTTGCGGCATAACGATAAGGCTGAATCCATACGGCCTTCATGCATAAAATCGCGGATATGATCCATGAAATTCGAATCCTCCATCGATGCCCGTCTGATAATCATGAATCTTTCGATAAATATGTATATCCCTAGTATGGAGAGCAAAGCAATTGGAATCATTACCGGGCCACCTTTTAAGGTCAGGTCCCAGAATGAAAGGGTTATTTCTGCGTGCTTCAACGGGTTTGGCAGAGCTGCTAGAACCGGTTTAACTGCATCTGCTGCAGCTTTTATGGTATCAGCCGAAACTCCTGTTGCCTGCACAATCTGAAGAATTACTCCGTTAATCATAAATAAAACGATTTCAGTATAAAGGTACCACTGTTAAAGACATCATCCGGAAAATTTGCATGTACTTTTAAACAGTACTTTGTTAATAGGAACAGAAATTACCCGTTTTTATTTTACCTGAACTAAAAAACACGGCAATCTTTCCGAAAAGCCGTGCTTATAAATTTAGTGTGAATTCAAAATCAGCGCTTTATTTTAAATTAATGTGATAACGAATCTGTTGATACAGGTTGCAAAAGCTGTTCAGTTTTTATATCGTTTTTGTCCTTGCGGTGAGGTGCATGAGGATGCCATCCCACCACTCCAAGCATGATAAAGAACCCTATAATATAGGCCATTATTACAAACCATCCTTTTTTTACATAATTGGAAACGGAACGCATTTCGGGAAACATATTTGATAATGCAACCCCGGCCGATGATCCGAACCAAATCATTGAACCTCCAAACCCAACGCTATAAGCCAGTACACCCCAATCGTAACCGCCTTGTTCGAGGCAGAGTTTTGTTAATGGGATATTATCAAAAACAGCCGAAACAAATCCAAGTGAAAAAGCCGTCTGCCAGGTAGCTGTGGGAAGTTCATTTACCGGCATTAATGATGCACAGGTTACCAGTGCAACAAGGAAGATTGTTCCCTGAAGCGATTTGGGAATTTCATCCCATGGAGTTTTACGTAAAAGTGAACCGAGTAGGATTGCAATCCAAACACCTACAGCAGGGAAATCCATCAAATAATTGGTAAGTATTGCCCCGATAAGAATTAACATAACTATCAGGATCTTAACTGTATCAATTTTTACGATTTTATTTGCATCTTTTGTAATACGATTATACCTGTCCTGAATAATTGAAGCCGGAATTCCGAATAAAAACAATGCAGGAATAGCCGCAGAATATGCATGCAGAACATCCATAGGGTTCACACCGTCAATCCACATCAGGGTTGTGGTTGTATCTCCTACCACCGAACCTGAACCGCCTCCGTTACTGGCGGCGACAATGGCAGCCAGGTAACCCAGGTGAACTTTACCTTTAAAAACCACTACGGCAACAGCACCACCTATCATTGCTGCAGCAATATTATCAAGGAAACTTGATATAACAAAAACCAGGACCAAAAGCAAAAATCCGCCTTTCCAGTCGTTGGGCAGAAAAGCCGGGAGTTTGTCGGGAATACCTGATTCCTCAAATATCTTAGCCAGTATTCCAAAGCCAAACAATAAACCCGTCAGGTTTAGTAAAGTTCGCCATTCACCTTCCTGTTCAGTGGTTCCCGTTATATGTTCTATAAATGAATAGTCGGGTAGGAAGAGATATTTTAAAATAAGTAATGCCAGCAATCCGCCCAGTGCAACAAACATGGTTTTATTATGGGAAACGGCCACTCCGATCAGGGTAAGTGCAAAAATTATAAACTCTAGCCTGATGCCGAAAAATAATGGAATAGCGGCCGGAGCCGCAGCAAATGTAAATACAGGCAGCAAAAGGAATGCCATGGTTATTATGGCAATCCATACTTTAATGTTAAGTTTCATAGAAAGTTTTTAGATGTTTTTCAGGAATTCAGAAGCTTACTTTTGATATAATATATCAATAAAGTATTCTTTTTTTTTGACGGCACAAATGTAGATAAATTCAATACAAAATTCCTAATTCAAATCAGTGAAATACGTAAAACATTTTTTAAAGATAGGCTATGGCAAATACACGGCGCCTCCCGAAATATTGCGCGATGCTCCTGTTACCGAAGCAAGGCAGTTGGGTTTTCCCTGCATACGGAGTAGTCCCAGGAATGCAAATACAAGGGCTTCTTTATAATTGATGGTTTGAGCATCCGGAATGATGAGTTCAACAACAGTGTGTACGGCGATCCTTTGAACCAGGAATGTGTTAAAAGTGCCTCCTCCGGTAACCAGCATTTGTTTATTTGAATCTTTCACAAGGCAGCTGGCAATTTGCATGGCAATATGTTCGCAAAAGGTACAGGCAGCGTCATCAAGGCTGATGTTATATAAAGGTAATATGGGAAGAATTTCCTTTTCTATCCATTCCCTGCCTAGTGATTTTGGCGGTTGCATACGATAATACCCAAGGTTGTTCAGCGTTTGGAGCAACTCAGGATGTACCATGCCTGATGCGGCTATTTCTCCGTTTTTATCGTACGGTTTTCCTTTCTGAACAGCGATGTGATTCAGGATAATGTTTGCCGGTGAGATATCCCAGGCAATTCGTCTGCCGTTTATTTGCATGGAAATATTGGCAAATCCACCCAGGTTCAGGCAATAATCATACTGATTAAAAAGCAGTTGGTCGCCAATGGGAACCAGTGGTGCACCTTGTCCGCCGGCAGCAACATCGCTGGTACGAAAGTCACAAACAACCGGTAAACCGCATTCCGCCGCAATAGCTGCGCCTTCTCCAATCTGTGAAGTGTATTGTTTCGTTGGATTATGAAAAATGGTGTGCCCATGGCAGGCAGCGAAATCAGCAGAAATTTCATTGGTAATAACAAAATTGTGGATGAGGCTACCGATATATCTTCCATATTCAGTATGCGTTTGGGCATATTCAAGTGCTGAAGCAAGGTGAAGTGTTTTCAGCCTGTTTAGCCATTTTTCGGGATAGGGAATGGTGTCGCACTTACCAAGTTCATAAGAATATCCGTCCTCAGATTCCTCAAAGGTACAATGAGCAAGATCAACCCCATCAAGCGAAGTACCCGACATCATACCTATTATGCTGTATGTTTTCATTGTTAGAAGGTATTTACAATGCTTCCAGTACTTTTTCCATTTTTATCCCTCTCGATCCTTTTACCAGAATAGTAAAATCTTTAATCTGTTCCTTCTGAAACCAGTCAAATGCTTCTTCAGAATTATTGAAACAGGTGAATTTTCCTGATGCCACAGCTTTAAAATCAGGACCAACAAATATTGCGCGTTCAAAACCTGATTTTTCAACCAGTTTTACTATTGACAAATGTTCGACTGCACTTTCCTGGCCAAGTTCCAGCATATCACCCAATATCACCATTTTATGCAATGCTTCTACTTGCCTGAAATTTTCAATAGCAACCTGCATGCTTGTAGGGTTGGCATTGTAAGCATCTAGGATAATGGAATTTCTTTCCGTTTTTAAAGCCTGCGACCGGCTGTTCGAAGGCATGTAGGAATTAATCGCTGTTTTAATCTTATCAGGTGGAACATTTAAAAAGGTGCCCATGCAAATTGAAGCCAGCACATTTTCGAAATTATAATTTCCCACCAAGTTAGTTTGGAGAGTAATTTTTCCATTATTTGAAAACCAGTCCAGTTCAAGATTTGAAGTGCCAGTCTTAGCTATTCCCTGGGTGTTAATGCCTTCATCCGTACCATACAAAATCCTTTTCATTCCTGCAGAAAGTTTCATGAGTAATGGATTTCCTGCATTTACAAATACGGTTCCATCCGTGTTGCGAAGCCAGGTATAAAGTTCACTTTTTGCTTTGATAACGCCTTCATATCCTCCGAAACCGCCCAGATGAGCCCTGCCAATATTTGTGATCAATCCATGCGTAGGTTCCGCCAACTGGCAAAGCTGTGCGATTTCCAGCTGGTGATTTGCACCCATTTCGACAATTGCAATTTGTGTTTCATTCGTAATGCCTAACAATGTCAGCGGAACGCCAATATGATTGTTGAAATTTCCTTTGGTTGCGGTAACATGAAATTGCTGGCCTAAGACAGCATTTATCAACTCTTTGGTGGTTGTTTTGCCGTTGCTACCGGTTATTGCAATAACCGGGATATTGAATTTTCTCCGGTGAAACAATGCCAGTTGCTGCAATGAGTCGAGCACATCTAAAACCAGTAGTGTTTTAGCACCGGCGTAGGCTACATCATCAATCACAGCATACGATGCTCCTGTATCCAGTGCAATTCCCGCGTACTTATTGCCGTCGAAGTTGTCACCTTTAAGAGCAAAAAACAGGCTTCCCTGCTCAATTCTTCTTGAATCAGTTGAGATTGCAGGATGGTCGAGGTAAATGGAATATAATTCTTCAGTTGAGATGTACATGTGAACGGTAACATTAGAAGTATGCAAATTACTTAAAATAAAAAACCCATCCGTATAAGGGATGGGTTTTTTATAAACAAAATATGTCTTACTTTTTTCCTGCCGATGAACCGCCTACGCTGCCCATAGCACAACGGAATCCTATGTAGTTGGTCGACATTTTTTCATCGAGTGAACGACGTGTAGCCGGACTGAGATAATAAGCCGGGTCGCGCCACGAACCACCTTTAAATACTCTGGTTTTATCGCTGATTAAGGACGAAACACCATATTCATACATTTTATCGCTGGTGCTTCCACCTTCGGTAGGAGCCATCCAGTCAACACCGGCAAGTGATTGATAATCACCATCAAGGTAGTTGATATTGTCAGCTTTGCGGTAGTTGATCCTGCCCATTGCTTCTTCTTCAGTAACAGGGCGGTATTTTATCCGCCCTAGGCTGTCTTTAGGAACCAGGTATCCTTGTCCGTCGGTCTGACGTGTCTGGAAAGTATTCCCGCGGAAAGGTGCCATGTCGTTCACATCTTCGAAACTTAACGGACGATAAACATCCATAACCCATTCGGCAACATTACCTGCCATATTATACAAACCATAGTCATTTGGCCAGTATGAACCTACTTCTGCCGGAATTGCTGCACCATCATTCAGGTTACCTGCAACACCCATATAGTCACCACGGCCACGCTTGAAGTTTGCTACATAGCTGCCATAAAATTTACTGTCGTCGGAACGAAGTACTGTTCCGTTCCAGGGATACATACGGCGTTCAACAACCCTTTCAAAATGAGTATTGCCAATGAGGCCATAAGCAGCAAATTCCCATTCAGCTTCCGTAGGGAGCCTGTATTTTGGTAAAAGGATACCATCTTCGAGGCGAACAGCGCGCTCACCGGTTCCATTAGGATTTAAGTCACGCTCAGGTTTATTAACAAGCCCTGTATATTGGCCTGCAAGATAAGCTTCGGTATTAAAGTTGTTTTCGTCTTTTTGAGCCGGGTCAAGATCCAAAGTGCCATGCTTAACCAGCAGCATTTCATTTACACGGTCAGTACGCCACAAACAATAATCGTTAGCTTGTAACCAGCTTACGCCTACAACAGGGTAATTCCTGTATGCAGGATGGCGAAGGTATGTTTCAACAAGAGGTTCGTTATAACCAAGTTTTTCACGCCATACCAGGGTATCCGGCAAGGCTTTCTGGTAAACCTGCGGATAGCTTGTTCCGAATACACGGCTTATCCAATATAGATATTCGGTATAATCAAGGTTGGAGACTTCAGTTTCGTCCATGTAGAAACTGGGAATAGTCACCCTTCTAGGGATGTTATTCCATTCGTACATAGGATCGTCACTAATACGTCCCATAGTAAAGGTTCCACCTTCGATAAATACAAGGCCTGGGCCTGTTGTTTGATTCTGGTAATCTTTCACCTGGAAGCCACCGTTTTTGGGGTCATTGTAGTTCCAACCGGTAGTTCGTGATTGATCTTTTCCAAATTTCGAACAAGAAACCAGTAGTGCAATTGTTGCTGCAAACAATACTTTTGCTGCTATTTTGCGGTAGTTTAACATTTTTGTAATGGTGTTTGTTTGGGTATTAACTAAAAACTAGGGCATTTTATTGCCTTGTACTGAAAATCTTTTTTAGGACATGGTAGATACCAAACGAATGATATCTCATGGGCACCGCCTGCCGGCATACCCATATGGGACAACGTAAAGTCAAAACTATAGCCAACTTTGAAAGTGGGTTGCTGGAAACCTAACATGGCAATTACAGCATCAGGATTCTCAAAATTATGCCGGAGCCATAATCCGGTTACAAAAGGGTAAAAATTCAGATACATCCCGCCGTTCAACTGGTGAAAATCACCTTGCTGCATATAAACGATATTTGGAGAAATCGAAAAATTATCATTTTCTCTACCGGCAAGTGCATCTTTCAGGTTGAATATAGCTCCGGCATGAACGGTAAAACGCGTTGCCAGGCGGCTGATATTGCCCTGGTAGAAAGCAAGGTCAGGGTTTGTAATGTGGTGAGCAGCTAAGCCGACGTAATATTTTTCGTCATATCCCAAAACCATTCCGGTTGAAAAATCAACATCTCCGACACTCATTTTATCGGGTTGTGCTTCATTGCCTGAAATAATTTCACCTGTCCCGGGATTGATCATATCTTCGAAAACCAGTTTATCCCAATTCAACCGGTATTGATAGTATCCAGCCTGTAAAGCTGCATTCATCCTAAGTTTTTGAGTAATTTTTAAATGATAGGAATATACTATATCACCTGAAAATGAGGCTAAAGGGCCGGTTTTGTCTGAAGTAGCAAGTACAGCCATACCACCGGAAAGCGAATGCACATACATGTCGGCAGCTGCATTATATGTAACATAGTTGCCTCCTAATGCGGGGTACTGATTGCGGTAGTTGAGCGCAATGCGCGGACAGATTACGTTGCCGGCAAGAGCCGGATTCAGATAAACGGGATTGGCATAGAATTGAGAGAATACAGCATCCTGCCCTGAAACACGTATAAAGGCGAATAGGAATCCTATAAATAATATAGATGCTGCTTTCGTATGCATAGATTTATGAGGACAATATTACAAAATAATTCACTAATCGGGAAGGTTTTTACAAAATATCTTGGTAGCCGCAATAATGAATTGTTTTTCTCGTTTTTTAAAATACCGGCTTTTAAAAGTGAAAATACCTGTTTATACGCATAACTAAACCACCGGTTTCAAATCGGAATCCATCTTTTTTATTATAGTTCTGATAACTTGTTAAGAACCAATATATTGTTGATCAGAAAGGCTTGTTGTCTGTGCCTGTTGCTTTTAGTGCTGCTGCTGCCCTTGGTTTCGCACTCACAGGCTCAGCAGGTAAGCCGCGCAATTTCCTGGAACAAACCTACGGCTCTTACAGTAAACGATAGCGTTGGTAAACTGATTTCATTCGAAGGTGCCTGTTATCCTAGCAAAAAAACATTGCCGGTATGGAATGAAATGTTTTTTATTGAGAATATTTCTGAAAATATTACCCTCGATAGTTGCGTATTTTTACCATTAGAAGTTGAAGAACAATCACTGGCACAGGAATTTGTATCACAGATTCCTTTTGATCTGTCCTATTCAACACGCAAAGTTATGAGCCAGAAGCGAAATGGAGTTCATCTTGAGATATTACCTTTTAAAAAAGATAAGACTACAAATCAGGTGCTAAAGTTGTCTTCCTTCCGGATACGGTTTCCAGAAACAGGAATGCAATCGAAAAGTTCAACACGGAATTATTTTGCAAATTCAGTGCTTTCGCAGGGGAGCTGGTATAAACTTGGTATTACCCAAACAGGGATTTACCAGATCGGGTACAACGACCTGGTATCTATGGGAATTAATCCTGCGACACTGAATCCGGCAAAAATCGGCATCTACAGCCGTGGCGGTACCATGCTTCCGGAAGCAAATTCTGCAGTTCGTGCCGATGATCTGCCCGAAAATACTATTGAAGTTACTGGTCAAAATGACGGATCTTTCGACAAAGGTGACCAGATTATTTTTTATGCCCAGGGACCTGTGAATTGGCAATACGATAGTTACAACCAGATATGGGAACACACTTCACATTTGTATGCAGATACTATTTGTTATTTTCTAACAACAGACGGTGGAACGGGGAAGCGGATTTCATTAAAGGAAAGTTCCGCAGTTTCTGAAACTGATATTGTAGATTCCTACGACTATTACACCTTTTATGAGGAAAATAATCTGAACCTTTTAAAATCCGGCAGGCAATGGTTTTCGCAAATTTTTGATGTAATTACAAATAGATCTTTCCCTTTTAATATTCCAGCGCTGGCTGCAGGTGGCCAGGTAAAAGTCCGTTCGGTTACCGCTGCAAGTTCTACATACGCCAGTTCATTCGAATTTAGTATAGGATCTCAGACCTGGGATGCAGCGCATTCACCGATTTCATCCTACAAAGATAGTCCTGTCGCATCTAGTGCCACTGCTTATGCATCACTCCAGTCTGTAGCTTTACCACTTAAAATTGATGTGCATTACAACAAAACAACGGCTACAGGAGCAGGGTATCTTGATCTGCTTGATGTTAATGCAAGGTGTGATCTGAGGTTCACCGGCGGACAACTTGATTTCCGTGATAGCCGTTTTGGTATCGGCCATGCTGCGAAATATCGTGTAAGTGATGCAGCCGGCAAAGCCAAAATATGGGAAGTGACTGATCCGTTTAAAGTGGCTGCCATAAATGCGCCTGTTGAGGGTAATGACTTGGTTTTTAAACTTTCGTGCGATACGTTAAGACAATTTGTTGCCTTTGATGAAAATGGGTTGCTAACGCCTCATTTTATCACAAAAATACAAAACCAGAACCTGCATGCTTTAACTGGGACTGAAATGATAATTCTTGCTCCCCAGGCATTTATGTCGCAGGCGGTACGATTGGCAACTTTCCATGCAAATACTTCCGATCTCAATGTACTCGTTCTCGATCCGGTTACCATTTATAATGAATTTTCCTCCGGGACTACTGATTTAACAGCGATTCGTGATTTCCTTAAATTGCTTTATGATAAGTCTTCTGTATCCGGAATACCGAAATATTTGCTGCTTTTCGGCGATGCATCCTATGATTACAAAGGTAAAATTGCTCCTAATACCAATGCCGTACCTTCATGGCAATCGCCTGATTCGTTCAGTCCGATCAGTTCTCTTGTATCAGATGATTATTACGGTATGCTTGATAATAACGAAGGCCTTTCGTATGCCGATATAATTGACCTGGGAATTGGCCGTTTGCCGGTAAAAACTCCGGAAGAAGCCGAAAAAGCGGTTGATAAAATCATACACTATTCGGTTCCCTCGGCTGAAAATTCCGGCGACTGGCAAAATATTGTCACTTTTGTTGCAGATGACGAAGATTATAATGAGCATGTATCTCAGGCTGAGCAAATGGCTATGTATATTGAAAATAATTATTCAGATATAAACCTGGACAAGATTTACCTTGACTCGTATGTTCAGGTTGCAACACCAGGTGGAAACCGTTATCCTGAAGCTAACAAGGCTATTACCCAGCGGGTTGAAAAGGGCTGCCTTATACTTAATTACACCGGTCATGGAGGCGAAACCGGCCTGGCTCATGAACAAGTGCTAACAGTGAACGAAATAAACAATTGGTCCAATTTTGATAATCTTCCCGTATTTGTTACTGCTACCTGCGAATTCAGCCGCTTTGATGATCCTGGCA
The DNA here is from genome assembly GCA_903913645.1 of uncultured Bacteroidales bacterium. Taxonomy (GTDB): domain Bacteria; phylum Bacteroidota; class Bacteroidia; order Bacteroidales; family UBA4417; genus UBA4417. The sequence goes on along the minus strand of CAIWMA010000009.1, from coordinate 12,089 downwards.
GGACAGCTGCTGGCGAATTGGTTCTGCTCAACCCCAAAGGTGGTGGAATTGCTCTCTTTACAACTACCAGGCCAACCTATGGTAGCCCGAACTTTGAGCTGAATAAAAAATTCTATGAGTATGCAATGAGTAAACCCGGCAGCAAACGGCTCAGCATGGGAGAAATCATTATGAATTCCAAGCGCGATAAAGGTGCCAACGAAAATGGCAGGAAATATGTTTTGCTTGGTGATCCGGCTATGCAAATTGATTTCCCATCACTTAATATTTCGACAACCTCCGTCAATGGCCGCGTTCCAGGAAATGGTGCTGATACCCTGAAAGCATATATGGAAGTTACAATTGAAGGTTTTGTAGCCGACAACCTGGGAAAACTGGTTTCCGATTTTAACGGTACGGTTTTCCCCTCGGTATTCGATAAATCAGTACCGCTCAAGACGCTTGCTAACGATGGCGGAGCTGAATATTCGTTTATGCTTCGTAAAAACCTGCTTTATAAAGGAAAGGTGAATGTAGTGGCTGGCAGGTTTAGTTTTACTTTCATTGTACCAAAAGACATTGCTTACCGTTATGATTCCGGGAAAATCAGTTATTATGCTACCGACGGAACCCGCGATGCTGCCGGATATTACAACGATATTATTGTAGGAGGTTCATCACAACCGGAAGTTGTCGATAACAACGGGCCAGAAATTAATTTATTCATGAACACTGATAAGTTCCGCGATGGGGGCATTACAGATCAGAATGCAAAACTTCTTGCTATCGTCAGTGATGAAAATGGCATAAATACAATTGGAAATGGGATAGGCCACGATATTACAGCCATTTTGGATGGAAACACTTCTGAGCCTTTTATACTTAACGATTTTTACGAGTCGGATATCAATACATTTAAAAGCGGGTATATTTGGTTCCCTTTTTCTATGCTTTCACCTGGCGAGCATACATTAACAGTAAAGGTCTGGGATGTTTTTAATAATTCATCTGAAGCTGAAATTCATTTTGTTGTATATCCTTCAGGCGATTTTGTAATCTCAAGAACATACAATTACCCAAATCCATTCAGTAATTATACGGATATTGTGTTTGAGCATAATCAGAAAAATGTGGATTTCACCGTACGTGCCGAGATATATTCGATAACCGGTCAGTTAGTGAGGATTATTGAACAAACAGCGACACAAATTGGTTCTGTTAGCAATCCTTTACGCTGGGACGGGCTCGGTAATCAGGGAAGTAAAGTCCCGTCGGGAATCTATGTGTACAATCTGATAGTGCGTACTTCAAACGGGCTGTTATCGCAAACGACGGGTAAAATGATCTTCCAAAAGTAATTCATTGATAATTGAGTTGGTTTTATGATAAGAAATCAAAAAATATATACAGCTGTCCTGGTGATACTTTTATCGCCAATTTGGCTTTTGGGACAAGGGATTCAGAAAAAAGTGGTTCTGAACTGGAAAGGCATTCAAACCATACAGGGGATAAATTATGAATCCTTGAATGCATTATGCGCGGATGGTTTATCCAATAATGCAGCTAAAAATTACACTCCTGAATATCATGAGCAATTTAAACTGCCTGCCGGTGCTGGTAGTTGCGACATTTTAGTTACCCATACAGAATGGGAACCGGTGAATGGTGAACAACTGAGTTCACTTACCTATGCTTTGCAGCCGGATGAAACTCTTTCCCCGGTGATTGAAACCGGAACCGAAAGAGGAGTGGAGATGGCCATGCTAACCATAGTGCCGGTTGTTGTTAATCCTGAAGGTGGCATTATGCGTCTGAAATCCTTTACTATAGATATTGTATATGTACTTTCAAAATCGAAAGAAACAACGCTTAAATCCTCCGGTTATGCTTCACATTCCGTGCTTTCCCAGGGAAACTGGTATAAGATTCAGCTGAACAAAACAGGAATTTATAAGGTAACGTATGCTGAAATTCAGGCTATGGGTGTTGATATGGCAACTGTTAATCCAGCTACAATCAGGTTGTTTGGAAACGGCGGCGGACTACTGCCGGAAGCCAACAGCATCAGCAGGTACGATGATCTTGCCGAAAATGCTATAAGTGTTGTAACTGCCAGCCAGGGCGTTTTTGCTCCCGGCGATTACATCCTTTTTTATGGAACAGGGCCTAACAGTATTACGTTCAATAAATCTACACGGAAATTTGAGCATACACTTAATATCTATTCTGACTATACCTATTATTTTCTCAATTTTAATGGAGGAACTGGTATGCGAATTGACGATCAATCGCAACCTGTACTTACTCCAACTTATACCAGCACAAGTTTCACCGAGGGTGTTTTTTACGAAAAAGATCAGCTTAATTTCATCAGTTCAGGAAAGGACTGGGTTGGAGAACGTATGGATCCCAGCAGCCCGGTTTTCGAACTACCTGAATTTACCTTCCCGAATTTTTCAGCTGATAAGCAATCAACAATCCGGTACCGTGTAACAGCCAGGTCTTCAGCTACAACAAATTTCACGGTTGCAGTAAATGGAATACCGGTTGGCTCTCCCTCCTGCAGTGCAGTTTCCACCTATTCAACAGCCACTGAACGTATCGAAACCAAAGTATTTTCCACATCCTCTGATAAAGTAAAGGTTTCGTTTCAATATAATGGGACGGGTTCTTCCTTAGGCTACCTCGATTGGGTGGAATTAAATGTACCCCGCGACCTGAAATTTACCGGCGGACAAATGGCTTTTGCCGATCCGTTATCCGTTACAGCAGGCGCCGTGACGGAATTTCAGCTTCAGGCATCTACACCCAATGTTGTCATATGGGAAGTAACTGATCCTGTTAAGGTGAAACATGTGGCAGCGACTCTTCAGGGAGGGATAAGCAAGTTTGTTGCGCAAACGGATTCGCTCAGGCAATTTATGGCTTGGGATAATTCATCTTTTCTCACAGTAAAATTTACTGAAAAAGTTATTAATCAGGATTTACATGGAATTGCTTCAACCGATATACTTATTGTTACGAACAAGGATTTTGTCGAACAGGCTAACAGGCTAGCCGAACATCACAGGTCGCATGACGGGTTCAAGGTAACGGTTGTAACCAACGAACAGGTTTATAACGAATTTTCCTCCGGATCGCCTGATATATCTGCAATTCGCGATTTTGCCCGTTTGCTGTATCAGAAAGCCGAAGCAGGGAATAAACTTCGTTACCTTTTGCTTTTTGGCGATGGTTCCTATGATTATAAAGACCGTATTCCATCCAATACTAACCGGGTGCTAACTTTTCAAACCAAGGAATCACTTAATTCAGTCTACTCCTATGCCAGCGATGATTTTTATGGTTTACTGGATGCTAACGAAGGGAATAATGCTATCGGGCTTATCGATATAGGGATTGGCCGTTTCCCGGTGAACACCGTTGAAGACGCGAAAAATGCAGTTGATAAATGCGTGTTTTATGCTACGAATAGCGATGCTTCGATGGGAGATTGGCGCAATAAGTTGCTTTTCGTTGCTGACGACGGGAACAGCAATACTCACTTTCGCCAGGTGGAAAAACAGATCTGTCCGCTGATAGAAAAAATTGCACCGGTTTACAATGTCGAAAAAGCATATATCGATGCTTATAAACAAGTTGCAACTCCTGCCGGTCAGCGATGCCCGGATGTAAATACCGCCATTGGTACAAATATTGAAAAAGGTATTTTGCTCCTGAACTATACCGGCCATGGTGGCGAAACAGGCTGGGCTGAAGAATCCATTCTAACTGTCCGCGAAATTAACTCCTGGACCAATTACAATCACATGCCTGTATTTATGACGGCTACCTGTGAATTCAGCAGGTACGATGATCCTGTTAGGGTTTCGGCAGGTGAATATGTGTTTTTGAACCCGGTTGGCGGCGGTATAGCTTTATTTACGACTACACGCCTGGCGAATGCAGGAACCAACATTGAACTCACCCTCTATTTCTATGATACGCTTTTCTCCAAGTATAATGGAGAATACCCGCGTTTTGGAGATGTAATTGCTTATGCAAAAAATAAAATGGGTAACGGTGATGCATCCCTTATCCGGAATTTCGTGTTGCTGGGCGATCCGGCTTTACGACTGGCTTATCCTCAGTATGATGTGTTAACCACAAAAATAAACGGTCGTGATATCGATAAATTTGCGGATACAATATCTGCAATGATGCCTGTTGAGATCAATGGCATGGTAACAGATGCAGGCGGGAATAAATTAACAGGGTTCACCGGGGTTGTCGACGTCAAGGTTTTCGATAAAGCCCGCACTCTCATGACATTGGGTACCGATCCCGGCGACTACCCAGCTCCATATACCGTACAGGATAATTATATCTACCAGGGAAGAGCTACTGTTACCAACGGCGATTTTACAGCGAAATTTATTGTTCCACGCGATATTGATTACAGCTTTGGATTGGGTAAAATCTCGTATTATGCCCATAATGAAACTTTAGATGCTAACGGCTTTTGCAAACAGCTTGTGATCGGGGGATCAGGGAATGAAAGTACTGATAATGCCGGTCCGCAGATTTCGTTGCATATGGATAGTCCCGATTTTGTTGATGGCGGAATAACGGGAGATACTCCTCTGCTAATGGCTAGACTAAGTGATCAGAGCGGAATTAATACCATAAGTAATGCAATTGGTCACGACATTGTTGCCACTATCGACGGTGATAATTCTACGTCTATTGTTCTCAATAGTTTCTATAGTGCCGACCTCGACAGTTATAGTTCGGGACAGGTTGCTTATAAATTCTCGAAGCTTACTGAAGGTCTGCATACACTTACACTCAAAGCCTGGGATGTTTTCAATAACTCGTCGGAAGCAAGCATCCGTTTTACGGTGGACAAAAATTTGCAGCTTAGCATCACTACTATGAATGTGTATCCTAATCCTTTCAGGGGTGATGTTAAAGTAGACTTTGAAACCAATTTGTTCGATTCACAGGTAGAGGCATATCTCGAAATATTTAATATTAATGGATCGCTAATATCCAAAACCAATAGCAAAGTATTTCTTTCACAAGGAAACATTGCCAGCCAGTTAACCTGGGACGGGCTTACTAATTCCGGTTCTGCAGTTCCGCCTGGTGTGTACTTAATCAGCGTCAGGGCCAGCAATGGTAATTCCGAAACGGTAAAAGCCTCAAGGATGATTAAGGTAAAGTAGTTAGTGAAAAGTTAAAAGTGAAAAGTGCCCTTCGGTTAAGCTCAGGGTAAAAAAGTGATGTGTGAAAAATGAAAATAGAAAAGTTAAAAGTGAACCTGCTGATCGTAAGCTTTTAACCCTGAAACCATATAACCCGATTCGTAAAGTGTGTAATTGCCTTAAAGGATAAAAACAATCATCTATGCAATAACATTTTATAATCACCGTTACTATTTTGGATAATAATAATAAGTAAATTCGCGACTTTATTTTTAGATACGTATGATGCCCCAAAAACATTCATTTCTTGCATTTTTAATGCTGTTAGCACTCTCAGGTACAACATTAGCACAAAATACAACTTATAATAAAATTGGCCAGTTGAATCCGATAACAACAGCTGTGCCGTTTTTAATGATAGCTCCTGACGCACGTGGTGGTGCCATGGGCGACGCCGGGGTTTCCTCGGAACCGGATGCTTATTCAATGCACTATAACCCAGCAAAGTACGCTTTTATCAAAAAAGATATGGGAGTCGGCATTTCGTACAGTCCATGGCTTAAAGGACTTACCAACGATATTAACCTGGCTTACCTCAGCGCTTTTAAACGGATAGATAAGACCTCGGCAGTCGCATTCTCTCTGCGTTATTTTAGTCTTGGCAGTATTACTTTTACTGATGCCAACAGTTGGGTTATAGGTGATTACAATCCCAACGAATTTGCGTTGGATGCAACGTATTCACGTATGCTTACACCAACTTTGTCGATGGCTGTTGCCGGAAGATATATACATTCGAACCTTACACAGGGCCAGGATGTTGGCGGACAAGCTACCAAACCCGGTAATTCTTACGCTGCGGATGTGGCATTATTTCAACGTATTCCTGTTGAGTTTGATAAAATTGAAGGTAATTTTTCGTGGGGAGTGAATATCTCAAATATTGGAACCAAAATTGCGTATAGCGACGATAATACGCGCAAGGATTTTATTCCTACCAATCTGAAAATCGGCCCTACGCTCACGCTCAATTTCGACGATTATAACCAAATGGCATTCATGCTTGATTTTAATAAACTACTTGTGCCTACGCAATCAATTGACAGTGCAGGTGCTGTTGTTTATGGAATGGATCCGAATGTTGGCACTATTGTTGGTATGGTCCATTCATTTTATGATGCTCCGGGCGGATTTAAGGAAGAAATGAGCGAAATTAACTTTTCGGCAGGTTTGGAATACTGGTATGCACAACAGTTCGCACTCAGAGGCGGATTCTTCTACGAAAATGCAAACAAGGGAAATCGTAAGTTCTTCACTTTAGGAGCAGGATTCCGATACAATGTTATTGGAATTGATTTCTCCTATCTTATTCCTATCGAAACCCAGAATCCTTTGGAGCACACATTGCGGTTTTCGTTGCTGATCAATTTTAATTCTCCTTCATCGAAGTAAATACTTTCGTACGATATAAAATGAAAAGGTTGTCTTTGTCGGACAACCTTTTTGCGTTTACGTAAAGTGTCTTGAACGTTAGGCCCAAGATAAATTTCAGAAACAGTTTGCTCAACTGTCAAGCAAAACAACGGCATAAGCCGAAACGCCTTCTTCCCTGCCTTCAAAACCAAGTCTTTCGGTGGTTGTTGCTTTTACTGAAATCTGATCCATTCTTATAGAAAGCAAATCGCTTAATGTACTTCGCATCATTTCGATGTATGGTGCAATTTTCGGAACCTGTATGGCTATCGTAGTATCAATATTCTGAATTGTATAACCTTTTGCAGCTATCAGCTTGCCGGTTTCAGCAAGCAGTATTTTACTGTCAATCCCTTTGTATTTTGGATCCGTATCCGGGAAATGTGTTCCTATATCACCCAGTGAAGCTGCGCCTAACAGCGCATCGCATATCGCATGTATAACAACATCAGCATCCGAATGACCAAGCAGTCCTTTGGTATGCGGTATTTTGATTCCACCAAGCCATAGATCACGTCCTTCGGCAAAACGGTGTACATCGTATCCAAATCCTATGCGCATTTTTTTTTGGTTTTAGGGGTTGGGAGTGAATTTGAAAATTTGAAAATTTGTGAATGAGACGAAGCCGGATAGTAAAGGAAGATAGGTTTAATCAAAAAAACGTTCCTCAAAGTTAATAAGAAAAAGTTTCCTGGTAGCACGGGTTACAGCGGTATATAACCAGCGGAGGTATTCCGTATCTATCATCTCATCTTTCAGGAATCCTTTTTCAATAAATACAGCTTCCCATTGCCCTCCCTGGGTTTTATGGCATGTTAAGGCACTTGCATGTTTTACCTGGAGTGCGTTGAAATGGGGATTCTGCCTTATGCCGGCCATCTTTTTTCGGCGTGTGCTTTCACCCATATAATCGGCCATAACTTCATTAAAAAGCCGTTGGTTATCCTGGTAATTTAGTGCAGGACCTTCGGAACTGATCGTATCCAGCAATAACTTTACGTCGAACGACGATTCATCAGGATAATCAACCATACGCACAGTGGCTTCCGCAAACCTGAACCCATAAAGTTCTTCGGTTTTCCGTAAACTCTGCACTTCTACAATATCGCCATTAGCAATAAAACCGGCTTTTGATTCATCGGGCAGCCAGAAGTAATTATTCCGGACAACCATCAGATGATCTCCGGCGGAAATTTCGTTTTCATGAAAAAGAATGCGTTCCCTGATGGCCTGGTTAAAGAGGTTAGCACGTTTGTTCGAACGGGTAATTACAACAGTATTTTCGCGACCATAATCATGAAAAGCTTGTTGCATAGCATCCGGCATATCAATACCCGTTATGCTTATTACATCTGCAAATTCGTTTTCCTTACCAAACAAAGGCAAGGGAAGACCTGCTGAAGGGTGATTGATTTTTTTTCGTATTGCCGTTGCCACCGACAGTATTCCCGATTCAAGTGATTGCCTTACCACATCCGAAAGCACGAAAGTATCCAGGTCAAGATAGAAGGACTGCCTGAGCAATTCTTTATCGAGTGCCGGGCTTTGGTTTATTCCAACAGGAGGCAGCTGGCACGAATCGCCTAAAAAGAGCATTTTGCAATTGTCGCCCGAATAAACATGGCCGATCAGGTCCTCAAGCAGATTTCTGGATTGAAACGAGCCGCTTTCACTTGATTGCCTGTCGTCAGGTATCATCGAAGCTTCATCAACTATAAAAAGAGTACGCGCCGATTTATTGGGGAGCACCTGGAAGTTTACATGCCCGTCAGCATCCATAGCTGGCCTGTACAAGCGCTTATGAATAGTATAGGCAGGCATTTGTGCATACAACGAAAGTACTTTTGCTGCCCTGCCTGTAGGTGCCAGTAAAACAGCGCTATACCCGGCTTTTGGCAATACATTTACAAGGGCGCTTACAACAGTGGTTTTACCTGTGCCTGCATAGCCTTCGAGCAGAAATAACGGGAATTGCGCCTGGTCGGACACAATAAAATCAGCAAGCCTTTTTATAAGGTCCTGTTGGCCGGGAGTAGGAGAGTAAGGAAACTCCCGGAATATAGTATTGCTGAATTCAGAAACGGTTATCAAAAGTGAAAGTTTAAAATCTGAATTATTTAAAGTGATAGTTCCGCACAAGTTAAGTTGCTTGATGAGAATATTACCTGGTTTATTTGAATTCCTTTTAAACGAAATAGGGGATAAATGCTACGGTAATTCCCTGTATGATCATTCATAGCGTGAAATTTGATTATTCTAAAACGGATATCCGATCCCGAAATTCAAGATCGAATTATTGAATTTGAAAACGTTTTTATCAAACCATTTATCTGGTGTAGCAGGATCATGAACCGGAACAGCAGCATCAAGTCTGAAAATAAAGAAAGAAAAATCGAATCTCAACCCGACACCCATATCCATAGCAATCTGTTTATAGAATGTATTGAGTTTGAAATTGCCGTTCTGGAAATCCTCGCTTGGCTGCCTGAGCCAGATATTTCCGGCATCAATAAAGAAACTACCCAGAAGAAAACTGTATATCGGGAAACGTTGTTCAATACTGGATTGCAGCATAATATCGCCCGTTTTATCGAAGTTTTGATTCGAAGATGAGTATGCTCCCGGCCCCAGGGATCGTAAACGCCATCCACGCATATCGTTGGCACCGCCAAGCCAGAAACTTTTTTCGAAAGGCATCGACACTGAATTTCCATAAGGCAAAGCTATGCCTCCGGTCAACCGGAAGGCCAGTAAATTATGAAACCGTAGTTTCCAGTACCTACGATAATCTGCGTCAAATCGGACGAAATTTGCATACCGAACGCCAAATCGTTCATAATACCCGTTGGCAGAATCAAGCACTTTTGTTGCGTGATCTATCATATAGGGGATATTTCCTGATGTTTCGGCATTTATCCTGAGAAAGAATTGATTATTGAGTTTTGTAGTCCTCATGTTGCTGAAAACAAAACTATAGCGGATCATTGTAAGCAGGTGATCAGTATACTGTGATTTATACTGAGGATCAGTTAACGTATCCAGGTGTTTCTGGAATTCCGGACTAGGAGAAATATTTACATAATTCAGCTCCAGGGGCGTGAAAATATGGCTGACGCGGTTGTTATTGCTCCATTTGTACGACCATGCAGCAGTAGAAACAGTTCGATTATAATCGGGTCTGTATTCATACCCTATGCCGGCACTCACTGATGTGCGTCCTAGCTTTGAATTTTGCAGATAATTGGAGCGATAGGGCATCAGCACTCTCGGGAAATCTATACTGGCTTCAATGCCAGCCTCAAACGTATTAAAAATCAGGAAATAGTTGGCGCTGGTGGTCGCATTGTTCAGGTTTCCCTGGAGTTCAGCACTAGCCCGTACTTTTATTGAAAAAACTTCAGCGCCACGGAAAAGATTCCTGTTCTGGACAGCGGTATTCACTCCTAATCCCAATCGTCCGCCAGAGTTGGTTCCTTCAGTCCCAAGGCTGAATGTATTGGGCTTGTTTCGTATCATCCTGATGTTACAATCGAGCCATTGTTTCTCGGCCGGATTTATTCCTTCCGGGTTTATCATAACCATATTTACATTGGCGGCGCCAATAATAGGCTGGCTGATCAGCTTCTTGTAAGTGAGGTTTGTTTTCGCCTGGCTGTAGGCATTGCCGGGCGCAAATTCAAGGCAGGTTGATAAAAACGAGGGTTTAAGGAAACGTTGATTCCGGTTAAGAATAAATAGTGTTTTGCCGCTGGTATCTGATTTATTAAGAAAATACTTATATGCCAGGGTATCGTACGAATTTACCTGTGCTGAATTGTCTGCATTAGGTGTTATATAAATATTCCGGATATAAAAACGGGGATGTAGAATTTCGGCGGTTGAATCGGTGGTACCTGGAATACTGATCTTTATTTTTTTAATATACAGTTCGACTGAAGCCGATAGACCGGCATTTGTTGTATCAACCATGTAATATATGTCACTGAGTGAGAAGTTGAAATAGCTGTTATTACGAAGTAAAGTTGCTATTCTTTCGCGTTCGTCATCCAGAACGTAGGTGTCGTAAATCATGCTTTTACGCAGTTTTCCCTGGGCTGTGTCCGACATAATTAATTCATGCATTATAGTATCTTCAACAAAATAGTCAAATCTGTTAACCATGCATGGCGGACCCGAGTTGATCTGGTAAGTTACTGTTGCTTTTGTTCGTTTGTATTTTATGGATTTGCTGACAGTCGAATGATAGAAGCCTTTGTTCTTAAGATACTGCTCTAATTTATCCACTGTATTGTAGGTGAGCATGGTATCTAGTATAACAGGCTTTTTCCCTAATGATCTGCGCAGGAAAAGTTTGAATTTGGTTTCTTTCCCCAGGTAGCTGCGTTCATAGAAATAGACTCCAGGCCTGAAATATGGCGCTAGCCTTCCTGGCATGGAATTTTGCTGAAGGAAACCTTCCAGTTCGTCGACGGGCAGGTATGTGTTTCGGTTTTTAATGGTGTTTTTAACAAGCAGGTATCCGCCACGGCGCTCAACTTTGCGGGTTGGGTGACAAGCTGCCAGGGATAACATAAACAATATCAGTAGCGTGATATGAGTTATTCTCTTATTCAATCGTATTTGTTTTCGGTGTAAGTATAATGAGCAAAGATAAGAGTAAGCATGGAATGATTGAAATTATTTAATTCGTAAAAATATGTTGAAAAAAAATGAATGATAATTTGCTTGTTTGTAAAATATGACTACTTTTGCATCCTCTTAAGGGGAGCATAGCTCAGCTGGTTCAGAGCATCCCGATACATCGGGAGGGTCCGGCAAAGTAAACCTCTTTTAGTTCTTTAAAATAATGTGTACAAAAATATTGGGAGCATAGCTCAGCTGGTTCAGAGCATCTGCCTTACAAGCAGAGGGTCCTTGGTTCGAATCCATGTGCTCCCACTGAAAATCAAAGAGTTACAAGTTACTTGTAACTCTTTTTTCATTTATGCGACCAAAAATGCGACCATAAAGCCCAAACCCAAAGGAAAACGGGCAACAATCAAAAGAAAATAAATAACAGATATTGAATAAGTTACACTTTATTTGGGTGTGAACTAAAAATGAAAAAACCTGCTCTCCAAAGATTGCAGGCTTTTTCATTTAAGTAGTGGGACTTGACTATTTTACATTCTTAGCAAGTTCGCATCCAGCTTTAAATCTGATCACTTTCTTTTTAGGGATCGATCCATCAGCTTTGGGGTTCGAGGTAGTGTAATCAGTAGTGCTGAAGTAGGCGGCAACCATATCGCCAACCCATTCAACCGGTGCAATTACGCTGGCTGCACTTTCCGATCTCAAAGCAACAGCAGGGAAGTTGATTGCTTTGTTCTTGATACAGTTAACCAGGATAATCGAAACTGGTTCATCAAGTTCAGCCTGGTTGATTGTGTTTGGTTCCCAGATAAAGCTAAC
>CAIWMA010000008.1 GCA_903913645.1 uncultured Bacteroidales bacterium | reverse complement strand
TCACGAGCTTTTGTGTAAGCTTCAAATGCTACATTTATTGCATCAGGTGCTAAAACAGCTTTTGCAGGAGAAACCTGGATATCTAAATAAATACCGCCTCTATAAAACCATACTTTGGCATCCGCAGCTGCTTCAGGATATGTAATTGCTTTGTCGATAGCTTCTTTAGCTTTTACTAAATCTGGTTTTTGCCAGGCGTTGTATGCTGCGGTGCGGTCTTTTTTAAATTGAGCAAAAGATACAGATACCAGCATAATTAGGGCAAATAAAATAAGAGTTCTTTTCATTTCCTTAACTTTTTAAATTTGAATTTGCTTTAGTTAGTTGTGTTATTTATTTTATTATTGAGAATTTATATTTCATTAGTTGTATCAGGAGTTCCTGTTTCTTCAGCAGCATCAGAACTATCATTCGAATCTTCGGTTTCTATTCCTTCCAACAGTTCAATTTCTTCAATTTCGTCGTCTTCTAATTCACATTCCACCTTTGCCACTGCTGCAATTCCATCATCTTCTCTCAGGTTTATAAGCCTTACTCCTTGTGTTGCCCTACCCATTACTCTCAGATCACTCACACCCATCCTGATAAGAATTCCTGACAGATTGATAATCATTAAATCGTCAGTATCGGTAACATTTTTAATAGCAATCAGGCTTCCTGTTTTATCAGTAACATTAATGGTCTTAACACCTTTTCCGCCCCTGTTTGTCACCCTGTAATCTTCAAGATCCGAACGCTTGCCATAACCCTTTTCTGAAACTACAAGAATTGACTCTTCTGGACTATTTACACAAATCATGCCAATTACTTCGTCGTTCTTCCCTCCCAGCGTTATACCTCTTACTCCTGTAGCTGTGCGGCCCATCGGACGAACGGTTGACTCGTTAAAGCGAATAGCCCTGCCACTGCGTAATGCCATCAGCACTTCGCTGGTACCATTTGTTAACCTGGCTTCCAGTAACTGATCGCCTTCATTGATATTGATAGCGTTGATACCATTGAGTCGCGGACGGGAATATGCTTCGAGCGAAGTCTTCTTGATTGTACCTCTTTTGGTACAAAGGATAATGTAATTATTATTTACATATTCTTCGTCCTTCAGGTCTTTCAGATTAATGATTGCTCTTACCTTATCATCCGACTCAATATTCAGCATATTCTGAATTGCTCTTCCTTTTGAGGTTTTTCCCCCTTCAGGTATTTCATAAACCCTGAGCCAGAACACTTTACCTTTTTCGGTAAAGAAAAGCATATAGTTATGAGCTGTCGCAATATACAAGTGCTCGAGGAAGTCCTCGTCGCGAATATCAGAACCTCTTGCTCCACGTCCTCCCCTACTCTGACGACGATATTCCGAAAGCGGAGTACGTTTCATATAACCCATGTGGGAAATAGTGATTACAACTGCTTCGTCGGCAATAGTATCTTCTATTCTGAAATCTTTTGAATTAAGTTCAATACGGGTTTTACGTTCATCACCGTATTTTTCTTTTATTTCAAGTAATTCGGTTTTAATTATTTCGAATTGAAGTGTTTCATCAGCAAGTACACTAAGGTAATATGCAATGATTTTCATCAATTCATCATATTCGGCTTTTAGTTTTTCGCGTTCCAGGCCGGTAAGACGCTGTAAACGCATATCCAGGATTGCTTTTGCCTGGATGTCGCTGAACGAAAACCGTTCAATTAATTTTGCCCTTGCTTCATCAGGTGATGCTGCTGCCCTGATAAGAGCTATAACTTCATCGATGTTGTCAAGTGCAATTAAGAGTCCTTCAAGAATATGAGCCCGCTTTTGTGCTTCAGCAAGTTCAAACCTGGTCCGCCTTAGAATTACTTCATGACGGTGATCAATAAAATGACCAATCAGTTGTTTCAGATTTAACTGGTAAGGACGTCCTTTTACTAAAGCAATAGCATTAGTACTGAATGAAGTTTGAAGCGCTGTATATTGATAAAGCTTATTCAATACAACATTCGAAACTGCATCTTTTTTCAGTTCATAAACAATACGAAGCCCGTTACGATCGCTTTCGTCACGGATATCGTGAATGCCTTCAATTTTTTTCTCGTTAACCAGATCCGCTGTTTTCTTGATCATTTCAGCCTTGTTCACCTGGTAAGGAATGGAAGTAAAAACTATTGCTTCTCGACCTTTTTCATCCGTTTCAAATGTGGATTCACCACGCATTATCAAACGGCCACGGCCTGTTTCGTAAGCATCGCGAACTCCTTCATAGCCATAAATAATACCACCGGTTGGGAAATCCGGAGCTTTGATATATTTCATCAGGCCCTCAACAGTTATTTCCTTATCGTCGATATAAGCTATACAGCCATTAATTATTTCAGTAAGATTATGCGGAGGAATGTTGGTAGCCATACCAACCGCTATACCTGATGTACCGTTAATTAATAGGTTAGGTATTTTAGCAGGCAGAACAGTAGGTTCTTCAAGGGTATCGTCAAAATTAAGTTTGAAATCGACTGTATCTTTATCAATATCTGCAAGTAATTCTTCCGCTAATTTGCGTAAACGTACTTCAGTATAACGCATGGCAGCCGGGCTGTCACCGTCAATTGATCCAAAGTTACCCTGACCATCAACAAGAGGATAACGTAGAGACCATTCTTGGGCCATACGTACCATTGCATCGTAAACGGATGTATCACCATGAGGGTGATATTTACCCAGGACTTCTCCGACAATACGGGCAGATTTTTTGTACGAACGATTGGAAAGTACTCCCAAATCAAGCATTCCGTACAATACTCTCCTATGAACAGGTTTTAATCCGTCTCGCACATCGGGAAGTGCACGTGAGACAATGACCGACATCGCATAATCGATGTAGGCACCCTTCATTTGTGTTTCTATATTTACAGGTATGATTCTTTCCCCGTCCTGAATATTATCCATTTACTAATCCCTTCATTTATAACGACTTAAGTTATCGTCAATATCTCTACGAAAGTACAATTTTTTTTAATATAAAAAAGGGGATTTTACTCTTTTTTACTCCTGTTTTAAACATATACCTGTTCATAATATCAAATTACTGAAAATGAATGTTTAAGCATGAATAAAGTAATCATTTCAATAAACTATTTGCAAACTTATATGTTTATATTGTAATTTTGGAAGGAATTTAATAAATATAAATCTAGCTAAGTAAAGGACGGTTATATACATGGAAGCAAAGTTTTCACAGAGAGTTAAAGATGTGTTGTCTTTTAGTCGTGAAGAGGCTATCAGGCTGGGAAATGAATATATAGGCGTTGAACACTTGCTCCTTGGAATGATAAGGGAAGGAGAAGGTCTAGCTATTCGGATATTGAGTTACCTGAATGTTGATATGGCCGAATTGCGCCGTACCATCGAAACAGCGATAGTTAATCCGGCTAACCACAACAAAGTAAATGATAATCTGCCCCTGGTGAAACAGGCTGAGCGGGCTCTTAAACTTACCTACCTTGAGGCTAAGCTTTTCAACAGCGAATTAATTGGAACGGAACATCTTTTGCTTGCAATCCTAAAAGATGAAGATAACCTTGTTACCCGTTCGGTAAAAAAATACAACGTGGACTACGACTTATTTAAAGAAGAAGTGAAATCATATTTAATTACAGGTGAAGATTCATCGCAATCGCAAGGTGAAAGAGAAAGGCTTTTTGGTGAAACGGATGCTGATCCTAAAGATGAACTCTCAGGGGGTTCACAGGATGACGATCCGGATGAAGGCGGTGGAATTGAAAACCTAAGAAAAACAGCAGATAGCAAGTCGAAAACCCCGGTTCTCGACAATTTCGGCCGCGATCTTACAAAAGCAGCTGAGGAAAATCGCCTCGATCCTATTGTTGGCCGAGAAAAAGAACTGGAAAGAATATCGCAGATACTTAGCAGGAGAAAGAAAAATAACCCAATCCTGATTGGTGAACCAGGAGTTGGTAAATCAGCCATTGCCGAAGGACTGGCTTTGCGGATTATTCAACGCAAAGTTTCACGCGCTCTTTTTAATAAAAGAGTGTATACGCTTGATCTGGCTTCCCTGGTTGCCGGAACGAAGTACCGTGGACAATTTGAAGAACGCATGAAAGCCGTTTTGAATGAACTTGAAAAGAACCGGGATATCATCCTTTTTATTGATGAAATCCATACAATAGTAGGTGCAGGAAATGCAAGCGGATCTCTAGATGCGAGCAATATGTTTAAACCTGCACTTGCCCGTGGGGAAATACAATGTATCGGAGCTACAACGCTTGACGAATATCGTCAATATATCGAAAAAGATGGTGCTTTGGAGCGAAGGTTCCAGAAAATCATTGTTGATCCAACATCGCCGGACGAAACAGTTACGATTCTGAATCAAATAAAGGAAAAGTACGAAGATCATCACCTTGTAAAATATACGCCTGAGGCAATAAATGCCTGCGTTACTCTTACAAACCGCTACCTGACTGATCGTTGCCTGCCTGATAAAGCTATTGACGCTCTTGACGAATCCGGTGCTCGTGTTCATATTTCGAACATGCATGTGCCTGTTGAGATAGTTACCACTGAAAGCCTGATTGAAGATATAAGGCAGAAGAAAATGAAAGCCATCAAAGGCCAGAAATATGAGGAAGCTGCCCGTTACCGTGATGATGAACGTAAAGCGCAGGCTCAGCTCGAAGCTCTTAAACAAAGTTGGGAAGAAGATTCAAAAATAAACCGGCAGCTCGTTACTGAGGAAAATGTTGCAGAAGTTGTTGCCATGATGACTGGTGTTCCTGTTCAGCGCATTGCTGAAAATGAAGGTTCGCGTCTGATGAATATGGAGCAAGAACTTGGTGGATCGGTAATCGGACAGGAAGATGCAATTAAGAAAGTGGTTAAAGCAATTCGCAGGAACCGCGCTGGTTTGAAAGATCCAAATAAACCGATCGGAACATTTATTTTCCTTGGTCCCACTGGTGTTGGAAAAACTCACTTAGCTAAGATTTTATCACGCTATCTGTTTGATACTGAAGAGGCTTTGATTCGGATTGATATGAGTGAATACATGGAAAAATTCGCTGTATCGAGACTCGTTGGAGCGCCCCCGGGCTATGTTGGTTATGAAGAAGGCGGACAACTGACTGAAAAAGTACGCCGCCGCCCCTACTCTATCGTTTTACTCGATGAAATTGAGAAAGCGCATCCTGATATTTTTCACATTTTACTTCAAGTTCTTGATGATGGTCAACTTACTGATAGTCTGGGCCGTAGAGTCGATTTCAAGAACACCATTGTGATCATGACATCCAATATTGGTTCAAGGCAATTGAAGGATTTTGGTGCAGGAGTTGGATTCAGCACAAGTGCCCGTCAATCGCAAAGTTCGAGTATTGCGCAGAGTGTGATTGAAAATGCATTGAAAAAATCATTTGCACCAGAATTCCTGAATCGTATTGATGATGTGATTATTTTTGATTCGCTTGAGCGTGAGGATATTCACAAGATCATCGATATTGAACTGGCACATCTTTTTAGCCGTATCCGTACCATGGGTTACGAGCCACGCATTACTGAGCGTGCTAAAGATTACATTCTGGAAAAAGGTTGGGATGAGCAGTTTGGCGCACGTCCCCTTAAAAGGGCCATTCAGAAATATGTTGAAGATATGCTTGCCGAAGAAATTATTCTAACCAAACTTGTGGCAGGCGACATTATCAACATTGATTTTGATCCGGATATTAAGGACATGAAGATTGTGGTTGAAAAACCTGAAGTGCTGCCCGTAATTGAAGAAGGCTCTGTTCCTTTGCAATTGACAGAATAATTTTAAAATCATATTTTGAAAAAAGACGCTTTCTTTCAAGGCGTTTTTTTTTCAATTACAATCTAAAATCATTAATGGAAAGCACTATTTTCTATTAACTTTTTCACTATCAACTTTTATCTTACTTCTCCCTGTCCCATTCTTTATAAAACTGGTCCAGATAGTCAAGCATAAAAGTATGCCTTTCTTCAGCCATTTTCCTTCCGGTAACGGTATTCATTCGATCTTTCAGCAGTAGCAGTTTTTCATAAAAATGATTCAGCGTCGGAGCTTCGCTGTTTTTATATTCTTCCTTGGTAAGGTTCAGGTTAGGTTTGATTTCAGGATTATAAATCGCTCGTCCTTTAAATCCGCCATAGTTAAAAGTCCTTGCAATCCCAATAGCGCCAATGGCATCCAGCCGGTCAGCATCCTGGATTACATCAAGTTCGGGAGATCTGAATTTTTGATCAATCTTACCTCCTTTAAAAGAAATATTGTCGATAATATTAACGACATGAACAATAACCTCGTTTTCAACCTGTAAGGATTCTAAAAACGCCATTGCTTTCCTTGGCCCGATTTCCTCATCGCCATCATGAAACTTTGAATCGGCAATATCATGCAACAGAGCTCCAAGTTCTACAACAAATAAATCAACTTCTTCATTTTGAGCAATATGCTTTGCTGTTTTCCAAACCCTGTAGATATGCCACCAATCATGTCCACCTTCGGCATCCGATAAAGTGGTTTTTACAAAATCAATCGTTCTGAGAATGATATCCTGATTATTCATGAAAAAGAATTGAAGTGTGAAGACTTAAAGAAATCTATTAAAATCAGATTATAAGAAGCCAAGATTATCTGCAAAAAATAAGAGCAGCAGGCACAATGAAAATGAAATAGTAGGTGCAACAACCCACATCACAAAAAACTTTCTAACCTCAGTTTTTTTGAAAATATTCTTTGTGCCAAGTTTGGCGACTCCAACTCCAAGAATAGCCGCAACGTTAAGTTGCACCAGCGAAGTAGGAATTCCCTTGGTAACCGAGGCAAGCAAAAGTAGGCTTGCTGAAACAAATGCGATGATCCCTGCTTCAAATTTGCCGAAAAGTACTATTTCCTTGCCAGTATTATTAAGAATTTTATCTCCAAAAATGGAACTGCCAATAGTAAAACTTGGTGCAACCATTAAAATTGAAAGTATCATGATTAAAATATAATTCTTGTCTCCTGTAATATGAAGCTCATTGGCCGTCATGGTTGCAATTGGTCCGGCTGCATTTGCAACATTATTAGAGCCTATTGAAAAAGCTACATAAAGTGACATTAACAAAATTAGTCCATTGATAAAATGTTTCCTGTTCACATTCGTGGAACGTGACATGGTAAGTCCCCGGCGTCGCATTGGCCTGTAGATAAATTTACCGAAGAAAAGGCTCAAAAAGAAAGCTATTATTGGCAGGAAAAACCAGGCAGGAACAACTTCAAGGAAAATTTTCTTTGTATTCACTTCATGGAAATATAACCCTGCAGCCCATACGGCCAGAACCGTTGACTGACTGGTTGATTGTGGGATTCCAAACAGGTTGGCAATCAGCAACGAAATAGCAACCGAAAAAAGTATAATTGAAACTACCGAAAAAGTCATGACATCAGGGTTAATCAAATCTTTCCCTATGGTTGATGCTGTTTGCTTTCCAGCTATAATGGCACCTAGGAATACCATGATGCCGAAAAGGCCAGGGATAAGACTTTTACGAACAACATTGGCACCATAAGCAGCTGAAAATGCCGGGCCGGTACCACTGCCTCCCATGGTAATTGCCAGAAAAATTGCTACGATAAAAGGAATTAATAAATGACTGAATAAAGGCACAAGAAAATTCTTAAAATGAATGTAAGCTTAAGTTATTGGTAATCAAAAGATAAACTTGCTTTAATGGATATTTATTTTCCTGAACAAAAGTAGGCTAAATATTTAATATTTAGCCTATCCAACCTCCAATTAACGAATTGCATTTGTGATAAAAGCTTCACCAAAATGGTATTCAAATTTATAATAATTGAATATGCTGTATTCACAAATAAAAAGAACGTCCCAATACGGGGCGCCCTTAACATACTTGGTTTGGTTAGTTTACTAGAACTTATAAGCGTTATTTTCAATCAGCCTGTCGGCGATACGCCTGCGGGCTTCTTTTACATTTACTCCTGCAATCAGGGTGAGTTTTTCGATGGCTGCATTCAGTTTTTCAGATTGTTCAGCTTCAGCAAATGAATTGACGGCATCGCGTGCAGATTTTCGAATAAGATCGGCGGCATCATAAACATATACATCAAGCATATCGCGGAAAATTTCAGCATTGCCTTTCAGGCTCTCGAGCTTCTCAACCCTGAGTGCGAGTGATTCAGCAATATAGGTTTCCATGATCATTTCAGAAAGGTTGTTCATCACTTCCTGCTCTTTCACCAGTTTCTTGTCAAAATAGGTGGTTATACCATGAATTGCAATTAGTATAACCTTTTTAAAATTAGCCAAATAGCGTCGCTTTTCGGAATAATAAGTTTCACCATCCACTTTACCTGAAGTAATAGTATCAAGGTTGTTATAAAGCTGTTCTGCCGGTCCGAAAAGATCGAATTCGCCTTTTTGTGCGCGTTTAATTGCAGTATCTGCAATGATAAGCCTGTTAATTTCATTTGTCCCCTCAAAAATCCGGTTGATACGCGAATCACGGTAACCACGTTCCACGGCCATTTCGGCTGAATATCCCATTCCTCCATGAATCTGAACTGCTTCATCAATAACATAATCCAAAGCTTCCGATCCGTAAACTTTGAGAATAGCAGCTTCTACAGCATAGTGACTAATGCCTTCGATAGTTGCACGGCCGTGATCCATCCCTGAAGCTTTATTGATAATAATCAGATCGTCAATATCTTTACTTACTCGATATGTCGCAGATTCAGCAGCAAAAGTTTTAATTGCCTGCTGCGCCAGTTTGTGCTTGATAGCGCCAAAAGTCGAGATCAGTACACAGAATTGCTTGCGTTCATTGGCATATTTAACGGAATCGTTAATTGCTTTCTTAGAAGCTCCAATAACATTGGCACCCAGTTTGATACGGCCCATATGCAGAATGCTTAACGCAATACGGAATCCTTCACCCTGCTTGCCGAGCATATTTTCGACAGGCACTTTTACAGCGTTATAGAATATTTGAGCCGTTGACGAGCCTTTAATACCCATTTTTTTCTCATCAGGAGCGATAACAACACCTGGCATATCCTTTTCAACAATAAAAGCACTAAGAATACGATCCGTTCCGACTTTTGCGAAAACAGTCTGAATATCAGCGAAATTGGCATTGGTGATCCACATTTTTTGTCCGTTCAGGATATAATGTGTACCATCGGCTGAAAGCACAGCATTGGTTTTCCCTGCATTGGCATCACTGCCGGCACCAGGCTCAGTGAGGCAATAGCAACCAATAAGTTCACCGGTTGCTAGTTTGGTAACATATTTCTGACGTTGTTCCTCGGTTCCGTAATATGCGATGGGTAAAGTCCCGATTCCGCAATGTGCCATAAAGGCAACTGAATATGAATATCCTGCTCCAATCTTTTCAGCGGCAAGCATTTGCGTTACAAATGACTGGCCAAATCCACCTACATCTTCTGGTAGGGCAATTGCCAATAATCCAAGTTCGCCCGATTTTTCGAGAATTGAACGCATCAGTTTAATATCCGGACTATCAATCTGGTCCAGGTTCGGATAAACTTCAGTTTCGAGAAAATCCTGGCAGGATTGAGCAATCATCAACTGCTCGTCGTCAAATTCTTCGGGGATAAAAACATCTTTTGCTTCTACTGTGTCGACAAGGAACTCTCCGCTTTTAAGTACTTTTCTGTTCTCCATTATTTCAAAAATCGTTATGTGAAAACTTATTTAATTGATATTGATGCAATTGTTTTTTATTTATCATTTTGAAACTGATTTTCAAACTTTGAATTCCAGAATTTTGATATATGAAGAGCCTTGAAATAAATAAGCAAGCCGTGAAAATCGTGCGAAAAGTACAAAAAATACATCATCAGAATTTCTATATGTTAATAAAAATTTAATTTCAATAGATATGACAGGCTGTAAAACAAAAAAGAACGCCCGTTTAGGGAGCGTTCTTTCTTTCAATTCTATTTATAATCAGTATTATAGGCCGGTCCTAAAATCAAACCAACAGGCTTTACATTTTGAAATCATTTACATCTTTAGGATGACAATTGTTGATAAAACTAACGGATGCAATGTTTTCGGACCTTCCTTTGCGGATGAAAATATCGGCTGACTTAACATAAACATCGCTTCTGTTTGCATCAAAAAGCAACATATACCCGATCAGAACATTGGCAGCCATTTCAACCATTCGCCTGGCGTGGAAGTCGAAATATTCATTATCACCGAATTCATTAACTTTCTCAACTGTTTTTGCAAATTGCTCTGTCATTTTTTCGAGAATGCCTTTCAGGTATTCAAGCTCAGGTTTAACCTGTTGCTGAGCACGTTCGCGCATATTTGCAAGGTAACCTCCGTTTCCAACATAACGAATCGCTGCTACAACCTGAAGTTGTGATGTCCCTTCGTAAATAGTGGTAATACGGGCGTCGCGGTAAATACGTTCGATCGGGAAATCTTTCATATAGCCGGTTCCACCAAAAATCTGGATGGAATCGTAAGCTATCTGGTTGCACTGCTCGCTTGAATAAAGCTTAACCAAAGGAGTAAACATGTCGGCAAGCTTTTGGTATACCTTAGCTTCCTGACGTTCTTCCGGCTCAAGTTTACGCTCGTGTGAAGTAAAATTGTATGCTTTGTAAACATCAACATACCTGGCGGTTTCGTAAAGCAAAGTGCGCATGGCGTCGATCTTTACTTTCATATTGGTAAGCATTTCGAAAACTGCAGGGTATTTAATAATGGATTTGCCAAATTGCTCACGTTCGTTAGCATATTTGAATGCTTCGCGATAAGCAGCTTCAGCAATACCAACAGATTGCGAACCAACACCCAAACGTGCTGAATTCATCAGTGACATTACATATTTTATAAGGCCAAGTTTGGTATCACCAATAAGTTTTGCAGGTGCATTGTGAAATACAAGTTCGCAGGTTGGTGATCCTTTAATTCCTAATTTATTTTCGATACGACGAACAGTAACTGCCTGATCTTTACGATCGTAAACAAATAGTGATAATCCACGGGCATCGGATGTTCCTTCTTCGGAACGTGCAAGCACCAGCGAAATATCAGCATCACCATTGGTGATAAAGCGTTTAACGCCATCCAGCATCCAGCGATGTTTATGTATATCGTAGGTAGCTTTTAGCTGAACAGCCTGCAAATCAGAACCAGCATCTGGTTCGGTCAGGTCCATAGCTGCAGTAGCGCCTTTGTAAAACCGAGGTAGAAATTCAGCTTTTAATTCCTCAGAACCAAACTCATGAATGGTTTCAGCGCAATCCTGTAATCCCCAGATGTTTGCAAATCCGGCATCAGCACGTGATACAATTTCACCTGACATTACATAAGGAACTGTAGGAACGTTGAGGCCATCATATTCTCTTGGAAGTGTAAACCCAACCAAACCGGCTTTTACCAGCGCATCATAGTTTTGCTGTGTACCGCGGGCATATTTAACTTCGTTGTTAATAAGCTGCGGTCCTTCTTTATCAACAGATTCTGCATTCGGGGCGATGATTTCGCCGCTGATTTCGCCAATGATCTCCATTACTTTATCGTAATTGTCGATGGCATCTTCGAAATCGAGAGGTGCAAAATCGTATTTCTCTTTCTGGGTATAACCCGACTCTTTCAGTTTCACAATTTTCTCCATCAAAGGATGGTTAAGGTGAAACTTCAGATGGGGATTGTCGTTATAAAAATTTTCCATTATAGTCAGTAGTTTACTTCGAGTTTTTCTTGTAATATTTGATCATTTTCGGAATTATATCCGCCACATTTCCAACAATGGTATAGTCAGCAATGTTATTTATCGGAGCGCTGATATCGGTATTGATAGAAATAATCTGAGCCGATTGATCCATTCCTGCGCGATGCTGAACGGCACCCGAAATCCCACATGCAATATATAATTTTGGGCGAACGGTTACACCGGTTTGGCCAACCTGTCGTTCATGCTCAACAAAACCGGCATCAACTGCAGCGCGTGATGCGCCAACCTGTGCTCCAAGAATGTCAGCAAGCTGGAAAAGCAGGTCGAAATTCTCCTTTGATCCAACACCATATCCACCGGCAATAATTACCTGTGAGTTTTTAATATCGATCTTGCTTTTTTCGATATGACGCTCAATGATGGTGACGGCAAAGTCATCATCCTTCAGAATGCTTTTGGCATCAATTTTCTGAAGCTTGCCTTTGAACTTATTCGAAAAAATCTCTTTTTTCATTACGCCTTCACGAACCGTAGCCATTTGCGGGCGGGTTTCGGGATTGATAATGGTAGCAATAATATTGCCGCCAAAAGCAGGCCTGATCTGGTATAAAAGATTTTTATATTCAGTCTGTGTTTTGTTTTCGAAATGGTCGCCGATTTCGAGGCTTGTACAATCGGCCGTTAGTCCGCAACGTAAAGCCGAAGCTACGCGGGGAGCAATATCACGACCGATACTGGTTGCACCAAAAAGAGCTATTTCCGGTTTTTCTTTTCCAAACAAATCAAGGATAATTGAAGCGTGAGGAAGAGTTGTGTAAGGGAAAAGCCTTTCATCATCAGCGTAATGAATTACATCAACGCCAAAAGGATATAACAGGGCTTCAAGGTTTTTAACTTTGTAGCCTAATACTACTGCTTCAAGCTTCACTTTGAGGTCGCCAGCAAGTTTCTTACCTTTCGATAAGAGCTCAAGGCTAACATCGGCTATCGATCCTTCTTCGGAAACTTCGCAATAAACAAATATGTTGTTCACGTGCTTTCTGTATTAATCAGTAATTTTTATTTTTTAGTTGATTAGCCGATAATGTGGCTGCCTATCAGTTCCTGCATCAGGCCTTCAATTTCCTTATCGGAACTACCCATTACTTTTGAATCTTTATGTTGAAAAACAACATTCTCGATCTTTTTAACCTTGGTAGGCGATCCTGAAAGACCAAGCATTTCGGCCTGAGCATTCAGATCTTCGGCTGTCCATTCCTCAATAAGCAAGTATGGCCTGTCGTTGTATAATTCAGTATAATCTTTTGTTTCGTTCTGAAGTTCAGTTACGGTGCGGGCATGCTTGTATTTCATCAGTAATTTTGCAACACGCTGGCGGCAAACCGGGGCTGAACCGTGAACCGTAATAGCAGCAGGCAAAGTTGAGTTAACAACTTCCACTCCCATTTCAAGCCTCCGTTTAACAATGATCTTTTTGGCATCAACCGAAAGAATTTCTTCTGCATAGGTAATCTGGGGAATACCAAGCTTTTCAGCAGTCTGAGGACCAACCTGGGCTGTATCTCCATCAATTGCCTGGCGGCCAGAAATTACCAAATGGTAAGGAGCAAGTTTCTTAACAGCCAATGACAAAGCATAGGAAGTTGCTAGTGTATCAGAACCGGCAAATTTGCGGTCAGTTATAAGGTAACCCCTGTCAGCTCCGCGATACATAGCTTCCCGGATGATTTCCGCTGCACGGAAAGGACCCATTGTTAGAAGTATAACTTCAGCATGGGGCAATTTGTCCTTGATGCTCAGTGCCTGTTCAAGGGCGTGTAAATCCTCGGGGTTAAAAATGGCAGGCAATGCTGCCCTGTTAACGGTGCCATCAGCTTTCATGGCATCTTTTCCAACATTCCGGGT
>CAIWMA010000007.1 GCA_903913645.1 uncultured Bacteroidales bacterium | reverse complement strand
GGTAGTACTGGTACTCAAGGTATCCAAGGCATACAGGGACCGATTGGACCAATGGGAGCTACTGGAAATGCCGGAGCGGCAGGGGCAAATGGAGCTCAAGGCATCCAGGGAAATAAAGGTGACACCGGAGCGACAGGTGCAACTGGACCGGCAGGACCAACCGGAAATACAGGAACAGCCGGAACCAATGGCGCCCCCGGAGCGCAAGGTATACAGGGAATAAAGGGAGATACCGGAACCACTGGCCAGTCAGGTGGCCAGGGTATACAAGGAATTCAGGGTCCGACCGGATCCACAGGTGCCTTAGGAATATCTGCCTACCAATCAGCACTCAATTTGGGTTATGTTGGAACTGAGACGGCATGGCAGGCTTCTCTTAAAGGAGCAACTGGTAGTACCGGGCTGACAGGAGTTCAGGGAATTCAAGGCATCACAGGCAACACCGGAGCGGCAGGTGCAGCTGGAACCAATGGTTCACAAGGTATTCAGGGAATCAAAGGAGATACCGGTCTAACTGGAAATACCGGACCAGCTGGAAGTCAGGGAATACAGGGAGTAACAGGAAACACCGGGCCAACTGGACCAACAGGAAACGCTGGGAGTGCAGGGACAAATGGAGCACAAGGCATCCAGGGTATTAAAGGAGACACCGGAGCCAGTGGACCGCAGGGCATTCAGGGTGCAACTGGTTTAACAGGTAGCCAAGGGGCGCAGGGACCCGCCGGTTCGAATGCCAATATAACCAAAGCCAATGTTGAAGCGGTTTTGACGGGCGCAATTACTTCTCATACACATGGTTATCTGCCACTTTCAGGAGGAACACTGACCGGTGCACTGAGTGGAACCTCTGCAAGTTTTTCGTCCTCAGTTTCTGCCTCAAATTTCTGTGATTCAGATATCAGGCTGAAAAACTTGCTTGGAGTTATTAAACCAGCAGATTACAACAAGATATCATCCCTGAAATTCCATAAATACACCTTCAAGAATGATACCACCAATACCTTAAGATACGGGGTAGTAGCCCAGGAGATAGAAAAACTGTTGCCAGAGCTTGTCCATACCAATGACCAGGGAATGAAATACGTCAACTACATTGACATGCTTGTATTGCTGGTCGGGCAGCAAAACCAGGCCCTGGAGTCCCTGAAAAAAAGAGTGAAAGAGCTTGAAAACAAAAATCACTTTAACTATTAATGATCTCTGCCATGAAAATGAAAATAGGCATACTGTTGATGTTTCTCTGGGTGAATTCCTATGGTCAAAAACTTCCAATAAACGGGCTTTGTTGGTCCGATATTAAGGCTGCGGTTGGAGGAACGTGTCTTGATGAAGCTTTTTCAAATGCTAATCCAGCTTGGTTTGATGCCCGCTTTGCTGAGAGTGGCAACTGCCTGATGGAATTCCGTAATTATGGCAATTCGGCCTGTCAACGACCTGCAGGCTTGCAGATGAAACTTTACATTTACAGGACCCAGTGTTCCGGTCAATATGAAAGGGATTTCACCGGTAGTTTCCTGGAAGCATCACAGGCCGCTTATGATATCTCCCATAGCTCCTTGTGTGTTCCGTCGGGATATACCGGCAGCCAGTCTTATAATTATGCCGTTGGAGATACGCTGTACCATAATCAGAGTGGCCCCGATTGTTCTTATGTTAATGATGGGTATTATCTGGTAACAGATTATCGTGGATATCCCCCTAATTGGACAGGTTCTTTTTCATGGCCAATGGACATTTATCAGGTTCAAAATGGAAAGATTGTTGCAATAACACCTTCTCAAAACACAACAATTCCAGTAGTTTCAACGGATTTGGCCTATTTTTTTTATTGGTATAAGCGTTTAGACCGCCCTATTTCTTAGAAATGCTACCTTCGTAGCATGAATGAACGAAGTAAATTTATAGGAGTGAACTCGATTAAGTTCTATGAAACATTTTCGACTGAAGACCAGTGTTATCAATACTTGGCTGATGTCAAGTGGAAAGATAAAGGCTATCATTGTAGAAAGTGCGGTCATATCAAATATTATAAAGGAGTCAAGCCATTTTCAAGAAGATGTATGAAATGCAAGTACGATGAAAGCCCAACAGCTGGAACTATGTTCGACAAGTGTAAATTTTCTTTACATCTGGCTTTCCACATTGCATTCAAGATAAGTACCAAAAAGAAAGGCATGTCTTCGTTAGAATTATCCCAGGAATTTGAGCTACGTCAAATGACTTGCTGGGAATTTAAATGGAAGATTCAACAAGCCATGCAAAGCAGTAAACTGCACCCTATCAACGGCATAGTTCATGTAGATGAATTCTATATCGGCGGAGAGGAAGAAGGTAAGCGAGGCCGAAGTAAAGGTGATAAGAAACTTGTCATTGTCGCACTTGAATTAGTTGAAGGCGGTGTTGGACGAGCTTATGCCCAATGTATCAGCAATGCATCTGCTTCCTCTTTCAGGCCATTCTTTGAAACGTATATCAGCAAAGATGCAAAAATCATTACTGATGAATGGAAAGGATATATACCTCTAAAAAAAGACTATCCAAATTTAGAACAACTCAAATCTGAAAATGGGAAGAGCTTTCAGGATATCCATATCCACATTATGAACTTGAAAGGATGGCTAAGAGGGATACATCATCATTGTAGCAGAGATAGACTTCAAGGATACCTTGATGAGTACCATTTCAGGTACAATAGACGGTCTAAAATGGATACGATCTTTGATTCACTCATAAATAAAATGGTTTTTAATAATCCTATACGTTTACAATCAATAAATTAACATGGGCGGCCTATGCGCTTATACCAATAAAATTAATTCGAATTTTCCCTGCTTCCCCTTGTTTTGTCGTTATAAGCATAACACCATTAGCAGCCTTTACTCCATAAACTGCTGCAGAAGCATCCTTCAATATGGATACACTCGCAATCGAATTTGGATCTATCCTCTGAAAATCACTTCGTGGTACTCCATCTACAACAACAAGCATAGTTCCCCATCCTCTGATATCTACCTTGCTATCATACATTCCAGGCTCCCCACCAATCTGCATTACCCTAAGTCCTGGCATTCTTCCAGCTAAGGAGGTACTTAAATCGGGCACGTTGTAAGTGGCTAACGCTTCTGACTGCACCGAAGCGATTGCCCCTGTTTGGTTAACCTTTTTCACAGTCCCATATCCAATTACAACGACTTCTTCAAGTTTTGAATCGTCTGATTTCAGGCTAACGTCAAGTATTTTTTGTCCTTCGAATGGAATCTCCTGCGGCACATAGCCGATAAAGGAAAATACCAAGGTTACTTTACTGTTGGCTACTGATATTGAATAATTACCGCTTCCATCTGAAACGGTTCCAATGGTTGTTCCCTTCACCCGAATATTAACCCCGGGGATTGGCTCTCCATTTTGATGATCTTTTATATTGCCCTTTACAACCACTTGTTGTTCTGCAGGTGCCGGATATTCTTCAATAGCGTATACTTGCATACATCCTAAAAAAACAAGAATGAAAGTAATACGCAGAATTTTAAATATTTGTAACTATTCAGTGACTACATTACATCGAGCAATGAGTCGGATTATTTCGAAGGGGTTCTGGTTATTCTTAATTGCGGTATCAATAATGGAGCGGATGGTAGCATAGACATTTGCTCCTTCATCG
>CAIWMA010000006.1 GCA_903913645.1 uncultured Bacteroidales bacterium | reverse complement strand
GCTAATTAAGATTTTCATATTTTTTTAAAATT
The DNA here is from genome assembly GCA_903913645.1 of uncultured Bacteroidales bacterium. Taxonomy (GTDB): domain Bacteria; phylum Bacteroidota; class Bacteroidia; order Bacteroidales; family UBA4417; genus UBA4417. Next base: position 25,553 of record CAIWMA010000006.1, on the reverse strand, counting down.
GATACTTTTGTTTTGTACAAATACCACCAGGAAAGCTATACTCCGGACTTCGGTCTTCGGTCTTCCGACTTCCGACCCATTATTACCTTACCATTTTCATCAGAGGCTTAATTTCATATCCCGGCTACCAATGTAAAACACTTTACTGATCCAGGGATCTTCGTCTAAAAATGGAGTAAATGACCGTTGTATCACCCTGCCATCAGCGTATTTAAAAACGATAGTGAAGTTATTGACCTCATATGTTCCATTACCTGGACCCAATTGAGCATCGCGGCTGTATTCGCCTAGAAAATTATCGTCAGTAAAATGTCCATCTGCTGTAAAACTGATGGTTGGATTTGGTTTGTTGAGCGAAATGTAATAGGCTCTTGAAGTCGGATCGGCACTCATATAGGTTCCGTTCAATGTTAAACCATCGACCGGCTTGCATTTCACATAATCATATTTATTAAGGTATTTCAGTTTGCCAGGCGGATAAAATACAAACGTTCGTACCGCCGACGAATAATGATCGAGTTTTGTGGTTGCGACGTTATTTTCCATGACATACGAACCGGCAAAGTCATTAGCCTTGTTTTTCCTGTTGAAGTTAATGAGCCCGCCAATTGGCATTCCTTCGTAATACGTTCCATCTCTCAGGAAAACACGCCACTTCATTGCCAAAGCCTTAGCGCTGTATGTCGTTCCGTAATTATTACGATTGTTGATATAGTCGTAGGAGGTGATCCCGAAAATAAAGTTCCCGCTTTCGAAACCAACCCAAACTCCTGCAATTCCCCGGTTGGCCAGATTGGCTTCTTCGGCTGTTAAGGCGACCGCGGAAGTTTCATCCTCAATCGGCTTAGTATTAATCGAATTTCCCAGACCTGGTTTTTCCAGCAATGTAATTGATGAAAGGAATGCAACTGTTTCTTTGTCAAATACATTCCCGTTACAATTAACCGAAGCAGAAATTATTCTTCCATTCGCGGCAAACGAAATTAATTGTAAAACGTACGTCCCGCTTTGTTTGGTAGTGACATTAGTGGATGCAGAAAATACGGTCCATTCATTAAACTGGCTGCTTTTTACAACAGGTTCAATAGTTAAACCAATAGGTATATTGACCAATTCATTCCATTCCTTCAGAAATTCGGTTTCGGAAATTGTATTTACCGGGCGGCTCGCGTACAATCCTACCACGCAAAAAATATTGCCCCTGGAAGTGGTAAAAGAAACACATCCTGCCCGTACATCCCGCTTCCAAGATTGTGGTGGTGAGAAAGAGATAATATCAAAAGTTTCAATTTGTGATACCGCATTTAAAGCCATGAATATAAATATGCATCCAAGGATTCCTTTCAATTTTATTCTTTTTATAATAGGTACACTAGTCATAATGAACGATGGTGGTTTATAGATCCGGAGTTGTTGTTTGATGTGTGAGTTCAATTAATAAGGCAAAGTCGCATTCTAAAGTTTCAAAATTTTATCTTCAATAGCTTTCAGCCTGTTTTCCAATTGCTTGTTTGCTTCCTGTAACGAACTTATTTTTGTTTCGGATGCGCTGTGTTCAGCTTCCAACGTACTGATTTTTACTTTAGCATCTTCAATAATTATCTGCTGTTCCTGCACAGCCTTAACCAGCGGAACAACAAACTCATCATAACGCAAACCGTACATGGCTTTTTCATTTTGGGGTGCATCCACACCACTGAAATCATAGCCTATTTTTTTCGCCGCTGCCTCCACTTCCTGGGCAACAAAGCCTGTGGTTGTTGCACTCAATGCGTCTGATTGTTCAGTTGATGAAATGCCTGAGTTTCCTTTCATCTGTTCTGTTCTTTTGTCATCAACTCCAATGAAGCGATTGACTGATTCACGGTTTATCCGATACGTTACCGGTCGCAATTGATTGATAAATGCCAGGCCAGGTACATCCTCCTTTATGTTTTGTTTAAAACGTCCATCACTCAGCGTTGTCCATCCCACTTGGCCCCCAATCGATTTAACAAAGACATTCCCTACCCGAACCTGGTCAGTTGCTGTTGCAGTAGCATCAATACCTATGCAGGTAGTATTAGATAAGTTGGCCGAATTAGGCCCGGTGTTGTATCCAATAGCAGTATTATATGAACCTGTAGTATTGTTCACCAGCGAATTTGCGCCAACTGAAGTATTTTGAAATCCTGTACTTGTAGTAACTGCTGAATGATAACCCACAGCTGTGTTATTGTCGGAGGAGCTATTATTCAGAGCTTCCATTCCATCAGCTGTGTTATTACTGCCCGATATATTAAATGAAAGTGCGAATTCTCCGGTTGCAGTATTCTGAATCCCTGTTGCGTTGTCTGACATGGCCCCACTTCCCAAAGCTGTATTAGAGTATCCTGTTGTGTTGGAAAAAAGGGAAAATGCGCCATCTGCTGTATTGTAATTTCCCGTTGTGTTGAAATAAAGTGGCGAATATCCAGTGGCCGTGTTATTATCCCCGCTAGTATTCGAATACAGGGACTCATCACCGCTGGCTGTATTATTTTTTCCCGAACTTAAAGGGTTTAAGGCATTTAAGCCATATGATGAAGAAATTGAACCGATATTTCCCGCACGGATACTGTTTCTTCTGAAGTTAACATCTACATCATCAGTAGTGCCTATAAAGTTAGAGGCAGTTGATGTTCCGGAATTTCCATTAACAGACCAGTTGTTGCCACCATTACCGCTCAATGCAATCCAGACAATTCCGTCCCAGTAATAATATCCCGGTAAAACGTTGTTTGGCGTTGTTCCTGCAGTAGCTGTATTCCATACTAAAGTTCCGGCGATTAATGAGCCGCCCTGCGGGCTTACGATCGGCGATGCAACATTCTTTGCAGAGAGTGTAACTCTTGGCACTAAAACACCTGTAGTTGATGAAGTGATATCCAAAGCTGCTTTAGGTGCTGCTGTACCGACACCAACTGCATTCCCATTGTTGAAAATATTACTGCTATTGGTAATCCAGGCTGATCCGTTCCAGTATGGAGTATTACCAGCTGCAGATCCGGAAGCTAAAACTCCTGTGGGACCTACAGGACCAGCTGCTCCTGTTGCTCCCGTTAATCCTTGAGGACCTGTCCCACCAGTTAACCCGGTTGCACCTGTAAGCCCGGTTGCACCTTTTGATCCGGTTGCACCTGTTAATCCAATTGGCCCTTGCGGACCTGTTGGCCCGGCTAATCCCGTTCCGCCTGTTAAGCCAATTGGACCTTGTGGCCCGGTTGCACCTGATAAGCCAATTACGCCTGTTAAACCAGTTGGTCCTTGTATGCCTTGGATACCCTGTGGCCCGGTTGGTCCAGTTAAACCAGCAGGTCCCTGTGGACCAGGAGTTCCGCTTTTGGCTGAATATAAAGCATATGGAACACTTAGTAACTGGCTTGTGCCAGCTATTGTGTAGTTGGTTCCACCTGCAGGGTCGGTATCTGTTTTAATAAAATAAGTACCGTTTGCCCAATCCACAGTAGCCAGATTCCCGGAAACAACCGTTCCTCCACCGATTTCAACCGAAACCAATCCGTTAGTGTTGGTAATTGGTGTTTGGATTTCGACGTAAATAGGCGATGTTCCTTTTAGAATACTTAGCTGCATTCCGACAGCATGGTTTGAAACCAGGTTATTTGACGCATTTCTGATTACGGCCTGATAGCTCATTTTTTGCGGTGCTTGCGCAAATAAGCTGGCTGCTAATAAAAAAACCGGGAGAATGATTCCACTAATTCTTATAATTGTTTCTTTTTTCATGATTAAGTGCCTAAATTCAAACCAACAACCATTTAATGCTGAGTAGTGAGTAACGATAATGAATAGTCAACAAGTGCATCTTATTTATTTCATAAAGTGGCACCCTGGTTTAATTCCAATAGTTGCAATGTAAAGGTCCGCAGAGTTGCATTAACGGGCAATCCCTAAATAGTGTTAGGAGGAAACAGAAGTATAGAAAATAAGATGTTGAAATGTTACCTGCCCATTATTTTATTAATGGCATCGGTGCGGCTTTGAACCTGTAGTTTTTCGTAAATATTTCGTGCATGTGAACGCACAGTTTCAATGCCAATATTAAATTCTGATGCAATTTCTTTATACCGTAATCCTTTGGCTAATGATTTAAGAATTTCCTTCTCGCGCTGGGTAAGCAATTCCGAATCATCGATAGAATCTTTTAGTTGAAAAGATGCAATTACCTTCCTGGCGATCTGTCCGCTCATAGGCGATCCGCCATGATAAACTTCAATAATGGAATCCAGAATTTTTGAAGGTGCGGTTTTCTTGAGCAAATACCCGCTGGCACCGGCTTTGAGCGATTCGAAAATGGATTCATCATCCTCATAAACCGTGCTCATTATAAACTGAGTTCCGCTACACTGAGCTTTTAACTTTCGTACAACTTCAATCCCGTTTATGCCAGGGAGGTTAATATCCATTAATGCTACATCAGGACAAAGCCCCGGCAATTTCGCCAAAGCCTCTTCACCGGTAGCAAATGTCTGGGCACAGACGAATCCATCGCTGCCATCAATAAGCATTTGCAATCCTTCTCTGATTTCTTTAATGTCCTCAACAATTACGACTCTGATCATAGTGTAAACATATTCAATTCATTCGGCTCAAAGATAACTGATCTTAGCAGCCTTTTCTGTAACAAAAAAGGGTTACACACTTAATTTTATTTCAGTAACTGTTCCACTACCAGGTTCGGAAGTGATTGAATAACTTCCTCCAACCTGTTCAATACGGTTTTGCATATTTTTAAGTCCATTGGCAAATAAGCGAACTTTGTTAATATCGAAGCCCTTCCCGTCATCAGAAATCTTCAAATGAATCTCTTTCCCTGTTTCCTCTATCGTGACAGTTACCTTATTGCACCACGCGTATTTGGCAATATTATTAAAACTTTCTTTCACAGTTAAAAATATATTCCGGCGTTGTTCTTCACTCAAGTGCAGGTGTGAGAATTGTTCAGGATAAACAAATTCCAGCTGTACCGAAAGCGGTTCAAAATATTTAAGCCCGTATTCGCGGATGTAGGATGAAAGACTTTCGGGAGTGTCGTTCTTTGGATTGAGAACCCAGATTATATCCTGAAGGTTATCAACCAGATCCCTTGACGATTCGGCTATTTTATCAAGCGTTTCTTTAGCTTTTGCTGGAATCGACAACTGTTTTTTTACAACTTCGCTGAGGATGGCAATGATGGTAAGGCCACTGCCCAGGTCATCGTGCATATCGCGGCTGATGCGGTTGCGTTCTTTTTCAATTGCCTGTGTTTTTTCAAGCTCAGTTCTTTGTTTTTCAAGGCGCCTGTTGGTATAATTCCTTACAATTAAAACCATAAAACCTGCAACAGCGAGTAACGAACATAACCGGAACCACCAACTCTGCCACCATGGCGCTTCAATTGTTACCAGTAATGAGTATATTTTATCAGCTTCGACGCCATCCGAATTAAAAGCCCTGACTTTCAATGTATAATGACTCGGGGGTAGATTGGCGTAACGTATCTGTGCCTTACTGGCAATTTTTATCCACGATTTATCATACCCTTCCAGAATATAACGCAGAGAATTCCCTGCCGGATTGGCAAAATGAATAACTGTGAATTGAAAACTGATTGTATTCTGCACATAATCGAGAGTAAGGCTTTCTATCTCTGACGGGTTAATACGGGGTTTGAATATTGTATCATTTATCCGCAATCCTGTAAGAATAAATTGGGGCGCAAATGAATTATTTTTAAAATCGGCAGGGGAAAACGAGTTTATACCATTTACGCCGCCGAAGAGAATTTCACCATTGGCTGATTTACAATATGAATACGTATTGTATTCGTTGCTCTGCAAGCCATCACCAGCCGTAAAAGTTTTTACAGTATTAGTCTTTAAATCAAAACGATTTATCCCTGCATTAGTACTTAACCACAAATTATCCCCTTCCGCAACAACGCCATAAATATATTGATTGCTAAGTCCATTGGCTGTTGTGAAAACCTGCTCTGATTCATGTTTGTACTTATTATACCTGATGAGTCCAATTGTGCTGCCTATCCACAGGTTACTGTCCGCCGACTCAATGAAACATTTTATAGTAGCTTCCAGTGGCAATTCTTTTATCAGGACCAGAGAATCCCCTTTAAGTTTATATACAGTATAACCTTTAAATGCCCGTGAAATATAAATCTGATTTTGATCGTCGACATAGGAGGTTAGAAACACATCTTTCCCTTTGGCAATTCCCTTTGCAGGTTTAATTTGATAGGTGGAATTTTTCTTTTCAATGATGAACATACCTGCATTGGTTGAAGCAAGCATTGAGCCGTTATGCAAACTGCTGATATAGTTATACTGATTGGATCCGGCACCATATCCGCTTATATTGAGAGGCAACTTAACACCTTTTTTAGTGCGTGGATCTATCAGGAACAAGCCTTCAAACGATGCTGCCCAAACCATGTTGTTTCTATCTACTGACAAATGTTCTATTGTCAAAGGCAAACCAAGCCGGATGGATTGCTTAATATTTTTGTTTTCGTCGAGCACAAGAATCCCACTTGCTTGTGTACCACACCAGAACTCATCATTTACTTTAATGATTGAACGAATAAAATTGTCGGATCCCTTATGATCTGCTTGCTCCTTTGTTACATGTTGATTAAACCGGAACCTGTTTAGACTTGTGAAATCGACCCCTTTCCCCCACACGGAGACCCATAAATCACCTTTTTCATCCGAATTAATGTATTGAATCTGGTTTCCTGAAAGTGAATACGAGTTATAAACCGAATTAGCATATTGATTTTTAACAGTCCTTGTGGCAGTATCAATTTTAAATAATCCCTGCTGCAATGTTCCTGCCCAAAGTGTTCCCTCATGGTCGAAGTGCAGAGTGGAAACGTTTTTTATCTCTGTCGCAGCAAAATGATTCAAACCAGGCTGATGTTTTTTGTTTTGGCTGTAGTATAAACCTGTATTTGTGCCTATCCAAAAATTATTATTCGCCACAGGCAATATTGCCGTTATTTTACTTGCTGCAACAGTAATTTTTGTTGAATTCCATATAATTTTACTCCCTGAAATATTACCTACCCAGATTATGGGCAGGTTATTGTAAATTGTAATTATTTTTTGAAGCGGATGGAAAAGGCTTTGAGGCTGTGGTTTCACTATCAGGTTACCTGGCGAAAAAAAATGATCTATAAAAGTGAACGTCTTTGTTGTCGGGTTAAAAATATAAATACCAGAACCCGACTGAAGCCAAATATTATTTTTGTCATCGATATAGAAAGGGGAATAAAATCGTTCGTCATTACTGCGACCTTCGATCCTGAAATTCTGGAACAGGTCAAGCCTGCGGTTATACAAATTAAGACCAGCATTACTACCAATCCAGAGGTTTGATTCTTTATCCTCCAGAATATTCAAAAAAAGAGTTCCGGTTAAACCATCCTTTCCTTTTACAGATGAACGAAAGTTAATGCAGTTTAACCCATCAAAACGGTTGAGCCCATCGAAGGAACTGATCCATATAAATCCTTTTGAATCCCTGAAAATGCAATTGTTTACGCCCTGCGACAATCCATTATTAACGGAAAGATGGTTGAAATACAGTTGCTGAGCCCAGGTGCAGTTGAAGCAGCAAAGGGAAGCAAGCAGCAGAAAAGACAATAGCTTCTTCATTGCTGTAAATATAGGAATCCTGTGAAATTATCGGGGAATTACTTACCTGCGCAATTCAAAATTGCTTCCCAGGTAAACTCTGCGTACCTGTTCATCGTTAGCCAGATCCTCGGCTGTACCGGATTTGAGCACTGAACCTTCGAATAGCAGGTATGCACGATCCGTAATATTCAGGGTTTCATGAACATTGTGATCGGTAATCAGGATACCGATATTTTTAGCTTTAAGCTTAACTACAATATTCTGAATATCTTCTACAGCAATCGGGTCAACGCCGGCAAAAGGCTCATCGAGCAATATAAATTTCGGATCGGTAGCAAGCGCGCGTGCAATCTCTGTACGGCGGCGTTCACCACCCGAAAGCTGAATTCCCATATTTTTGCGTACATGGTGCAACCCGAATTCGTCGAGCAATGATTCAAGCTTTTCGGCTTGTTCCTTTTTATTCAGCTTAGTAAACTCAAGTACTGCCCTGATGTTATCTTCTACGGTGAGCTTGCGGAAAACAGAGGCTTCCTGAGCCAGGTAACCAATCCCGATCTGGGCACGGCGAAAAACTGGCTCATTGGTAATTTCCCTGTCATCAAGGAATACTTTTCCCTGGAGCGGTTTAATCAGGCCTACAATAATGTAAAACGAAGTGGTTTTACCGGCGCCGTTCGGACCAAGCAGCCCAACAATTTCGCCCTGCTCCACTTGTATGGAAACATGGTTAACAACAGTACGCTGACGGTATTTTTTAACTAAATCTTCGGTACGTAATATCATATAGTTTCATTCACGCGGTAAAGGTAGTAAAATTTGTTTGAAGAGTCCGAGTAGCGATGCATCGCGTCTGTAAAGCAATTATTTTCAATGGCTCAAAAGCCTTTGGTGTTCAGGGTTCATAATGTCGAAGCCAATTGACAAGGCGAGAAACATTTATGCGCTCATACTAAAACCTAAAAATCGAAATTCATTGAAAACATTAGCCCAAAAGGTTTGATATTGGGATGATCATTATAGGTCAACCTCCACACGGCATCAATACGCAGAAACCGGAAAATATTTTCGATACCTACGCCCGCTTCCATATATGGTTTGGTCAGGAAATAGGCTCCTGTTGGCAATTGATTGTATAATTTATTATCAGAGGATGTATGCCCGAAAGTCCCTTTAAATTGCGCTACTTCACGCCACTTAAGTTTACGGATGGCTGGTATCCTGTTCAGAAACAACCCTTCCATATGGTAAGTAAAATGATACGATACATATTCGTCGGATATAAACTCATAATAGTTCATCAGGTTGAAAGCATAATCATCGTGATAAAAAGTCTCGTTCCCTGGCATTATGTTTAGGAGTGGAAACGGAAGAGTCCCCCAGATTTTCCCACCTTCAAGATTGTATTTTAACCATCCGGCAGAAAGGAAACTAAACCATTGCGACACATTCACACTTACGTTGTCATATTTATACTCGCCATTAAATAATCCTTTTACACCATGAGCGTATTTAAGGTCAAAGACCGGGTATGGGGTGCTAACTACCACCCTTTCGAACTCCCCTGCCAATTGCTTTTCGCGGAATCCATAGTGCATTTTAATGGAGAATTCAGTGGTTTTTATATTTTCAGTCAGCACATAATCTTGTGATACCTGATCATACAAAAATATTCCCGCTCCTTTTAGTGTGGAAATATCGCGGTTGGTTACTGTAAACGTATTGGAAAATCCTGTAAACCACTCATGCTTATACGAACCTTTGTACTCAGATACCATTGACAATTTATCCTGCGGATTACGGCGGAAAATTGAATTCAGTATAAAATCCTGCCTGAATGCATTTTCGGATGTTCCCAACTGTTCGACATCGTATTTATAAGATGCACTAAGAACACGATCGGGTAATTTACCCAGCATATACATAAACCCCGCGCTGTACTTGAAATTCTGATCACGGGTTCCGTAAGCCACATAACCATTAAGCATCAGTTTTGTGGAAAAATCGTTGCTTGTACGCCCGCCAATTCTGAATCGGTTTCCTTCTATCTGGTTATAACTATAGGTTGACGAATAAGGACCCCATTCAATATTCCCCTTAATATAATATCCAGTAACTATCATTTTTACTATATCGACATAGGTTCTGAAAAGGGGCATCTGCTTGAGCGTGTCACTAAGCCGGTAAACGGAAGCTTCGCGGTGGGTAAGTGCTTCGGGTCGCGATTGCTTCCAGAAATCATCATTTTTGTGATTTGCATCTTCCAGCACAATGATATTATTGGGCATCGAATATACTTTCTCATCCACGGCAGGAGTAAAATCATATCCTGAATAGACCACAGTTCGGGTTCCGAAAAATCCCATAGTGATCTTTGAATCTACAATAACATTAAAATCGGCAACAGTTTGTTCGCGGGTTAGCATCCAGCGGCCGTTATTTGCAATCCCGAATTCCTGTGAAATCATCAGATCATTCACGAAATTGAGATTAGCATCGCCTGCCATCCGCATTTCCAGCTTCTTAACCGCATAGGTAGTATCGTGAATCCACATATTACCGGTAAATGCCAGTTCCTGCTTACGCCTGGGCTTAAACATAACATTATAGCACCAATTATTATCAAGAAATGCCGAATCGATGAGATAATATTTATAATAGAGCAGGCCAAGATTTGAAATAGGGCTGACGAAATTCTTCTGAAATAAGCTTACAAAATTGTCGTAAACTTTTATATCCTGCGCCATATTTCCTACAAACTGGGACATTGTCGGATTTTCGACCCCTGAAATTTGCGATGCTTTGATAACTTCTTTCCGCTCCTTGGGTGTCTTCCTGAAATAGAGGTCCGAGAATGCTTCTGAGACCATTACCGGCAAATAAACTTTCCCATTCACCACGCTGGTGTCAATCTGATCAAATACAAATTTGAAAGGCTCAAGGATGCGCCGGTTCTGAAATTTATCGCTCAGGTTATTTACATCGAACTGCATTTTGGTGTACGCCTGGCAATTGAATGCTTCAATTTTATCGGGATCATTCTGAGGCTTGTGATCAATTATTTTTCGCAACAATACCTCGGCAGGATTTTCCCCAGGATGAATAACTACGCCTGACAGCTCATATCGTTCAGACTCCAGTTGTATATCAACGGTCTGGAAACGGTTACGTTGTATAGGGACAAGCTTTGTAACAAACCCGATGTATGAAGCAACAATTGTGTCTGTAGCTTTGCGCGATTCGAGCGAAAACCTGCCATCGAAGCCGGTTGTTGTGCCAATCTGTGTGTTTTTAAAGTAAATGCTAACGAAAGGAAGCGTGTCGCCGGTTTGAGCATCACGTACGATTCCCATTATTTTAGTAGCATCCTGGGAATAACATGGCGTTATAAACCCCGGAGCTAGCAACAACAGCAGGTTTATTAACAGGAATACAAGTTTTTTTGATCTGGTATTTTTCATAGTTATTTTGGTGAATCAAAGAATATGCCGCTTTTGAGATGTATTTCCCAAAAAATCAAGGCTTAATCTCTTATTCCCATACGATCAACAATATAATAATTGCTTTTGTTTTAAAATGTAACCTGAAAAGAAAGGTTAAATGCCAGCTCAAACCAGAAAAGCCATAAACTCCAGCATGATTTTCTGTCAGACATCCATATCGTCCCAAAACTCAACAGCCCGTCGCATATGAGGAACTACAATAGTTCCGCCTACTAAGGTTGCTATTCCCAATACTTCGAAAAGTTCTTCTTCAGTAACATTATTTTCCTTGCATTTCAACAAGTGGTATTTGATACAATCGTCGCAGCGCAATACAAGCGAAGCTACCAAACCCATAAGCTCCTTGGTTTTTACAGACAAGGCACCTTCGGTATATGCGTTGGTATCGACATTAAAAATCCGTTTCACTACTTTATTATCAACCGAAAGAATGCGATCATTCATCTTACTCCGGTATTGATTAAATTGCTCAACTTTTTCGCCCATCCTGAGTGGAGTTAATATTGTTTAGATAATCACTTATAAACGGCAAAGTTAACGAAAATGCGCGACCTGGCTTTGAGGTCGGGGGTTGAACCAGCCTAAGTGAAGTGAAATTTCTGAATTTTTAATAAATGAATCTTCACCAAACTGAATTAACAGAGGTAAATTATAACATCACCAGGCCATACTATTTATGCCATAAATATGCCAGTGATGACAGTACTGAAAAAGAAAAACGGCAAAAATGTTCTTCTTGTTCAAAAAAGTGAATTGTCAGTAAAACGTAATGAAACCTTTGAAAATGCAGGCTTTTATAATGCAGGTTTGCTTGAAATACCAGCTTTGGTATTCTATATTTTCTCGAAAAAAAAATATTGCCTTTAAAGAATGTGTCAATAACTTCCCTTTGCTTCAGCACCGGTAATAACTGCAACACTTGCCCCGCAACCCAACCTGCTGGCTCCGGCATTTATAAGTGCAATAGCCTGGTCGAAGGTTTTAATACCTCCGCTGGCTTTCACACCCATTTTAGGGCCAACTATCCGCCGCATAAGTGCTATATCCTCTACGGTTGCTCCACTGCCGGCAAAGCCAGTGCTGGTTTTTACAAAGTCGGCATCCGCCTTTTTGCAGATTTCGCAGGCGAGGATTTTTTCTGCATCAGTTAACAGGCCTGTTTCCAGGATCACTTTTAAAACTGTTGTACTCCGGCACGCTCTTTTAATAGCTCTTATGTCTTCTTCAACCAGTTTAAGGTTGCCGGATTTCAGTGCGCCTACATTGATTACCATATCCAATTCGGTGGCACCGCTTGCAATGGCACTCCTGGCTTCAAATGCTTTGCTCCGGGTATCCATTCCACCTAAAGGAAAGCCAATAACGGAGCAAACAATAATCCCGGAACCTCTAAGTTTTTTTGCAACAAAAGGCACCCATGATGAGTTTACGCAGACAGATTTGAATTTATATTTAATGGCCTCGGCACAGAGCTGTTCAAACTGTGTTTCAACAGCTTCAGGCTTTAGCAAAGTATGATCAATGTATCCGGCCAATTCGGTTTGTGACATTCGGGTAACTGTGGAGTGCGGTTGAGTGTTACCCTGGTCCGCTGCTCCCTGGTTCAGTGACTTTTCGGAAAGCCGCTGCATAACTTCTTTTGCAATTTTGTCAATCAATTCTTTCTGATCCATAGTATTTTCAATCTCTTTCTAATGACATCATTTTATTAATCCGCGGCCAATGTCTGCCACCTTCGAACCTGGTTTTAAGCCATAAGGCAGCCATAGTGCATATTTCTTCCGGCTTATGTTGTGCGGTGCCCATAGTGAGGACATTCGCATTGTTGTGTTCGCGGCTGTTGGTGATGGTTTGCGGGCTCCAGCAAAGCGCTGCTCGTATACCATGAACCTTGTTGCAAACCATGGAAGATCCAATGCCAGCAGCATCGAGCATAATTCCACGTTCACATTCTCCACTTACTACCTTTTTGGAAACTGCCACGGCAAAATCCGGGTAATCAACCTTCTCTTTACTATTGAAAGTTCCAACATCAGTAACTTTGTAGCCCACAGCTTCGAGATATGCTTTCAGCATCTCTTTCGAATCGAAGGAGCCATGATCGGCACCTATTGCAACTCTCTTAACCTGGTCGTCAGTATTCATCGGATATTTTTTTTTCGAACTTCGCAAACAATACCTGTAAATCCGGATTCTCATGGAATGCTCTGCCTGCAAAATTACATTGTTATTTGATCCACTATACCGGCAATGATTGCTTTTATGGTAAAAGTTTGGGGTTCACCCAGTATCATCCTTGCCGAACCGCCCTCTTCGAGTACCAGGACTGTATCTCCTATTCCAGCCTGAACGGTATCAATGGCAAGGAAGGATTGTCCTTTCGCTGAACCCGAAGGGCTAATGGGTTGTACGATCAGGATCTTTCTGGATCCGTATGCTGCTTCCGTCACCGTGGAAACTACATTTCCGATTATTTTTCCTAGAATCATTTTTCGTCCTCCACTTCCAGATTGTCAACAATCCCGACAATGGCAGCATCGCAGGGGTTCATGGTAGTTTCCAAAACCCTCCCGGCTTCCTTGCTTGTTTCGTAATAAATAAGGTCGCCAACTCCAGCCTGAATAGTATCAAAAGCAACAATCGGGTCTCCATGTGGAACCAGTTTTTCGTCAAGAGGCTGCACCAGCATCAGTTTGATCCCTTCGAAAGAATCAACTTTTACGGTGCTGACGACACGGCCTGTTACTTTTCCTAGTTTCATTTGGGGTAATGGTTTTAGTTAATGGTTATTGGTATTAAAAGGAGAACGATTAACTATTTTCTATTTACGATTAAATTTCCTTAAATAATCCTGAAATAATCCACCAGTGTACATCTTCTTTCCCTGGTAAAAGTTCTGGCTCTTGTAACTCCTTCTCCGGTTGGGCTGGCAATGGTAAATGAGGCAAACCCTGCACCGCCATGGCCTAAACCGGCATAACTGGGTCCGTTTTTAATAAATATGGAACAGTTCATCGCTTTTGCCATTTTGCTAAGCTTGGCAATATTCAACGAATGCATAATTGCCGTGTGGCGAAAACCATGTTCGACTTCAACCGCAAGGTCTATTGCTATATCCACATCTTTAACACGAACCAAAGGCATTACCGGCATCAGTTGTTCAGTCCAGAGCAAAGGATGTTCGCGACCCACTTCGCAAAGGAGCAAGCGGGTTTCGGGCGGAACCGTCAAACCTATTTGTTTTGCGATGAAATCGGCATTTTTGCCAACATAATTTTTATTCGCGGCTCCTTCTTTTCCCGGTCCACCAGGATCAGAAAGTACCAGTTCAGTTACTTTTTTAATCTGGTCCTCGTTCAATTCATATGCACCATTCTTTTTCATTTCTTCTTTCAGCCTGTCAGCCACAGAAGCAACAACAATGATTTCCTTTTCGCAGATACAGATTACATTGTTATCAAAACCGGCACCATCTACAATATCCTTTCCTGCTTTTGCCAGGTCAGCTGTTTCATCAACCACGCAGGGCGGATTTCCCGGACCGGCAGCAATAACTTTTTTACCACTGTTCATGGCAACTTTCACAACAGCTGGCCCACCAGTTACAGCTAATATGGCTATTTTGGGGTGAGTCATCAGCGTTTTAGCTGATTCGATGGTAGGGTCAGCAATGCAACAAACCAGGTTTGCAGGACCACCTTCCTCAATAATCGCTTTATTGATCAGGTTAACAACAAAAGCCGAAACTTTTTTTGCGGCCGGATGCGGATTAAAAACCACTGAATTCCCGGCAGCTATCATTCCGATTGCGTTGCTGATAATAGAAACTGTAGGGTTTGTACTTGGCGTTATGGCACCGATTACACCATAAGGTGCATGTTCGACCAAAGTGAGTCCAAAATCATCTGAAAAGGATTCAGGGACAATATCTTCGACACCGGGAGTTTTCCGGATTCCAAGTTCATTTTTAATCGCTTTATCTTCCCAACGGCCCATTCCGGTTTCTTCCTGTGCCATTTTCGACATGACCTCCACGTTAGTCATGCAAATCTTCCGGATGTTGGAAATACAATTTTTGCGCGTTTCCAGTGTAATTTTTCCAAACTCTCTGAATGCCAGCTCCGCGGCATCGATGGCAGAGTTGATATTTGAAAAAACACCTATATTTTTGACTGTATCGTCCTTTGGCAGGTTGAGGTCCATGCTATTAATTACTTCCTCTATGATCTGCCTAACGCTTTCTTCCAGGTTATCCATAATTTTCACTTATTGCATGAAATAAGGTTTTGTTTCATGATGTGGCTGAGGAATTAGTGTCGACATACACAACAAGCCTTTCGACCTGGCTTTTGCCGTTCCTGCTTCCATGGCAGCCTCAACGGCATCGAGACTTCCCAGCAGTTTTACATATGATTTGCCACCAAATCCGATTGCCAGCCTCACTTCAATTATTTTTACACCTCCAACCTTCGCAGCTAAATCGGCAGCTTCGATACCTGAGACAACCGAAAGGGTTTCGATAATTCCAATTGCATCCCATTCAGGTGCGATATTAATTTTACCTATCGCCATTAAGGCTTCAGGGTGAATCATTGAAAGGAAAAGGCTGTCAACAATAAATTCCTTACCTGTTTCGTATCCTTTATGAAATGAATATTCAACAGCAGCCACATCGCCGCTGAATACTACCAGGTATTTGCCAGGGCACATGGTTCTGGCTTCAATGATTCTGATGGGTGCAATCTTGACCATCTCATCCAAAGCCAGTATTCCAATAGCTATACTACTGAACTCTAATGCACCTAAAGCGATTACCTCCAATTCAACCTCCTTATTTTCTGTAAATAACCGAATCATTTTCGTCAATCAAATCTACAATACCAACTATCAAAGCATCAACCGGCTTGTTAATGGTTTGAAGGGTTTCCCTCGAAGGACTGCCTTCTGTTACCATCACAAGTTCGTCGTTTGCTACGCCAATAATATCAAGTGCAACAAGGTAATCACCTTTCTTCTTCCCGTATTGATCCGTTTTATCAATCAGCAGGTAGCGCGATCCTTTGCTGCCATCTTTAATGGTACTGCATACGATGGTTCCGACTACTTTTCCAAGGATCATAATCTATTAATCTTTCTGGTAAGTAAAACTGCCATCTTTTTCGATATTATCAACAATTGCAATGATAGCTGAATCAGTGGGTTTCCCTTCTGTAACGTCAGTAAAACGGGCACTGCTGCCTGAAACAAAAAATACAATTTCACCGGTTCCGGCACCCACACTATCCATGGATACAACAAAATCATTTTTCCCTTTCATGGTTACAGGATCAATTTTTTCCAGAAGCAAAAACCTGATTCCTTCTATTTTTGAGGCTTTATGACTCGAAACTACGGTTCCGACAACCCTTGCCAATATCATAACGTTTCCATTTATTGATTAATCACTACGGATACAGTACCCTGAATCGTAAGTGACATAATTTGCAGGTATAGCAAATTATTTTTTTGAACTTCCCCTGCCTAATGGCAAAGCACTATCCACATTTACGTGTGGTCTTGGAATAATATGCGATGAAACAATTTCACCAACTTTTTGCGCTGCCTGAACGCCGGCATCTACTGCTGCTTTTACCGATGCCACATCTCCCCGAACAATTGCGGTTACATAACCGCCACCAATTTTTTCGAAGCCGATCAGTTCAACTTTTGCAGCTTTTACCATTGCATCCGAAGCTTCAACCATTGCAGCAAAGCCTTTTGTTTCAATCATTCCTAAAGCGTCTGAAGTATTATCATTCATAATGTATGTCTTTTAATTTGTTAGTATTTTGTTTTATAATAATTTTTGTGCTCAGTGCCCAGTGCTTAGTGCTTAGTTGTCAGAATAGAAGTGGCTGTTTTATTATTCAGAGTTGGCTATCTAAAATACTCTGCACATAGCACTGTGCACTTTCATTTTGATAGATTTATCTCCTCATTTTGATAAAACAGTTTTTTAATATTCTTCTCTTCCCGTTATTTCAGCAAGGCGTTTTTCAACAATATTCTTAGCCTCCAGCACTTCGGCTTCAGCGCCGGCAATATACACTCTGCCGAATTTGCCAAATCCAATAACTTCTATAATATTGATATGCGCGGTTTTTTCAGCTTCGTTAGCCGCATAGTAGGCATATCCAGCAGGTTCAACTTCCAGAACAAACAAGGTGTCACCTTTCAGAATCATATTTCCATGCCTTGTCCTGTTAATCAACTGGGCATGGTGATCTTCAACATTTTTAATCAGCTGACTGGTAAGTATCCTTGGTTTTATCCTGTCGTTTTCCGTTTGCTCAATTGTCCGAAGAACTGTTTCCCCGGCTACACGGGTATCACCCTGGCTATCCGAATGCACTTCAAGCATTCCGTATGCCCGTTCAACAATCTGCATACCAGGTGTTACATTGGTAGCTTTTAGAGCAATATCGGTAAGCGTATTGATTTCTATTCCCGGTGCTATTTCGATGATACAGCATGCCTGGCCGCTAACTGGCAGGTATCCTTTCGATACGGTTGATAAATAAGAAGCCATCTGCAATTGCAGGGAATCAATAAAAATATATGTTCTCAGGTCTATCATGGTTATTTCCCTTTTTTACTTTGATTTTTACCAAGCGGAAGTGCACTATCCACATTTGCGTGAGGTCGTGGAATTATATGTGTTGATACGATTTCACCCACTTTTTGCGCAGCCTGCACGCCTGCATCAACAGCTGCTTTTACTGCAGCCACATCGCCGCGAACAATAGCGGTTACATATCCTCCACCGATTTTTTCGAAACCGATAAGTTCAACTTTTGCTGCTTTCACCATGGCATCAGAGGCCTCGACCATTGCTGCAAACCCTTTGGTTTCAATCATTCCAAGGGCTTTCATGTCATCATTTTCCATTGTATTTTCTGTTTAGTATTGTATGAAAATCAAAATTGCATTCTGATAATTGACTCAAAAACTAACACCTTCGAATTCAATGTTTATATGGCTGCCAGTTTATTGATAGTTGTTGTAAATACTCAATGTGTCAGAATGTTATATCAATAGTGATGGCAAATTTAATTTTTTTATCATATAATCCCCGATAAAAGTACTAAAACATTTCCGGATAGTTTTACTTAAATACTATGTGGAATTTTAAATTGGCTTTCATTTAATATATTACCGCGTTTATCTCCTTTTCGAAATGTTTTCTTTGCTTCTTGCAATTTGTTTTTTCGATATTTAATAATGTAATGATTTTTAGGAAGTAAAAATATGGGTGAAATTAACACGGTTTGTTTTTTCAAACTTACAGATTTAGAATATGTTAGAGGCAAAACAACTAAATTATAAATTATATTACGACAAGTTTAACAATGAAATTCATAAAATTAAATTCTGAAAAAAATCTTATGGTTGATTGTTTTAAATTTAATTATACTTTTGCACGCTTTTTGAGACTCCTGTCTGGAAAGTTGTTAACTGCCAAATGAATACTGATCTACACATCAAAAATCTGTATCATTGTAAAGAAATAGATTGGTTTGTAATTGATTTGCTAATTAATTTATGCCTGATAAATGCTTAACCAACTGTATTAGAAAATGTTACACTAATTGCTCCAGAAAATAAATGCAATAGGAATAATTTTTTTTAAATAAACGACAAAGTTGTATTAACTTTACTTAACACAAAGGCAAGTAGCAACAATCTGACACGCTGTCAGTAAACTTAAACCTGTGATACCTTTTACAAGCTATCGTGGAGAAGTGAAAAGTCAACAAAACAAAAGTACAGGGTGAGTGGTTTTATAAATACACCAGTACAATGGATGTTGACGATTTTAATAAATGACAAGTCACAAACATAATAAGCATCAATAATTGATGCACATACAAGAATAATGCTCGTGGAATGAAAAAGAATGAAGAGTTCAAAGATTATCCTTTGCAAACCGTACTGAAGAAAATATTCGGATTTGAGAATTTTAAAGGAAACCAGGAACCCATAATACGTAATTTGCTTGCCGGCAACGATACATTTGTAATAATGCCAACCGGTGGTGGTAAATCTATGTGTTACCAGCTACCTGCGATGATTTTGCCAGGCACTGCCATCATTATATCCCCCCTTATTTCGCTGATGAAGAACCAGGTTGATGCTATGCGCCAATTTGGCGCTGATATCGGCATTGCCCACGTTCTGAATTCATCACTTTCGAAAAACGAGATCACGCAAGTGAAGAGCGATTTAACCAATGGAGTAACAAAACTATTATACGTTGCGCCAGAATCACTAACAAAAGAAGAAAACATAGCATTTTTCAGGGATATCCAGATTTCGTTTTATGCCATCGACGAAGCGCATTGCATATCGGAATGGGGACACGATTTCAGGCCGGAATACCGGCGGCTGCGTCCGATAATTGATTCCATTGGGCAGGATGTTCCGGTTTTGGCATTAACTGCCACAGCAACACCTAAAGTACAGCAGGATATTCTGAAAAGTTTAGGCATGCAGGAAGCTGCCCTTTATAAATCATCATTTAACCGTTCGAACCTTTACTACGAAGTAAAGCAGAAAAACGACGATGTTAATAAAGATGTGATCCGGTTTATAAAGATGCATACCGGCAAATCAGGAATTATATATTGTCTGAGTCGCCGCCAGGTAGAAGAACTTTCGGAAACATTGGTTGTTAACGGCATAAAAGCTTTGCCTTACCATGCAGGGCTTGATTCAGCAGTGCGGGTCGAAAATCAGGATAAATTCCTGATGGAAGAATCGGATGTAATAGTTGCTACTATTGCCTTCGGAATGGGAATTGACAAACCTGATGTACGCTTTGTTATACATTACGACATGCCTAAAAGCCTGGAAGGGTATTACCAGGAAACCGGGCGTTCGGGTCGCGACGATGGTGAAGGTATTTGCCTGGCATTTTATGCGTACGAGGATATTGAGAAGCTTGAGAAATTCAGCAAAAACAAAGGAGTTGCCGAACAGGAAATTGCCAACCAGTTGCTGATGGAAGTGGTATCTTTCGCTGAGTCAGCCATGTGCCGGCGCAAACAATTATTGCATTATTTCGGCGAAGTATATTCAGAGGATAATTGTGGAAATTGCGATAACTGCCTACATCCAAAAACATTGATAGATGGTCGCGAGTATGTTGACCTGGCACTGGAAGCTGTTCTGGCTACCAAGCAATTGTGTAAGGCAAAGCATATTGTAAATATTATGATCGGCAAGATGTCGTCGAATATCAAATCATACAAACACAATGAACTTGATATTTTCGGCAAAGGCATGGAAGAAAGCGAGCGTTTCTGGGACGGAGTATTGCGGCAGATGCTTATTGAGCGGCTCGTTGTGAAAGACATTGAGAATTATGGCATATTAAAAATCACCCCTGAAGGGCAAAAGTTCCTTAAAAAATCTTATGCCGTTATGGTTGCCAAAGATACTGATCCTGAAGAAGGAGATGATGAAGAAATGATGTCGGGTGGCGGTGCGCGCACCAGTACTACTGACAAAACGCTTTTCTCGCTGCTCAAAGATCTCCGAAAAGAAATTGCACGCAAGGAAAGTCTCCCTCCGTTTGTAATATTCCAGGATCCATCGCTCGAAGATATGGCGATACAATATCCTATAAGCATGGACGAACTTCAGCGGATAACCGGTGTTGGCGCGGGCAAAGCACAGAAGTACGGAAAGCCCTTCCTGGAGTTGATTTCATCGTATGTTGAAGAAAATGAGATTATCCGGCCAATGGATATGGTTGTGAAATCTGTAGTAAACAAATCAGGGCTTAAAGTTTATATCATTACCAATATCGACCGGAAAATTTCGCTCGAAGATATTGCAGTTGCTAAAAACCTGACTGCCGATGAGCTGCTCACTGAGATTGAAAGCATAGTAGATTCGGGTACAAAAATCGATCTGTCCTATTACCTGAAAGAAACTATTGATCCTTATCACATGGAAGAAATTATTGAATATTTCATGGAAGCAGAAACAGATTCTGTAGAACACGCATTGAGGGATTTAGGTGAAAATGAGTTTACAGAAGAAGAAATTAGATTGGTACGTATTAAATACATCTCAGAAGTTGGCAATTAATTCGCTGACAAATAAGTGTTTTTCATAACTTCGCAACCTGGTTCATAAATTATGGATCAGGTTGTTTTTATCATAAACCCGATATTTTTAAAAAATGACTGAAGAACTTAACAACAACATTGAGAACACCTCAACCCCTGAGCCTATTACACCCGCTAACGACAAAATCGCTTCCGCGACTGAACAGGTTGTACCTGCCGGCAACAAAATCAATCCTTTATTGCTGGCTTTAAACCTTGTAATGCTGGTTGGCATAATAATACTATTTATATTGCATTTTACCGGACCTGGTAGCAAAGGCAGTACTTCCGGTGCTTTCGCGAAAGCCAGCAAAGGAGCAATTTCAGTTGCATTTGTGAATAACGACAGCATACTGAGCCACTACGATCTGGTTAAAAAAATGCGTGCCGACCTGGAAGCAAAAGGAAAAAGGCTTGAGGGAGAAGTAGCCGCTAAACAGCAGGCTTTTGAAAAAGATGCTGCCTATTTCCAGGAACAGGTAAAAAAGAAAGCCATCAGCGATCAGAGTGCCCAGGAAATTTACGGTCAATTGCAACAAAATCAGCAAGGTATTGCTCAACTCCGCGACCGTTATACAGCCGAATTGCAGCAGAGCGAAATGGATATGAACGTTGCGCTTATCGATTCGGTCATGAATTTCCTTAAACGCTATAACGAAAAGTATAAGTTCGATTATATCCTCGGTTTTACAAAAGGCGGCAATATTTTGTTTGCCAACGATACACTTGACGTAACAAAAGATGTTATTAAAGAACTCAACAATGCCTACCAGGAAAAACATGGAGGTAAATAGGCATTTGCCTGCAGCATAATTTGTTTTTTACTAAAAAGCGAATCGCAGATTATTAATCATTGCGAAATATTTATCATGAGGAAATGGGCTTTTGTACTTTGTATTACTTTGCTTTCGGCATCGTGCAACAGTATTTTAAATTCCCGGCCCTCTGGTACGTTGAGTGAAAATCAAATGATTGATGTTCTGGTAGATATTCATTTAACCGAGGCAACATTGAATATCGCAAATGACCCAATATCCCGGCTAACCGACACCACACAACTTCGCATCCGTTATGTCCAAATTTTCGTAAAGAATGATATTGATCCGGATGATTTTAATGCCAGCCTTACATATTACCTGGGTCACATTGAAGAACTGGACAACATATATAAGGAAGTAATTAACAGGTTAACGGCTTTGGAAGCTACGTTACAACCCAAAGTAGAACCTGGCATCAGGAGGATGAATCCTGATCAGAAAAGGATGCTTATGAGAAATATCTGGTACAAATCCATGAATAAGGATAATGAACCGGAAGCTATTCAATATTTCAGCATCATAAAATATCCCGTTCCCGTAATGGCTAAAGTTCCTGAACCTATTAGGTAAAAGAACGTGCGATAAACTAATGCAGAAAGCGAAAACCCCGGACATGATCCGGGTTTTTCACTTTTTAAATAATTGATTTTCAATAGTACTTTATAAACTCCGTCTTTTTTCTATCCGATTTTTTTTTGTCAATAATTAGAAATCTCTTGAATTCCTTAGTAATGTCAGGCAACTCCACAGGTATATCACCGACTGGCTGTTGCGGTATACGTATCGTAATTGCCACCTGCTTTGATGGAATATGTCCAGTCCATTATATTCTTAGCGGTAGTGTTAAAACTTCCCGATCCTTCAATTATCCATCCATCGCTCATGCTCTGTGATGAAACAATAACCTGGCTCGAAGTTACTACCCCTTTGACCGTTATATCCTGAGAACCCGGATTTCCCAAATTCCCTATAATAACCTGGCTGCTGTTAGAGGGGTCTAAGGCTATAGTTACAAAATAACTTTGTCCTTCAGTGCTTTTTAATCTTTCGATAAATTGCCATTCACCAACGTAAGGAGTACGGGGATCACCTCCGGTTGTATTATCAACAGGTTCACAACCCGTATAAAGGATGCTTGCTAAAGCACCAACCAGCAGAAAAAGAAAGAATGTTTTTTTAATTGGTTTCATTATTATGGTATTAAAAGTTTTGTACTGAAGTGTATCTTGTCAACATTAGAGGTGCCACTTATTACTGAATTTCAATAGATTATTCACTTACTACCCTATTTATTTCCTCGCAACAATTATTACTATTGAAAAATAAACAATAATTATTCAAACTTAGATTGATAGAGGACGAGGATTAACCCATCAGTTTTAATTCCTAACAATTAAGAATCAAGTTCAACATATTTATATGTGAACCCAAAAATACTCAATCCGGTTATTGTAAAAAATATTTTTATTCACCTATTAAGACCTTAAGAGTTGTCGCCTTTCTGAAATGTTCTAATATTAATAGAATCCGCAGCACAAAAACATCCTGCTTATTATTTTGAAAGCAAAATTACAATTTAAGTACGATAAGTATGACGGAAAACCTTCCAATCAATACTATTTTTAAGACTTAATTTTCAAACTATTGTTCAGAATAAAAAATAAATATTTACACTTTTAAAATATGATCTTCCGAGAATCACAAACCAACGCTGATCCGAACCCTATATTTTAAAAAAACGAGAACCTATCTGAATTAAAGAAAGATTACGATAAATCAGATTTTGTTTGGGAAATAGTTTTCAAAATATCCAAACTCAGGAATAATTCCAACATACAATACTGATAATCAATACTTACACCTAATTTTATACGATATTAAGCCTGTATCATATTCAACAAACCAATTATATGCTATTCAGTATGAATCGTTTAAAAAAGTACTGAAAATATATACCCGATTTTCTATTACAAATTGATAACATGGCTATTAACTTATACACATCACTACTCGAACAGCTCAGTATTTACCGCATATATTTGACTATCACTTACTTACTTCCAAAGAGGAATTATGAAACGGGCTCTACTCAACCTTCTCAGGACGGCTATGTTGTTAAAACATTTCTTGATCCTTTTCTTGTTAACACTAGTCAGGCTTTATGATTGTGTTTGCAATACAATAATCGCTCTGGTAAAACAATTTCTTCTCCGAAGTTCTCTCATCAATTTGCCCTGGAAAAACTTTCCGGGGTTCTATCGCCATGCTCTTATTTCTACACTTTTACTTTTTGCAGTAACATTAAATTTAAGAGCGGAAGGGACAAAACAACTAGAACCTGCTACTCCAAATGCTGCAAACGGATATTGTGAACTTTCTCTGTTTGCTGGTGGAATGACACCTAACGGGTACCGGATTCCTTTTGCCACAGTAGGTTGTACAGCTAATTACAGGCTAAATGTGCATATATCAGATCCAACAACAGAAGTCGTATATTTTGGATTTAAACAAAAAGGCAACGGATCATTATTTTATAGATGGATTGCTCCGGATGGCAGTGTGGTTATGCCATATTCACTTGTAACACAACCAACAGCAGGCAATCCCGGATATATTGCAACCTGGAATCAATCTGTTGCCGGTCCAATAATTGGAGCACTTAACCCTGGCGGATATAACCCACTCTCATTTATTCCATCTATACCGGGAGATTATTACCTGGAATTTGCTGCAGATGCAGCTGGAAATACAGCTGCATGGGCGACTAATCCAGCAACCATCGAGTTTTTCGATGTAAGTGTTTACCAGGGAAATACGGTTAAAGAAGGCAGGTTATGGAGTAAGGCATGGCAGTTTTGTGATGTTTCAGGAGGTCAATCTCCTGAAACCAATTTTTTTGTGTATTCAAATGATTCAATTGTAACAAAACTCAATATAAACCGCTGGAATGGCGGGTATTATATTTTTTATTGTAATGAATGGGGCGTTGTAAATACCGGGAATTGGTATACTGACCGGCAGTCATTGGCTGCATGGCCCGGTGACTTACCTGAATATAAAGAATTTCTAAACGATCCTGATAATATTGTATACCCAACAGGTTCGTTTGGAACAATCTGCGATGTACAAACAATTTCAAAATGCGATGGGTCGGTTGAATTTCAGGTAAAAGTAAACAAAGCCGGAAAAATAGATATGAGTATTGATATTGCACCTTTAGGTGTTGATAATGGAGAAGATGTAAAAATAAATGCGAATGTAACCGGGTCCCCTGGATGTACAACTTGGGAAACCATAAACTGGGATGGGAAAAATGGATTGGGACAACTCCTTGCGAATGGAGCGGCTACAAATGTCGAAATTAAATATTTAAATGGGCTTACTCACATGCCTATATATGAT
>CAIWMA010000005.1 GCA_903913645.1 uncultured Bacteroidales bacterium | reverse complement strand
TTTTAGTTATTGGTTATTAATTAGTTATGAGTTATAAGTGATGAGAACAGGGCACTTGTAGAGTTGAAGATTTTTCTTTACTTATTTCTTTGCATTTTGAAATTTGCATTTTGAACTTAGTATTTCAGACTCTTATTCAATTTTATCAACCTGGTTCGCTTCACCTTTCCTGGAAAGTGTTATAAAACATGCAATAAGGTAAAACCTGTCGGCGCCGGCTGTAATCGGAGCACTCCGATAAACTCCTTGTGTATCCGGTATGCTGGCGTAAGAGTTCCCATAACCTTGTTTAAACCCGAAAACATTGGTGACAGCTGCATAAATAATAACATTTTGCCTTAACAGGAAACTCCAGCTAACATCTACGCTCCTGTAAGGTTTTGTGTGCTCACCATTAAATACAACCGAATTGGGATTATTGTAAACCCGCGGAGAAGAGTATTTGAAATTAGCGCTTGCATAGGATCTTAATCCACCAAACCAATGTTTGTATACTGCTGCAAAGTTGTGTTTGCTGGCAAATCCCGGTACAACTTCAGTAGGGTAATTCCTGTAGTTGCGTTTGGTATCTATGTAGGAATATGATATCCAGTAATCTCCATTTTTTATGGACTTTTTGTCTCTCCAGAAGATATCGATCCCTTTGGCATAGCCATAACCAGAATTGGAATAGCTAGATGGGAGATAGAATGCTTCATCATTCATTTTAGCCAGATTTTTATACTTCTTGTAATATATTTCTGCCCGAAATGTACGGTCGTTTCTGGACGCCTGGTAACTTAAGGTGTAATGATCAGCCCTTTCGTAACCGAGTTGGCTGGTGTACAATAGATAATCGTCGGTTGGATCCTGGTAAAACCAACCATATGCTAAGGAGAATTGTCCCGATTTTGAGACTTTATATGCCATTGAAATACGTGGAACCAGGTTAGCTTTCTGCAGGTAATCCGAATATTCAAAGCGTGTACCAAGCCTGGTTACAAACTTTGTTGAAAGGTAAATTTCGGCTTCGGCAAATGCAGAAATTGTATTATTGGTATACTTACTCGTAAGCGAATTCAACGATGTACGATATTTCTGTGAATACGTTTTGGTGAAAAATTCTGCTCCAACATGAAATGTGATCATATCACTATAAAAATTTGTAAAAACATTTTTTATATGAGCACCCTTCAGCAATTTATTAAATGAAATTGTATCGTATCCAACATCATCCTTATTGTAAGTGAACGACGCTGCAGAGGCTATGTTCCATTTCTGCCCTATACTGCTTTTCAAGGATGCATTCAGAAAATAGTTATCGTTACTCAGCGCATAATCGTAGAATTTCCCTTCGTGGTTGAGATCTTCCTGGTTAATCGTGTATCTCGAATTAGTATAACTGCTGTAGAGTTTAAACATTCCTTTCTTGCCGGTTTTTTGTCTCAGACTGAACGCGCCTTCCGCATTGGATGGATATTTTACCCAATTGTAATTTTGAGGTACCACCCACATGTATGGACTAAGATCATTGTACGAAAAAGTAGCTGTGGCTGCACCCGTTTTCCATAGCTTTGTTCCGGCAACACCAAGCCCGACTGACATAATTGAAATATCGAGCTTATCTTCGGTAGGCATATCGTTGGTATTCAATAAAAGCACTGACGACAATGCCTGTCCGTATTCAGCTGAATAGCCGCCTGTGCTGAAAATAGTACCTTTAAACATAAACGGGTTAAACCTTCCCCGTACTGACATGTTGGGTGCAGCAGAACTATAAGGAGCATAAACAAGCGAACCGTCGATAAACGTTTGTGATTCTTCACTGTCGCCACCTTTTACGAATAGCTTTCCTGATTCGCCATTGGTTGTAGTACCCGGTAAAGTTTGCAATGCTCCGTATACATCGCCTACAGCACCGGCAGTGGTAACCATATCCAGCGGTGTAAGGATATTGGATCGTTTTTTATCGCCTGCTTCAAAAGTTCCTGCTGTGATGGTAACTGCATTTAATTGATTAAAAGTCTCTTTCAGTTGAATTTCCAGCTTTACAGGAGTCCCGGATAAATTAAGTTCTTTTGAAAATGGCTCAAATCCCAGAAAACTGACTTTTAATATAACAATCCCGGTTTTAGAAGTCCTGAAACTGAATTCCCCGTTTGAATTTGTTGAAGTTCCATCATACGTACCTTCCAAGTAAACACTTGCTCCTGGTAAAGGCCCCTCATTGCTCGAAACTATCCCTGAAACAATTCCCTGGCTGTATGAATTCAAACCTACTAATCCCAGTAAAATGATAAATGCTATTTTTTTCATGGCTGAAATTTAGAATCCGATTGTTAATTATGATGCAAATTTGTACCTGTAAAATTCACTTTCATAATAAGAGTTACCCAACTGTTGAAAAATGCAGATGAATTGTCAATCTGACTTTCCTTGCTAAAAAGAAATAACTTTAAATAAAAATTATAATCCAGCATATTTATCATTTTGTACATTTGTGTTTAGAAGGAACTGAAAATTTTGAATCCTTAAAATTGCCATCAGAAAATGTCATCCAAAATCATTGAATCCTTCACGAACAAGATTCTCATCCCGTTCCGACTGGTTCCCAAAGATGGTCTTACACCTGAAACACTTGCATTCTCAATAACACTGGGCATTATTTCCGGGATATTTCCGGTATTAGGCATGACTACACTACTAAGTTTGTTATTAACCATACTGTTTCGACAAAACCTGCTTGTGGTTCAGTCCGTACAATGGATTCTGGCACTTGTTCAGATTCTCCTGATCATACCTTTTATGAAATTTGGAGCTTACCTGCTGAACCAAAATGTTGTTCATATCAGCATACAGCAGATCAATCGTGCTTTCCAGCCGGGAATGCTTTCAGGAATAAAAACTGTAGGTATTTTTCATTTGTATGGTATACTCACATGGCTAATTCTTGTTGTCCCTGCCAGTGCTGTTTCCTATTTTGGATTACTGGTAATTTTTCAACGAAAAAGCAAACGATCAGATAAATCGATTCCACTACAGAATTGATTTGGTAATAGCCTGTTGAATTTAAAATAGGATATTTTCTTACTCATACATGTTGAGTTAGTGCAGCAATAAGATTCTTTCTATATAAATTCAACCTTTCAGGCTGGTTTCTGCAGTTTGTTCGTATTTTATATTGAGTAAAGTAATTATATTTGTCTGGTGAACACTCTCACAAAGTGAACGCAAAACAATAATCACTAACTAAAGAAGTATGAAAAAACAGACCATTCCGGAAGGTTATCTCTTTACAAAAGGATATACTAATTATATTTTCATCCTGCTTTTCCTCCTTTACATGTTCGATTATTTGGACAGAATGGTAATTGCCTCTTTATTCCCGTTTCTAAAAGCTGATTGGAATCTCACTGATACACAATGCGGTATGCTTAGTTCGGCGGTTTACTGGTCGATAGTAATATTTACTTTCCCTATATCAATCCTGGTCGATCGCTGGAGTCGCCGGAAAACTATTGGAATGATGGCTGTATTATGGAGTATAGCCACTGGTATAGGTGCATTTACGAATTCATTCAGGCAACTTTTTACTACCCGGACTCTTGTCGGTGTAGGCGAAGCCGGTTATGCACCAGGTGGATCGGCAATGATGTCAGCTCTATATCCCCAGGAGAAAAGATCGCTTATGATGGGTTTATGGAATGCATCTATTCCCTTGGGCAGTGCTATTGGTGTGGCTCTCGGAGGGATAATAGCAGCAAAATGGGGATGGCGGCATGCATTGGGAATTGTTGCAATACCAGGCATGATCATTGCTATTTTGTTTTTCTTCGTAAAAGATTACAAAACAATAGGTTTAGAAAAAACCGAAACCATAACGAAAGCAGAAAAGAAAGCAGAGCGAAAGAAAGTTCGAATGTCAATTCTTGATATGCTAAAAGAATTCTTGTCAAAGCCATCATTAATTTTTACCTATTTTGGAATGGCAGGAGTTGTTTTTACTACCACTTCGCTTCTTATCTGGCTTCCCACCTATTTTCACAGAGTGCAGGGAGTACTTGAAAAAAATGCCGGAATTAAGGCAAGTGCTGTTATGCTTTTTGCCATAATAGGTGCACCTCTTGGTGGATATATAACCGACAGATGGAGAAAAAAACAGATCAATGCCAGATTGTTGGTACCAACTTTAACATCCTTACTGTCAGCCTTTCTGATGTTTCTCGCTTTTAGTGTTTTTAACGGGCAGATTCAATACCTGATATTACTTTCTATGGGAATTTCGATTACAGCATTTATTGCTGCAACCGGGGCTGTTACCCAGGATGTTGTTCATCCGGGATTGAGAGCTATGTCGTATGCAATTGCCGTTGTTATACAAAATCTTCTCGGTGCTTCGCTGGGACCGATTGTGATGGGTGCAATCTCTGATGCTACAAATATTCAAACCGCATTTAAATTCCTTCCATTAGCCCTATTAGCTGCATCAGCCTTGTTCTTTGCAGGATCGTTTTACTATGAAAAAGATCTTAAAAAAGTGGAGAAAGTTAAGTTGGAAATAGTAGACTAAAATAATTTCTCGTTCCTACTCTATCAATAATGTAAAACTACTTCAGAAAATGGCTCCTCCATACTGACGAATTGCCTCGTCGATCTCTCATTCCCCATTCCCATAGTCTCTCAGTCCCTTAATCCCTCAGTCTGCTAATCGCCTAATCTCAATAATCTTAACCGGAGTTTCCAGGTATTGATCTTTATCTTTCAGCTGCTGAATTTTTCGCACTACTTCCATTCCACTAATTACTCTTCCAAAAGCCGCAAATCCCTGTTTGTCAGGATTTCGTTCACCTTCAAAATCCAATGCCGGCTGATCGCCCACACAGATAAAAAATTCTGAAGAGGCTGTCCCAGGTCCATACCGAGCCATAGATAAAACACCATCTTTGTGCAGGATGCCAGTCTTTTTAGTAGTCTCATGAGCAATGGGATGAAACTGGTATTTCTCAATTAATGAATCCTGGCCGAAGCCACCCTGTATTACTTCTATTTTGATCTTTTTGTCCGCCTGGTTATCCTGCCTCACAACCCTGTAAAAGCCAGCAAGGTTGTTGTATTTCCCCGAATCGACATAGCGGAGGAAATTAGTGGCAGTAACCGGGGCCTTATCGAAATATACTTCGGCTTCTATATTGCCAAGCCCGGTAACTATAAGTATCCTTGGATTCCGGTTATTCGTACAACTAACCAGCATAAATGCAATGGTTAGCAAAAGGACTATTTTCATAACTAAAGTTTAATGTAAAAGTATGAAAAGTAACTGTTTATCGACCAATTCCTTAAATCCTGCAGCAATATTTCAAATTTATTTTACTTATTGATTAATAAAATCCTTCATTATTCGTCATGACAATATAACATTTATTAACGTAACATCTCATAACTATGAAAACATTAATTTTGTCATGCCTGCTAGGCTTGTTTTTAGCATTAAGTGCCTGCTCACAAAACCAATCATTCGACCGTATCTTTGACCGGTATGCTGATAAAGACGGATTTCTTACTGTGAAATTATCTAATCTTCCTTCCGAATTGTTCAATGATGGGAAAAATGATCCGGATTTAAGAATTTCCTCACTGAGAATCCTAACGGTAAAGGATACTTTGCTTAATGCAAAATTGAATTTTTATAATGAAATTGTACCAAAAATTAACCGCTCTGGATACGAAGAACTCATGACCATTAAGCATAAAGGGGAAAAAGCAATCCTCTTATGTAAAAAAGACAGGAAACGCATCACAGAAGTTCTTTATGTTTCGGGCGGCGAAAACAATGTGCTGGTTGAAATTACTGGAAATATGTCGCTCGAACAGGCAAAGCATATGACCACCCAGGTGGCTGAAAAAAAAGATGGAGAAGATGAAAATTAAAATGGATAGTGAATAATGAAAAACTCAGTAATCCATAGTGCTATCATTGCTTTAGTGATGAATGCAAGGTGAAATATTAAATAATTATAGCATAGCATGCTCAATAAAATGTTAAGCAAATCAAGGCACAAAAGCAGAAGATGACAAAAGAGGAGTTTCAGAAGGAAGTAATACCACTTGGCGACAAGATGTACCGGATAGCATACAGGCTGTTGGGGAATTCGGAATCGGCAAAAGATGTACTCCAGGAACTGTACCTGAAACTCTGGGAAAAACGAAGCGATCTTCGCAAAATAAACAGTATTGATGCGTTTGCCTGTACCATCCTGAAGAATAAATGCCTCGATAAACTCCGCCTGCAAAAGCCTACCATTGATATTGAAGTTCTTAAAACATTTGGAGATAATCCAGAAGCCACCTTCGACCAAAATGAAGGTATAGGTGAGGTAAAAAAAGTGATTCAAATGCTTCCCGAAAGACAAAGAATAATAATGCAGATGCGGGATATCGACGGTTGTACATTTGAAGAAATCGCCTTACTGGCTGATACATCCGAAAACAATGTTAGAGTTCAACTCTGCATTGCGCGAAAATGGGTGAAAGAAGAATTAATGAAAGTTTACAATTATGGAATATAACGAGATTGAAAAATTGCTGAACCGTTACCTGGAAGGAGAATCCTCGCTGGAGGAAGAAGCCTTGTTAAAGGAATATTTCTCAAAACCCGGCTTGCCCGATTACCAAAACGAAATGAAAGAGTTGTTTGGCTACCTGGTGGAAGCAAAGGTAGAATCGGCACCGCCTTACGATGTAACCAGTGAATTGAATGCGTTAATTGAAAAAGAATGGAAAAAAGAATCGGCTGGCCGTTTCAGACAGGTGTATGCCTGGGCAGGAAGCGCAGCAGCAGTTCTTGTAATTGCTTTTGGACTTTTTCAATTCCTCAATAAACCGGATACCCTAGCTAAAGATACCTATAAAGATCCAAAACTGGCTTACCTCGAAACCAAACACGCCCTGATGATGGTCTCGAGAGTGATGAACCACAATACAGCCAAACTCAAATACCTGGCGAAAGTGGATGAATCGTTTGAACAGGTGCAAAAAATAGCCGAAATTGATAAAGTTGTTAACTCGCTAAAAAAATAACCCAATGAAAAAAATACTATTTCCAATAATTCTGCTAGTTTTAGCATTCGCAGCAAAAGCACAGACTTCGGCCGTTGATCAGCTGTTCACAAAGTATGCCGATAAAGATGGTTTTACAACCGTATCCATCTCCAAAGCAATGTTCAGCCTCTTTGCCAGTGAAAGCGAAAGCAAGGCTGATTTTAACAGCGCCATCAAAGGGCTCGAATCCATACGCATCCTTTCTCCTGATGAAACAGTGCCAGCCGGAAACCTCAATTTCTATAAAGAAATAAGCAAAAGCCTTCCGCTTACTCAGTATGAGGAACTGATGTCAGTAAAAGAAAAGGACCAGGTTTTCAAAATGCTGGTTCGCAAAAAAGGCAGTATAATAACCGAATTCCTGATGATTGGCGGAGGGCATGACAACGTGCTGATATGCATCACCGGAAATATCGATCTCAAATCAATTTCCAAACTTTCAAAGGCCATGGATATTGAAGGAATGGAGAATATTGATAAACTTGATAAGAAGTAG
Source organism: uncultured Bacteroidales bacterium (assembly GCA_903913645.1). Lineage (GTDB taxonomy): Bacteria > Bacteroidota > Bacteroidia > Bacteroidales > UBA4417 > UBA4417. The sequence goes on along the minus strand of CAIWMA010000005.1, from coordinate 8,625 downwards.
AAAGCAATCCATTACAGGAGTACTTTTATTTTAAATCCTTGCTTTCCTATAATCCCTGTAAGCACATGGCTGCAGGGATTTTTTGCGTTTACAAAAGGCTTTTTATATGTATATTTTTTTTCAACACATATTTCATGATAAATTTTGAATAGTACATGTTTTGGCGGCATTGCCACAAAATACCATTTTACGCTAATATTCTATTTAATGTATTGATTTTAAGTCCATTCTGGATTAATCGAAGAAAATGTAGAAAACTATGTTGTAAACTGACAAAATGCAGCCGTCCAGCATCAGTCAGTTTGGCTTAATCTAAGTTTGACTAAAGTAGTAACAGACTCCTGTTATTACCTCAGAAATGGGATAAACCGCTTACTATAATATTTATATTCAAACACTTACAACATTTAAAACACATATGGGCGATACCATTGTAATAATAAACTTTAAGTGCTATTTTTGCACGTGGGTAAAAGTGCCTGAACTGAATTTGTAGAATGATTTAAATGTTTAGTTTCCTGTAAAAGGAGGTATAAAAATAAATTTGCTATAAACAACAATTGCAAATTCAATTCAGTGCTGCAGCTGAATGTTTTATATCCATTTAAAGATTTAATCTTATTTCAAGTTTAGCGCCAGCAGCCCGCTGCTTTTACATCTTTTATTTTATTATTTTGTTACCCGCATGGGAGTGACGCGGCGAAGCATTATATAATATCCATCTGGTCAGACATATTATCTGGAATCATTTTTTGAATTTTGTTCTGCTTCAAAGTATATACATTTGATACTCAATCCAGACAATATAATTTAAACCAGAAAAAAGCGTTATCGCAGCATTCATAAAACAAAGTATCAAGAATAAATTTGCCGTTAAAAATAATCTGATATATGGAATTTTTATTTTCCATATAATTGAATTTTAGCGAATTACACATTTTAACTTTAGCCATCAACAAAAAACATCAATCAACCAAAATATGAAACATTCTTTTCGGATACTAGTCACATTAATTATACTGTTGTTAAGCACTGGCTTATTCGCACAAAGCTTTGATAAAAACATGAAAGCTGATGATTTAACGAATGAACAGGTTGCCAGGATCAAAGCTAAACTGGACGCTGATGGTATTTCTATTGAGGATTTTGAAGCCCAGGCAATAGCTGCAGGTGCGGCACCTGCCGAGGTTGCTAAAATAAAAGTACGGTTATCTCAACTCCCCGATAGTCCTACTGAACCTGTCGAAAAAACAGATGAGAATAAACCAAAAACGACTGAAAAATATACTACCGAGAAGAAAACATCCAAGAAGCCCGAGAAAAAGAGCAATATATTCGGAGCTGAACTGTTCAACAATCCTTCAATATCCTTCGAGCCTAACCAGAATATGCCAACTCCGAAGAATTATATTCTCTCGACCGGGGATCAGATGATTATTGATATTTATGGCTATTCGGAAGGCACATACAAACTGGTTGTAACTCCTGATGGCAATATACGGATACCTAATGTTGGACCTATTTCCGTTAACGGGCTTACTATTGAGCAAGCTAAGAGCAGAATTTCGGATTACCTGGCCAACCATGGATTTTCTAACATCAAATCCGGAAATACTTCCATAAATATAACACTGGGCAATGTTCGCAGCATACAGGTCATGATTATAGGCGAAGTAAACGCACCTGGCACTTACACACTATCCTCTTTATCCACTGTGTATGCGGCGCTTTATTCATCGGGAGGACCAGGCAAAAATGGCTCGTACCGTGATATAGAGCTGGTACGTAACAATAAAGTGATTTCAACCATAGATGTTTATGACTTTCTAATGAAAGGAGACCGGTCCGGCGATCTGAATCTTAAAGATCAGGATATAATAAAAGTTAATCCATACAAAAACAGAGTATGGCTGGCTGGTGAAGTTAAACGTCCTTTGATATTTGAAGCGAATGACAGCGACAACCTTTCGAATATGATAGCATATGCCGGAGGTTTCACAAGCAATGCGTATAAAATGACTATTAACGTCATAAGGAATACCGAACGCGAAAAACAAATTACAGATGTTGATGAATCCGATTATGCTACCTTTAAACCTGCCAATGGCGACAGTTGTACTATCGGAAAACTACTTGTAAGATATACAAACCGCGTAAGTGTTACCGGTTCTGTATTTCGTCCGGGAGCCTATTCATTGTCCGAAGGCATGACGGTTGCTGACCTTGTAAATAAAGCTGATGGCTTGCGCGAAGATGCCTTTTTGTTAAAAGCTACTTTGTTCAGAAAAGGGATAGATCTTACACCTGGTATACAATCTGTTAACCTGCAAAAAGCACTGAACAGATCAGAGAATATCCTTTTACAAAAGGAAGATTCATTGGTTGTATTCTCCAAACAACTTATCAAAGAACCTTACACAATTATTATTCGTGGCGAAGTTATAAAGCCAGGCACGTTCAATTATTCGGAGAACATGCATGTAAGTGATATAATTTATATGGCTGGAGGGCTGAAAGAAAATGCCGGCACGGAACTTGAGATTTCTCGGAGGATAAAAGATGCAAACGTGTTCGATAAAAACTCATTTACTGCGCAGGTATTCTCATATAGCATTATGCCTGCAAATGACACCTTGATATTGCGGCCTTACGATGAGGTATTTGTAAAACCACTTCCAGGTTATAAATTTCAGGTACATGCTTCTATTTTGGGTGAAGTTGCTTTCCCAGGTGACTATACACTCCAAAACAGCAATGAACGAATCTCTACATTGGTAAAGCGTGCAGGTGGTTTAACAGGAGCAGCATTTCAACCGGGAGCTACTTTGGACAGGAAAGGAAAACCAAGCGCCGAAATTACCTATAAAGAACAGCTTGCCATTTCGACGTTATCCAAAGTAAGTAAAGACACTCTTACAAGTACTCAAAAGAAAGAACTTATAACTGAAAAATCAAACCTTGTAGGTATCCAGTTGGATTTAGCACTGGCTAATCCTAATTCCGAATGGGATCTTATTCTTGAAGAAGGAGATGTACTTACCATTCCAAAGGAATTACAGACGGTAAGTATCAATGGACAGGTCTTATTCCCAAGCCGTATTCCGTTCAAAAAAGAAAAATCATTTATAGATTATGTGTATTCTGCTGGAGGATTTTCTGAAAATGCAAATATTAAAAGAGCCTATGTTATTTACCCGAATAATAATATAAAAAGCACAAAATCATTTCTGGGCTTTAAATCGTTCCCGGATATTGTTGCAGGTTCAGATATCTACATTCCGGAAAACGCCAAGAAGAAAACGCAGCTTTCCAGTTCCGAACGTACAGCAATACTTATCAGTGCATTCTCATCAGTTGCTACTATAGCGATCCTGTTATATAGCGTTTTAAAACCGTAAGTACTCTTCCTGGTATCTACTGCCATGAATGTACTGTTTGCAGTAGAATCAGTCACGTTTCAGTCTGACATGTTCATATACCTAATGCATTGAAAACATAGATTATGCCTATCTTTTTGTCTTTAAACATTTATCAATCAATAAAATAATCCCCGTGGCAGAAAATACTCCTATAATCAAATCCAAAGAAATCTCAACCAAAGATGTTATCCTTAAAGTTAAAGATATCTGGCAATACCTATGGAGCAAATGGCTGATCATTCTCATAGTAGGACTTCTGGGTGGAGCCATAGGATTAGCATTGTCATTTGTGATCAAGCCAAATTACACAGCAACGCTTACATTTGCAGTAGCTAATGAAAAAAGCAATCCATTTGGTGCATACTCTGGACTGGCGTCCATGGCAGGAATCGATTTAGGCGGAGGAGGAAGTGATCTTTTCAGTTCCGACAATATAATGGAATTCCTAAAATCGAAAAGAATGATTGAGAGTACATTGCTTTCACCAATTGAAGTGGATGGAAAAAACATAACATTAATTGAGCGATACATTACATTTAAAGATCTACGCACTAAATGGAGCAAAAAGCCCAAACTTGCCAATATTCATTTTGAGGTTAATTGTGATCCTTCTAAATTCAGCCGGATACAGGACAGTATTGTAGGAACAATTTATGATAATCTTATTAAAAAATCTATCAGCGTTGGCAAACCCGATAAAAAGTTAAGTATAATTGAATCCATTATCACTACCAACGACGAAATCTTTTCGAAAAACTTCCTGGAAGTATTGATTAAAAATGTTTCTGACTTCTATATTGAGACTAAGACAAAGCGGTTGAAACAAAATGTAGATATTCTTCAAAGCCGGGCTGATTCGCTTTCGAAAATCCTGACTTCATCCACACAAAGTATTGCTACCCTTACAGACCAAAACCTCAATCCGGCAAAAGCTACAGTGAATGCTGGCAGGGCACGCAAACAAATAGACCTTCAGATATCAGGTGCAGTTTATGGTGAGATACTTAAAAATCTCGAACTTGCCAAAGTTACTTTACAAAAGGAAACACCCTTGATACAGGTTATTGATGCTCCGGTTTATCCCTTATTAAAAGAAAAACTTGGTAAGATTCAAGGAATTATTATTGGTGGATTATTAGCAGGCTTCTTAATAGTAGGTTGGCTGATAGGTAAAAGGTTCTACTTGTATTCAATGAAAGAAAGTATTTAGAAATACAGAACACAAAAATACTAGCAGGATAGAATAGTAAAACCCGAATAGAAGAAGATAAACTCTTACACAATTCAGTATTTCATAATACTCTTTAGTTGGTACTGCTCAAAACCTATTTGTTTTTGTAACAAAATATGCCTTTTGTCACTATTTTAATATGGTATTCAGAATAGATGATAGAAAATAATCCTATACATGATTATTGGCAACCTAATTCCCGTCTGAAAGTTTTGGATGTATAAAAAAACTCTATTAATACAATAGTAATGCTTCGATTCAAACTTACAACTATTTGTTTTCAGTTTATTTGCCTATTAAGAAATAGGCAAATTATTTAATATCAACACTTTGCATAGTATAATCATTGCTTTAGCTACATTACAAAAAGGACTATAGCAATTAAGAATTGAAGGGAAAATGGGAAGCTCGATAAAGACAAAAGCAATTAATGGAATAAAATGGAGCTTTATTGATAATTTAGCTAATTCAGGTATTACTTTTTTAGTTGGAATTCTATTAGCACGCCTTTTGTCGCCCAAAGAATTTGGGATTTTCGGATTGATTACCCTGTTTATTGCTATTTCAAATTCAATTGTTGATGGTGGATTTGCCACGGCATTAATTCGTAAGGACAATGTAACAGATAAAGATTACAACACAGTATTCTATTGCAATTTAGCAATTGCAATACTATTAATGATAGTTCTGATTCTTTGTTCAAATAGTATAGCACTCTTTTTCAAAGAGCCGATACTCAGGTCTATTATGCCTTTAATGAGTATACTTTTGGTTATCAATGCTTTTACAATTATACAAAGGACAATATTTATAAAAAAAATTGATTTTAAGACCCAGGCAAAAATATCATTGATAGCATCTGTAGGAAGCGGAGCTATCGGTATAAGTATGGCTCTTTTGAATTTTGGTGTCTGGAGTTTAGTCGCGCAACAATTAAGCAGGCAGGTATTACTTTCGTTTTTTTTATGGGCATATAGCAATTGGCGGCCAAGTTTGATTTTTTCAAATAAAAGTTTTAATGAATTGTTTGGATTCGGTTCTAAAATCCTTCTTGCTAATCTGGTTAATACTTTTTATCTGAATATATTCCTGTCAATTATAGGTAAGCTTTATTCAACCGAACAATTGGGAAAGTATACCAGAGCTGATCAATTCAATACTATTTTTACAAATAATCTTACCATGATTATTCAGAAAGTAAGTTTCCCAATGTTGAGTTCTATACAGAATGACAGAGAACGGTTAGTATTTCTTTTTCGTAAAACACTAATATATAGCTCAATAGTTACATTTGGATTGGTTCTGAGTTTAGCTGCGGTTGCAAAACCTTTAATTCTTATTTTAATTGGTGCAAAATGGATTGATTCTGTTATTTATCTCCAAATCATGTGTTTTTATGGCATCTTGTACCCTCTTTCAATAGTTAATCTGAATATGCTTAATATCCAGGGCCGTTCTGATTTAATTTTAAAAATGGAAGTAATAAAGAAATTTTTATTCATTCCTGTTTTTATTGTTGGATTTTATTTCGAACTAAAATACATGTTATTGGCAGCGGTTGCATTTTATTATATTGAATTTTTATTCAATAGTTATTTCGCTGAGCGATTTTTCAGTTATGGCACCTGGAAACAAATAAAAGATTTATTTCCGGTTTTTCTGATTTCAATTTTTGTAGCTATAAGTATCTGGAGTTTAACACTACTTTCATTTACATTAATCTGGACCATTGTACTCCAGTTTATACTTTTAATGATTTTATTCCCCCTTTGTTACGAGATTATCGGGCAACCTGAGTATAACGAACTGAAGCAATATCTTTTAATACAAGTTAAAAAGATAATTAATTGATGGTAAAATTTCAAGGCTATTTTATTGAACTTTATTGGTTTATACACTGTGCAGCAGACCATATTTGAGGGGGAAGTTATGTAATTTCCTTCTCAGTCCGAACAGAAAAGAAGGAGATAATTGTAACAGGAATGCTATATTGATTTCGGTTAATATTCAATTATTGGAGGAAAATCATCAAGAATAATCAAAAGACAAAACCTGGTTCAAAGTAATCTTTCTTACGCACTGGAAGAATTCAGTAACACATATAAAGCAAACAACCGTTATCATCATTTATTGCTTTTTCATATTTCCTTCAGGGCGCTAGGTATGACAGGCGGGGCTTTCCAACCGATTCCATTTGCTACTGTTATTGATAGTTCATACATATCAGTAACGCATATCTGGATGCTGGTTGTATCATTAACAGAAGTCCCGAAAAAAAGGTTTTATTCAGAAGCAAGATAACAACACATGATCGACTTCTTTGACAAGTGCTATACCTTAATACAAAACAGGAATAAAATCTTCACATCATTCCGTATTTACTCAATTTTACGTTTTAGTCTCAGGGTTATAGCCAATTTTTTACTTCCTCTATATTTCATATTAACACAATCAAAAGAGAAATATTCCCTCAAGCCAGGCCCCAATTCCGGGAATAGAGTTATTGTTTCACTTACATCGTTTCCGACACGAATAAAAAGAGTTTGGCTGGTTATAGAATCACTTATGCGCCAAACACAAAAGCCTGACAAAATTATTCTCTGGTTATCAAAAGAACAGTTCCCAAGTTTAAAAAAACTCCCTAAAAACCTTTTAGAGTTACAAAATAGGGGATTGGAAATTCGCTTATGTGATCAGGATTTACGATCACACAAAAAATATTATTATGTAATACAGGAATTCCCTGAAGACATAATAATAACCGTTGATGATGATGTGTTTTATCATTCAGAACTTATTGAAAAACTGGTAAGTCTTCATGTAAAATTTCCTAATTGCGTGTGCGCTAATAGTTGTTCCGAAATTCTAATTTCTGACAAACAAATTCAGCCTTATGTTTTATGGAAACAGTATACTATCGCTGAAAATCCTGATAATAAAGTATTTCCAATTGGTATGGGAGGAATACTTTACCCACCGAAAGTTTTAAACCCGGAGGTATTAAATTCTAAAGTATTCCTGAATATTTGTCCTTTAGCTGACGATTTATGGCTTTATGCAATGACAAAATTGGAAAACAATAAAGCAGTAAAGACAAGTTATAATTCTATATATCTACCGGTGATGAATTTCAAAAATATTTCTTTGTCAACTGCAAACACAATCCAGGGATTCAATGATAAACAGCTTGTTTCTATTCGTAAATATTGTATTGAAACAATCGGCAAAGATCCATTTGCAGGTATTATCGCTTAACTGTTTAAAATTCAACTGAAACCTATTAATATTAATTTCAGGGAACGTTGAATTCTTGGAGGAAAACCATCAAGGATAATCAAACGCAAAAATCTGGCTTAAGGTAATCCATCTTTAGAAATGGTAGAATTCATTGACACACATAAAGCAAACAACCGCTTTGATTATTTATTGATTTTTTATATTTCCCTTTTGGTGTTTGGAATGTATGGAGGTGCATTTCAACCTATTCGTATATTCATTGTTTTGTTTGCTCCAGGAACATTATTATTTTTTCTTAAGGATCGCACAATCCGCGCTAAATATTTATATGAAATAATCACTTTCATCATTTGGATTTATTATGCATGCATCACTTTAGTATGGGTAATAGATATTTCATCTGGTTTAAAAGAGATAACTTATCTCTTGATTAATTTTATTGGCGTTCTACTTTTTATCCGGCTTTCAAGTCAGGCTAACAATCCGATTAAAACCATAATTAGAGGTTGGCTTATCTTTATAGTAATAACTCTTCCCATTGCTATAACTGAACTCCTTTATGATAAGCATCTTTCCATGGCAATCCTGGATGCGGATTCAACCATAGGTGGGATATGAATTGCGTGGAAATATGCTTCTACAACTTTTGGTAATTATAATTCTTATAACCAGGTAATTGTATATTCTTTGCCAATTATTTTTTCTTCACTATTTATATATACAAAAGCCGCCAAATCT
>CAIWMA010000004.1 GCA_903913645.1 uncultured Bacteroidales bacterium | reverse complement strand
GGTCATAAATTTCTGTGCATTGGCTAACGCGGTAGTAAAAAGTACGATTGCGAATAATAGTGTGAGCTTTTTCATGGTATTTTGGGATTAACAAGTCAAAAGAAAACGATAATTATTTACCAAATCTGAGTATCTCATTTGATGCCAGGTTATCGTCACGCAGCCATATTTCTGTTGCTGTAATTTTGTCAGTCACCCATTTGTGACTTAGGTGATTCATTGTTGCATTGCCAGTAACACTGATTGTCAGCTTATTAAGTTTATCATCAGCTGTAGGATTGTCATCTGATTTGGTAATTCCTAAGCCCAACGTCCATGCACCGCTGAAGGTTGTATCCGCAGAAGCAGCGACCAATACGCCATCGGAGGTAAATTTGAATTTATATCCTGCAAAGTCCGAGGTTTTGTCGATTCCACTATCTATAAATTGGGTGATAGTCCAATCGCTTTGAACAACAATAGTTTTTTGTACAGCAAGATCAGCAACCGGATCGGAAGTTGTGTAACTTTTGGAACATGAGGCGAATAATATCGCAAGCAATGGAAGTAGGAATAATGTTTTCATCTTTTTGTTTTTTAAGAATTAAATTGTTTGATGAAGCAAAGTAACGCCCGAAATAAAAAGTATTAAAACCAAGATGGATGAATGGGAATTTATGCCTGCTGAACCAGCATAATGCGGAGTTAATTGTAAATAGTGAAACTGAAATAAATTGATTGAGCCATATAATCTGAACTTATTTGCATGCAATCAGAATAGCAAATCCAACATATAAAACGTTGGATGTAGTTACGATTTGCCTTTAAACTTTATGCTATCTTAGACTTTTATTGGCTTCGTGGCTAAATAAAAAATAGCCACAAAGTCTCTAAGACGTAATGAATCACTTATTCAGATTGCAACACTTTTCAATACTTGAGCCAGAAAGTAATGTTTTTTGTCTTTCGAAACAGCGCTTTCACTTGCCCGCCAGCCATTCCTTAAATTCTCCTGAACGCTCGGTACTCGAAACAGCCTCGAGGCTGCATGCCGGATTAAGTGTAATTTTTATTCTCGATTTGCTGTAGGATATCATTTTATCAATAGCATGATAACTTATCACAAATTTCCGGTTAATCCTGAAAAATAACTCAGGATCCAAACGCATTTCCAGATGGTCGAGTGTAAAATCGACCGGGTAAGCCTTGCCTTCTTTTAAAGCCATAAACACAATTTTCTCGTCAGAATAAAAATATGCAACATCTTTGATTTCAATAGATTTAATCACTTCTCCATAGCGAACAATAAGTCTTTTCATAAAATCAGGCTTCCTTAAACCAAGCGCCTGGGCAAGTTTGTCAATATCCAGCCTGGCAATATCAATCTTTGTTTCACCGTCTTTATTCACCAATTTATTGTATTTGTCCAGACTTTCAGCCAGGTTGTCCTTAATGATTGGTTTCAACAGATAGTCGATGCTGTTTACCTTAAATGCCTGAATCGCATATTGGTCATAAGCGGTAGTAAAAATGACAGGGCAATTCACTTCAATTTCTTCAAAAATACCAAAACTTAACCCATCCGACAGGTTCACATCCAAGAACATCAGGTCTGGTTCGCCATGCAGTTTAAGCCAGTTCACCGTTTGTGAAATACTTTCGTGTATGGCCAGTACTTCAATGGATGGATTTATCTCAATAAGCAGTTTCTGAAGGCGACGGGCTGTTGCCGATTCATCTTCAATTATCAATACTTTCATTTTTCGGAATAGATTAAAGGTAATTTAACAGTAAACTGACCACAGGATGATGCAAGTTGAATGTCACTGAATCCCAGCAAAGCATACCGGGCCCTGATATTGGTAATCCCGATTCCTGTCGAAGGCTCTTTGTCTTTTTTGCGTTGAAGATTATTTGTAATGGTGATGTGATTTTCATCCGCTGATATATTGACTTTCAGTGGTTTTTCAGCAGAAATAACATTGTGCTTGATTGTATTCTCAATCAACATCTGTAAAACCATGGGAGGAATATGTGAAGAAAGCGTTTCCCCGCTCACCGATATTTCCAGTTGAAGGTTCTCTCCATAACGTTTCTTTTGCAGGTAATAGTAGGTTTCCATAAGTTTGAGTTCCTCGCCAAGTGGAATAAGATCATTTTCACGGTATTCGAGTATATTGCGGAAAAACAGCGAAAGCTTCTCGACATAATCAATGGCCACTTCCTTGTCCTCGTCGATAATAGATATTAATGTGCTGAAACTGTTGAACAGAAAATGCGGATTTACCTGGCTTCTCAGGGTTTGAAATTGAAATAATATCTTTTCGCGTTCAATAGCATCACGTTGTTTTAATGACTTTTCGCGCAAATATATTACCAGGTAGATAAGAAGGATAATAATGATTATCGCTGTCAGGATGAACCAGGTGGATTTCCAGAAAGGTTTCTGAATAGTAAATTTGTAGATTTTTACATCATTCAGGGTAAAATTCCCTTTAATAGAAGCTCTTACTTCAAATGTATAGTCGCCCGGGGAAAGGTTCGAATACGTAACAAGTGTGTTCCTGGTATCAATCCAGTCGAGATCGTACCCGTTCAACCTGATCTGATACCGTACAAGTTCAGGTTCAATATACCAAAAGGCATTAAAGTGAAATGAAATATGATTCTGGACATACGAAAACTCATGCGTTCCGATATAATTCTCTTTACCTAAAAAAACAGATATTTTGTTTAATTTCAATGAAGGTTGCCGAGTTGAAACATCATCGGGAATTTGTAACCTGATCAATCCGTACTGTGTCCCCAGCCATGCGGCATCATTTCCGTCAAGTGCACAAACATTGAGGTCTGGATTTATTTCCGACATTCCAACACCCTTGCTGAAATAAACAAAAGCATTAGTGCGCGTATCCAGAATATCAACTCCATTGTTATGCACTACAAGTAAATGATGGCATTTATCAGCCAGTAAACCAGTTATATGCAAATCACTAAGTCCATTTTCACCCGAATAATTCTTCAATAATTTCCCGTCGTAGCGATATAACCCTGCATTCGCCGTACTAAACCAAATGTGACCATCACTATCCTCAGTTATCGAATATACAACGTTACTCTTCAGGCCTTGCGTCTTGTCGAAATTGGTAAACTTTCCGTTTTCAAGCTTGGTGATTCCGTTGCCATCGGTACCAAACCAAACCTTGTTGTGTGAATCGATGAACACTGAATAAATGTAATTATTTCCTGGGAAATGTTGCTCTCCATAGTTCACAAATGTACAGGTTCTGCTTCCTGCCAAAGGATCACCGGACTCAATGCAGTAAAAAGCTCCGCCAAGAGTTGCAAGCCATATCTGGTTTCCTTTGCCGGTAATTGATAGTATATTCCCGTTTGAGAGCCCATCTCGTTCACCGAAGAGTTTTATGCGTTTCGATTTGGGATCAATACAAAACAATCCGCTGCCAAAAGTGCCGGCCCAGATATATCCTTTATCATCTTCATAAAGACTTATTACATGAGTGTGCTTATCTAGGGGCAACTTTATCGCAACTGTATTTTTGCCCTGTTTGTCAGTTTCAAATAATCCTTCATCGTTACTAAACCAAATATTTCCTGCCCGGTTTATCAGCAAACTGTGGATGTTCTTGCCAGTTGTACGACCGAAATCATTTAATTGAATGAGGTCCTGTCCCAGTGAAAGAAGCAGCTGGCTTCCGGAAGCTATCCAGTAATTCCCCTGGTTATCGGCATACATGTGACTGATGCGGGATATATTCAGATCGTTATAGCTTGCGTAATTGCTTTTAAGGCTTCCGGATGAAGATTCAATACCGATAATGCCGTTTCGTTCGGATGAAAGCCAGAGCCAGTTCTTCCCGTCAACGATATCATTTACAGGGCCATACTGCCATTTCTCGGAAGCTAAAGGAACAGAGATTTTAAATGTTTTTAAATCTACTTTACAAATTCCTGCATCCTGCATTCCGGCCCATATGTCAGTTCCCACGAGTTTAAGGCTGAGTACTATATTATCTGGTAATCCTTCGCTATTGGTTATTTTGCGAATAGTCTTTTTGCCACTTTCGATGCTGCATATCGAAATTCCACCATCAGTGGCTACCCAGATTTTTCCTTGAATATCGGTTGTTACCGTATAGCAGTAATTATCAGTTAGCCCGTCATCAGCATTTACATTATAGATATGCTTCCCGTTATAATAATAGACACCTTCACCATACGTAGAAAACCATAAATTCCCTGATTTATCGGAAGCAAACCCGGTGATTGCTACCTTCGGATTACCTTCTTCAGGGCTAAAAAGTTGCAGACTATCGCCCTTCAGCTGATAAATGCTGCCACTACGCGTTCCCACCCACAAAATCTGATCAGAACTCATGTATAAGGCAGAAATTTGCAGGGGCATCTGCTTTTCATTGCAATGATAATATACAAAATCAATCCCATCTAACCTGTACAGTCCTTTTCCGGTGCCAATCCACATAAAGCTATTGCCACCCTGGTACAAACAAGTGATAGAGGTTTGCTGTATCTCGTCAGGCATTACTATACTTTTAAAGTATACTTTCTGCCCTGAAACACCGTAGAAAAGCATTAAGAAAACAAATAGCAGCAGAAGTGCTTTTATCCTTTTAATTCCAGATGAACAATAGGTTTTCATTAAAGGCAATGACTAAATTTTTAATTTTATTATCCATCCATGGTTTTGCTCTCCAGTATATATTTTGCTCTGCATCACCTGAATTTTTTATTACTCAATTTGATTGCAACCGGTAAAGCTTTAATAAAAATGGACAAATCTTATTTTTTCTTCTCAAATTCCACCTCTACCATCACTTTAATTTCCTCTGCAATTTTCTGAAAAACTACTTTGGGAATAGTAATATTGTGATCCTGAAGTAAAACCGTAAAATCAGTTTGGGCATAAATCACACCATTCGACACACGCAATTGCACTTTGATTATGCGCTCCTGCTCTACGCCATGAATGTTCAGTTTTCCCTTGGCACGCACCGAATAACTTCCATTATTTATTAAATCAACCTGTTCAATAATCTTGCCTTCAAAGGTGGAAACAGGATACGCTTTTGCTTCAATGTAGTTTTCGTAGAAATGCTCCTGCTGCAAAGGGCTGTTAAACCCTTTAAAAGAATCAGTAGGTATTGAAAAGGCGAATGTTCGTTTATCGGCATCAATGGCTCCCTGTAGTCTGTTGGAAGAAGCCTTTATTAATTCGAGCGGCGCATCCGACACAAATGAAACCTTGCTTTTTTGGGCAAGAAATACCATTTGCTGCGCATATGTGCCAACAGAAGCTAATAACAGAAATACGAATACAATTGGAAGCTTTTTCATTTGTTTTGTCCTTGTAAACAAACGGCTAAATCACTTTTTTGTTTACCTTGTCTGGTAAAACATCTTAAGATTTGTAGAAAAAACTGGATTTCCAGTTATAATCATATTTAAGATATTTAAAAATATGGAGCAGCCCGGTATTTAAAGACCAAGCAATAATTAATATTTATAAAAAAATCATTTATTCATAGTCTTGAATTATATAACTTGCACGTTCATTCAGGTTCCCTTAAGAATTAAAAATAACTACCTTAACATATAACCTATGTTTTCAAAAGAAACTTACATTCTACGACGCGAAAAGCTAAGGAAATCAGTAGGATCAGGCCTTATTTTGCTCCTGGGAAATGATGAAAGCCCGATGAATTATGCTGATAATGGTTACCATTTCAGGCAGGATAGTTCTTTCCTTTATTTTTTCGGATTGAAAAATCCGTTTCTGGCTGGCATTCTTGATTGTGATTCAGGCGAAGATACAATTTTCGGTGATGATCTTACTGTCGAAGATTTTGTATGGATGGGTCCTCAGCCAACTATAGCAAATCAATCGTTACAGGTTGGTGTCACAAAGACAGGAGATATAGCCTTATTAAAGGATTTGTTGGGGAAAGCTAAGCTTAAAAACAGGAAAATTCATTTCCTGCCACCCTACCGATCCGAAAATAAAATAAAACTCTTCGAATGGCTTGGAATAAAACCAAATGATATAAAAGCCACTGCTTCGCTTGAGTTGATTTTAGGCGTTGTAAACCAGCGGAATTACAAATCGCCGGAAGAAATCCTGGAAATCAGGAAAGCCTGCGATGTGAGTGTTGATATGCATACTCTTTCTATGCGCATGGCAAAGCCGGGTGTTTCGGAAGCTAAAATTGCAGCGGCGGTGCATGAGATTGCCCTTGCTTCAGGCGGGCAGATTGCTTTCCCTATTATAGCTACGATAAACGGGCAAACGCTTCACAATCATTACCATGGAAATACGTTGAAGGATGGCGATATGTTCCTGCTTGACGCCGGTGCTGAAACTGCTTTAGGGTATGCCGGCGACCTTTCGAGTACAACTCCAGTGAATGGTAAATTTACCTCACGGCAAAGAGATATTTATTCAATCTGCCTTGATAGCCATAATACATCAATCAGCATGCTTAAGCCAGGAATTCCTTTTAAGGAAGTATATTTTGAGTCGGCAAGGATTATTGCCCGAGGATTAAAAGACCTTGGCCTGATGAAAGGCAATGTAGACGATGCAGTTGTAAATGGAGCGCACGCCCTGTTTTTCCCTTGTGGATTGGGCCATATGATGGGATTGGATGTACATGATATGGAAGACCTGGGAGAAGTATACGTTGGGTATGACGGCGAGCCAAAAAGCACGCAGTTCGGCCTTAAATCCCTGCGCCTGGGCCGAAAACTTGAACCAGGTTTTGTATTTACCATTGAGCCCGGCATCTATTTTATCCCCGAACTCATTGACCAGTGGAAGGCAAAAAAGCATAATAGCGATTATATCAATTTTGATAAAGTTGAAGAATACAGATCGTTTGGCGGCCTCCGAAATGAAGAAAATTTCCTGATAACTGAAACCGGGGCTGAACTCCTTGGTAAGCCGAAACCAAAAAGCATTGAGGATGTGGAGGCTGAATGGCTGAAAGGTTGTTAAACATATTGAACAAGAACAGAATTGTTGCTGAGTCAATTTTACCTGTCAGTTTTCAAAATATGGATCCGAAAATTCTTGTGACTGATTTTCTGTTGCCTTATTGAAACCTGTTCGAAGGCTTTCGCGGAAAATTTGAAATAAATTGGTGTGCAGCTCATCAATTGGGTATCATAGCTTATGCAATGGATGGTGGAGTAACTTCCAGTATCTTTAATTTTGCTTATCTACATTCGCCAGATTCTATGCTAAAGGGATAATTGAGAATAAACCAGCAAGATGTATCCTGCATGCAGATTGATGATTCGACATTGTTACTTATCTGCACTTGCTTTCATACACTGGAAGGCATGTTTGATAGAAAGTTCACTACTTCAACAATTGCACCTTTAAGTTTAACCTTTTTTCCAGTTCGGGTACGCTTATTTCCTCCACAGTGGCTGTGCTTGTATTGCTGAACCAGCCGCAGAAAAGTATTTTTTTTGTAGAAACCGACTGTGCTATTTTCCAGCAATAGGAAGGCACATATATATGGCCAATTGTTTTGTTGCCGAAAATCCCTCCGCAAATAATATATATACTATCGTGTTGCGACCACTCCCTGATACGTGTTTCATTTACTTTCCATACACCCCTGTTTAAGTTTGGGGTTTGCGGCAGGCAGTTGTAATAGCGGAAAGTAAGTTCATCTTTAGTGCAATCGAATGCAAAATCTTCGGCATTAGCCAAGTGCCCTTTGTCATAGTGGCTTCCTTTATAATCAGCATCGGTAGCGCAATCAAGCCGCGGGTTATCGTTTTTAAACCTGAATTTTGATCGGTTGCAGTCTCCGCCCCCTTTGTAAAGCATGTAACTTACATAATTTGGTTCGTGGTAGGTATTACTGAAATTGACTTTATAAATGCCTTTGTCGACAATAATCTGGGCAAAACCGCTACCCCAAAAGGTTAAGATGACAAGAAGAATACTAATTGATCTTTTCATTATACTAAGTTTAAAAATTGCATTCCAACTCAATCAATTATATTATTGATGTCGTAAAATTAATTTTAAAATCAACACATGAAATGGATTTGTAGTTCCTCCTAATCCTGCAAAAGCAATTTAAATACGTTAGTGTTGAAAAGCGAAAACAAGCAGCATACAATCTTCATTTTTCATTCGCTTTATACGTGATCACTTCTCCGGAATTTTGTTCGCTGCCAGCCTAAATTTATGGCTGGTACATGGCAAAAACCACTATATTGCCAATAATGATATAACAAATAGCGATAATTGTGTAAGATTCGTATCAGAGGTAAAATCTAATTTTGCCCAGTATTTATAACAGTATAAATTTAAAAAATCATAATTATGAAAACGAGAATTGCATTATTGGTATTGACAGTAGTAATAGCCGCCAGTATTTCCGCTTGTAAAAAAGATTCCCAGGTAAATCCAAACTCACCCTCAGCGCTGAGCCTTAAAATGCAGGCTCTTAACAGGAGTGTAACCCTGCCGGTAACAGCCAACGGACTTAAATCTTCATCCGCTGCTACTTCATCGGTAGTCTGGGATACGGCCACTATCATAGTATCAAAGGTTAGCTTCGAAGCTGAAATGAACAGTATGAATTCAAATAGGGATTCTATTGAGATTTCATACGCATGGAGAGGCCCGCAAACCATTAACCTTTTTGATCTTTCAGCTTTAGTAGGTTCCATTACTCTTCCGGCAGGAACGTATGAAAAAATATCATTGAAGGTAAATTCGGAAAAATCGGATGCTAACGGCAAGCCACTGTTCTATCTTTCGGGTAATTATACCAATACAGCAGGAACTGTAATGCCGATAATTATTTCGGTGAATGACCCGATTTCTTTCAAAACTGTTCAAAAAAGTGATACCATTGTATCGGGTGGTGCGACTGATTTCACCAGCACAATCCAGATTTATCTCGATCAATTGCTTTTGAATATTGATCCAGCATCGCTCGACAATGCAACCCTCACTAACGGTACGATTATGATAACCGCGACTTCCAACCGCCAGTTATACCAGATGATTATGCAAAACCTTGGCAAAGATCATCATTGCCAACACGAACACCATGAACATCACGATTAAACCTGTAAGGAAGTTATTTCAAAAGGAGGCAGTACTTATACTGCCTCCTTTTTTTATTTCATTTTCAGGATAAAACCAAAGGAAGAAAAGGAGACATTTTCGACCTATTTAGGTCTTGGAGTCAACATTGTTGCTACATCTCTAATGTCCTTAGGGTATAAGAGTATTTTTTGAATACCGGACAAGGGACATGCCTACAAGCCACGGGCAAAGATTTTTGATTTTTGAAGTCTGGCTATATCATAGTCCTACCTTTAAAATCTTACATTTGTAATCCTTGTTCTTAAATAAGATGAGCTTAACCTAATGGCAATGAATTCTCGGCATGTGAACGGCAGGATATCTTCGCTTCCTTCAAATGCAAGCCTACATTAGTCAGCCAGGGTGATAATAACCTTCCCCCGTGGCCTTCCTTTTTCGGCAAACGCAAATGCCTCAGCGGCTTTTTCCAAAGTAAAAATATTCTCTATAAACGGTTTCAGCTTCTTCTCGCTGAAAAGCTTTTCGATCTCATCGTAATCTTCTGCTCTCTTTCGCATATTCATTGACGTGAGATATTTGCGTGAGAAAAGCCAAACGATATTAGTAACGAATGCGGGAGCTATTAAAAACAAAGGAGATGCGTAGGAGCCCTCTTTTTTAAGCAGCCTGAAAATATCTTTAAATTTCATCTGTCCCCAGGCATCCAGAATTGCATCAAACGCACCTGATATGTTTGCCATATCCTCGCACCGGTATCCCATCACCTTATCAGCACCAAGTTTCATAGCTAATTTGCTGTTCTTTTCGCTGCACGAGGCAGTTACAACCGCTCCTTTAGCTTTTGCAATTTGAACAGCAAAATGCCCGACTCCTCCTGTTGCCCCGTTTATAAGCAGGTTGCTTCCGGCAGTTACTTTGCATCTCCTTAATCCATTAAGTGCCGTGAGAGCTGCAACAGGTAAAGATGCCGCTTCCTGAAACGACATTCCATCGGGGATATGCCTTGCGTTTTCTGGTGCAGTAACAAGCAATTCAGCCAGGGACCCTGGTTTTCCGAAAAAGATCGGCGCTGCGCCATATACCCTGTCGCCTGCTTTAAAAGCAGTATCACCTTCGGCGGGTATTCTCACAATTCCTGCAAAATCAGAACCTACAATCTTGGGTAATCTGGCACCCGGTATAAACCCGGTATCCATGTTATTTAATTTGTAGTCGACCGGATTTACTGAAACCGCTTTTACTTCTATCAACAGCTGGTTGGCACCTGCAACCGGATCCAGCAGCACGCCATACCTACTGGTTTCTGATTTCTTAAAGGATGCTTTATAATATGCTTTCATATAATTTCTGTATCTGTTTGTATTATGGCAAAGCTAACCATTAAGCAACTATGGTTAGTCAACAGTTTGAAAAGATTCTTCTGCTCTTCTTTTTGTCAATGCACACTTATCCCGGCAATACATTATAAACAACCGGCATGGAGACTTTGCAATTATGATCGAACTTTTCCCTGGCATACCGTTGGTAGATGCACCAATCGGTAGTGTGATGGCCCCTTTTGTCTTTTTAATGTATCTAAATTAAATCCATATAATTACTTATTTGCCAAAGTGCTATTAATCTGAAATATACACTAAGTATTCTCCCATTTTTAAGAAACGAAATAACGTATAGAAACAAACCAGGAAACTAATTCTTAAATATTTTTGCTATGAAAGATCTTATCAAAACTGCGACCTGTTTAATCCTTTTAGCAATTCTTCTGCAAAATTGCGGAAAGTTTAGAGCTGGGAAAATAGATTATAAGGTCAAATACACTACAGATAAAAGTTCTTCTAAATCATCCAAAACTGTTCTTAGCAATATGTACACTCAATTCGGAGCTTACGTAACCAGCCTCACACCAGAGACTTTCACTTCTAAAATCAATATCATGATGTACCTGGATAATTGGGAACAATCGGATAACTCAACTCACATGATTTCATACGTTGACGGTCATGATAATGATCCCAAATATGAAATTGCCATCTATGCTGATTTTTCGGGCAACCAGGAAGTTAGTATAGATCCGATACTTTACAGCACCGATAAGTGGAATGGCATATTTAAGCAGAAAGAAATAACTTTTAATTATTTTTATTTTGTGCCATATTATTTCATGCAGGACTTCGAAATCCCGGCTCAGTATGGAGAAAAAAGCCTTTCTAACCTGGGTGGTGATGCAACATATTACACTGATGCACCTACAGGGAAACGCAAATGTAAGGTTAACCATAATTCATTTGTCAAACCTATTTATATGGAGTCATCGCATATTCCTTTTTCATTTGTGTTCGGGAATACAGATTCAACATATATTTTCAATAAAGAGTGTGTTGATGTTCCTAAAACAGAAAACAACCCTTTTGGTGGTAATTCTCCCATAATCAGAAGCAATAAATACACTCCAATAACAGTTACCATGCCGGCAGAAGGGGAGAGTATTATCATGTATTCGACTGTTAGTTTTGATACAGAAAATTTAATCCAGGTATATGCCGGCATTGACAATATGCCATACACAAGTGACGACATATTTGTTTATGCCCCTAATTACTGGGAAAGGCTAAATATTAAACTTGAGATCAAATAATATTTATTGTTATTACCAACTAAATCCTGGGTCCGAAAAACTCAGGATTTATTCTTTCATAGCCTCACGGCATAATAACTGATATCGAACTCAATTTATAGTCTGATTGGTGACATACGCTTCAAATGTGTTCAATTGGAGTACAGGATTTAGTTGTGCCCAGTTCTATTTTTTATCATCAAAACCCATTAATTGATGAACTTTATCCGCATTGTTCCTTGTGGTTAAATGTTCCAATAATAAAAAGGCAACATCTACCGCTGTTGATGGATTGCAGGATGTAATTATATTATCATCCATTACAACAGGTTGATTTATAACATTTACTCCAAATTCCCGCAATGCCTCCCGTCTTTCGGCACTATTGTATGTTGTACCTTTTTTGTTTTTTAAAACGCCACTCTTTCCCAATGGTAAAGCGCCAACACAAATAGATGCAATTAATTTATTATTTGTTTTAAATCCCCGGATTAAACCAAGAAATTCTTCATCAAACGCATCATTGTAAAAACCATACATTTCAAAACCACCTGGGACAGCCAATGCATCAAATGAGCTGATATCAATATCACTAACCAGGAAGTCGACAGTAAACCTTTGATTAAACGAACTTTTAATTTCCTTTTTTAATCCACAGGTAAATAATTCGGTTGAATTGTCACCTTCAACAAGATTCCAGCCAATAACATCAATAAACACGCTTGCTTCAAATGTTTCAAATCCATCCGCTAATAACAACAATACTTTTTTCATACTAAATCTGGTTAAAATCTTTTACAAATGTCGTTTTAAAAAAAAGGCCACAACAAGGTTAGTAATAAGTTTATTCGCGCGGGACAGAAAATTAAGACACGCCAGCGGAGGTAAGTGCTACCGGCATGAGTGGGGAGATGTCCAGCTGCTGCACAGAATATGGGATTTTAGGTACAAATGCATGCCAGCGAGGGAAATACTTTTCAAATATATTTAGAAGTAGCTATTACCATTAGATCGCTAAGAACCGAAATAGTGAAAAAGTAAAAGTTGCTCTTAACATTTAATTTCAAAATGTAACTTCCTTTCCATATTAACAAAAACAGCAATACAACTACAATTATAGCAATTGTATATCTACCAGCCCCCGTAATAGCCGAAATATTTGCTTCATCCTGTTCGCTGAATACCCCGAAAACCACTGAAAAGAACCGGCAGAAAAACTGAAAAAACACAAAGGGATAAGCCCACGCTACTTTATAAATACGAATTACCAGTAAAAATATAAGGGCCAGTAAAACAGTAAAAGCAGGGCCACCAACCGAAATCCATAAACCCTGGCTTGGATTCATATAGTGCCCGCTTTGCGGCGAAACATTATTCAAACTGTAGGTCATACTGTTGCCCGGCACTTCACCGACAGACCAATGACCTAATTCGTGAAACAAATACGACATATAGGCTACCGGGATAAACAGCATCAACAGCTTCCAGTCGACTTTACTATCAGTATCCTTTGAAATTCTTTGAAGTAAGGCTTTTATCATTTTATTTGCTTTGTGTATAAAAGTTTAATCCCAAATAAATTCCCCCTTGGATATTGATTTTTGCAGGCTAACCCGACCTTTTCTTCTTTATTCGCTTAAATTAATACTTCTTATTTCAATTCGCATTTAATGTATTTTGCGAAAGCGGGGCAACTACTTTATTTCCTCAGATTAAAAGAATAGCCAACCGCTGCACCCAACGAAAGAAAAAATGCTTTGTCTGGATCTGATTTAAAAAATTCCTCGTATTCGTATACTCTGACAAAAGGAATAACCGCCACTTTAAAGAAAAACCCCTTTACATCCTTTTGGTACCTGTACCCGATACGGTACGTATTGTAGATAGTAGAAGAAATAACACCATAACTATGATCAGGTTCCACTTGCGTTAAGCCTTTGATGTATGAAATACCTGTACCCAGTTCAAAATAATGTTTGTGCCCGAATAAAAAGTTTACTTCGAATGGTATACCTTCTATATTTTCATTTGGATATGAACCATACCCTATACTGCTGCTGATTTTAAATTTTTCGGCATCGACAAGTATCCTGTCGAAATTTATTGAATATAAACCGCCATTACCCAGAAACTCCAGGTAAACAGTGTTTTTAGCAATCTGAGCACCTGATGATTTAGCCACCAGACTGATGATAAATAGTATAAAAATCCTTTTCATAGTTTAACTAAAATAGCGTTTGTACCAACTCAGATTATCCTGAAATGCGGGCTGAGATCGCTTCGCCAAGTTGCAAAACCTCTCCACCAGGGAATTTTCATTGCGCAACAGCCTTTTTGGGTAAATAGTCGTAAAGGGGAAATAGCAGCAATAGCCTTCAGCCTTGCACAAAGATAAATAAAAAGTGTTAAAGCTCAATTAGCAGAAAAGTGTAGCCAAAAAAAACTGCAAACGCCTGCTCGTGAAGGAGACAAAGTCACCTTTTCTAACCTGTTTTTATGTTTTCATCCAGTCATTACCTTGGTGTGCCGGCGCTGGAAATTTTACCAAGTACCTGGTCCCGACGGTTTAACAAAGTTCCTTTAACTTTTATTGTCGCAATGTCAAAATCCGGGATCCAATTCTTTAGTATCTCATTTACTTTATACCTGAGTTTCGGCAAATCTGATTCCTGGCATAGTATTAAATCCGGCACCTCTACCGGCACGAAAACTATCAGGTCAATTTCTTTCATTGTATCTTCTATCCTGTTATAGAGTGATTGAATATTTCTTGTTTCGTCGAGGGCATGGATATAAGCTAAAAAATCAATCGGGCATCTATCAAAAATGACATTCGTATCACTTTTCAGGATTTGCTGCATTGAATATTCAAGCTGGTTTAAAAAATCATCTGCAGTGGGTCTTTCAGAAAATTCATATCCTGATGCTTCCAACTCATAATAAGGTTCTATCCTGGAATCATATTCAGGAAGATACTCCTGAAGTTTTTCCACCAATGTGGTTTTTCCAACCCTATGCGCGCCTGTTATTGCTAATTTCATTCAGATTGTTTTGTCAATAAAACATCCTTGATTGTATTTGTCCTAATACGCTATCATGCAGGCACTACCGTAAGGTTGAAATTGCCGAGATGCTTTGCAAACGAACTCCAGCTCGGGTTATCGGCACTTCGGGAGACGCGCACCAGCCGAGGTAAAAACTTTTGAATATCGCTTTATTTTTTCTCCCCAATTCTTTCGCCCATCTTGACAGCAGTTTCATAGCCCTTTGATGTATTGATCAATAAATCCTTATCAATGTGGATTTTGCTTTTTTCAAACAACAGTACTACCGTTGAGCCTCCAAATTTAAAGTAACCTTTCTCCTCGCCTCTATATGCATAAGTTCCTTTGAAAGTTTGTATGATGCTTCCTACCATGGTGGCACCAACTTCGGCCATGACTACACCACCAAACAAAGGATTTGCAAGGATTGTATATTCCCGTTTGTTCAGGCAGAATATTTCAGCTTTTTTACGCAAAGCAAAGGGGTTGACTGAATAATAGTCACCATCAACCTTCTTGTTTGAAGATATATTTCCACTGATCGGAAAATGAAAACGATGGTAATCGGCCGGGGCCAGTCGGATGATTATCAGGGCGCCATCGTGGTACTTCTGTGCAAGCTCAGGATTATCCAGAAAGGAGGATATATCAAAGCGATATCCTTTTATGATAAAATCGGTGTTGCTGACATCGGCATAGGCTAAAATTTTCCCATCGGCAGGTGCTACAACAAAAGTTGAGCAGGTATCAACCGGTCTTGCATCTTCCTTAAGTTTTCGGGTAAAAAAATCATTGAAAGTGTTGAATTCCTTTTTTTGAGCAACGCTCATATCAATGCCAAAATCTTCGATAAAGGGATTTATCTTTTTCGCTGAAGAAGTGCGATCCATTATATTTCCATAGATAGATGAAACCAGCTTTCTTTTCGCCAAAGCCCACAAGGTTGCTTTACCAACCGGATTGTAATACAACCATAACAACCACTTTTCGCCGGCCACCTTTTCGGTTTTTAGTTGCCCGCTTTCTCTTTCATAATATTGGATTGGAGCCTGAGGTGGCAGTGGGTAAAAGGCCAGGCTGATAATTATTACAAGCAACAACAAAATGATGCCCCACCTCTTTTTAGCTTTTGTTATTTTCATGATTCCATTGTTTGCCTTGAGAAGCAAATATAATACAATGTCCTCGATTTTAACCATTGCAGGCGTACGTCTCCGAAGCGTTTGGGTTTATATTTGGAGTGCGATAGAATCATACATTTAAAAAATGTCCAGGTCCCAAGATCCAAATCCCAAGATCCAATACCTGCTCTATAGCCTGCCTGGAATTTGGAGTCTACTATTTGGAATTCGAGACTTAATAAATGTTGAAATTTATTCCGTTATCATCATAAATACACTTCATCACCATCAACTGCTTTGTTTTTGTTAAGCATTGTGATGCAGGATTATGAAGATAATTATAAAAAAGTAAATGTTATCGGAACGCGTCGGGAGACGCGCACACAATGCTATTAAGCTAAGAGAAAAGCATAAAATTTGAACCGAAGAACCGCAAAGAAATTTTGCGATTAACGGCTTTGCGGCACTTTGCGTTAAAAACTCTTATTAATAAAATTCCTTAACTTAATAACAATG
>CAIWMA010000003.1 GCA_903913645.1 uncultured Bacteroidales bacterium | reverse complement strand
GGGAATTTGATGTCGTACTCCGTAAAATTGGTAACCTTTCGGGTCTGATTCGTTTTCAGATTGTAGCAAAACAGGTTCATTGTACGGTCGCGGTCGGAGCAGAAATATATCTCGTCGCCAAACCACATAGGAAAAATTTCCTGTGTTTTGGTATCAGTAATTTTCTTCGTGGTTTTAGTTGCAAAATCATGAATCCATATATCATCGGCCATACCACCTTTATAATATTTCCAGGTGCGGAATTCGCGGAAAACCTGGTTATATGCCAGTTGCTTGCCATCGGGTGAATAGGAACAGAATCCTCCTGCCGGCAATGGAAGTTCCGTTGACATTCCTCCTGAAGCAGGAACCGTAAATAGCTGGCCGATAAAGTCATTATATGTTTGTTTCCTCGACCGGTAGATAATGTTTTTGCCATCAGGGGTCCATCCCATAACAATATTATTTGGACCCATCCTGTCGCTGACATCGTCGCGGCCAAGCGTAGCTGTTATAGTTAACCTTACCGGGACTCCGCCCTGGGCTGGCATAGTATAAATCTCAGTGTTGCCATCATATTGAGCTGTGAAAGCAATGGTTTTGCCATCAGGCGAAAAGTGTGAGAACATTTCATACCCGGCATCAGTGGTAAGTTTACGTGCCATTCCTCCATCAACGGGAACAGTATATAAGTCACCGGCATAGGAAAAAATCACCTGGTTTCCATGCACCGTAGGGAAGCGAAGCAGACGGGCTTCATTCTGTGCAACAAGTATACCGGGAAGACAAACCAGTAATGTGAAAATAAGAAAGTGGTTAATAAGTCGGTTCATTGATATTTAGTTTGAGTTATGAAAAATCATGGACAAAAATACACATTCGTTTGTTTCTCAGCCAAAGAAAAGTGAGGCATTTCATTTATTTCGAGCATTTAAATATTTATATTTTCCAGACTGCCTGCTGGATAAAAATACTAATTTAGCACCCTTATTTCAGTAGATATTATATGGAATTTTTAGCTTCAGATACCTGGGTTTTTACATGGATAATTTTACCGGCCCTTATATTTTTTGCCCGTATTCTCGATCAGAGCATAGGTACGATGAGGCTGATCTTCCTTTCGAAAGGGATGAAACATATTGCGCCCTTCCTTGGATTTTTCGAAGTCATTATCTGGCTGCTTGCTATAGGGCAGATTATGCAGCACCTCGACAATTGGTTGTGTTATGTGGCTTACGGTTCCGGATTTGCAATGGGTAATTTCATCGGCATTACTCTCGAAGAACGATTATCAATCGGTACATCCATCATCAGGGTAATTCTTTCGAGCCAATCGCCGGAACTTATTTCGGCATTAAAATCACAGGATTTCGGACTTACTATTCTGGATGCTGATGGAGCTAAAGGGAAAGTTAAAATCCTGTTCTCCATCATGCGGCGGAAAGATATACCGATATTTTTAAATACCCTTCACGAATATCATCCTACTGCTTTTTATACCATCGAAGATGTAAAGGCAGCTAAAGAAGGTGTTTTCAAACATGTCCGGCAACAATCGCTTTTTGACGGACTTGGTTCAATACTAAAAAAGGGCAAATAGGGAAATTGAGAATTCGAGAAATAATAAATACATATACTTGAAATCCGGTATGGTGAATAGAGTCAAGAGATTGATAAAACGGACGAATTGATTCATACTTCTTACAAATAAACTATAACATTAGTAATACTCATATACTTAATTGGATTTTTATGAAAAACAAAAACCTGGGGTTCAATTCAAAACTCATCCATGGCGGTGAATTTAATGATGCACTCGGAAGCGCCACTGTACCTATCTATCAGACGTCAACTTTTAAATTCGAAAGTGCCGAACACGGCGCCGCCTGTTTTGCCGGCGAAAGTGATGGTTATATCTATACCCGGATCGGGAACCCTACCATTCATGCCCTGGAAACATTACTGGCAGAACTTGAAAATGGGTATGGCGGAATTGCAACAAGTTCAGGCATGGGTGCAGTAAATACGGTGTATGGCACCATGCTGACAAAAGGCGATCATGTGGTTAGTTCTGCAGCTGTGTATGGCCCTTCACGTATAGTACTTGAAACCTATTATAAAAAGTTTGGAGTAGAATCTTCCTTTGTTAATACTGCCAACATCGAAGAAATCCGGAATGCTATCAGGCCTGAAACAAAGCTCTTATATATCGAAACACCTTCGAATCCAACCATGGAAATCAGCGATTTGAAAGCATGTTGCGAGTTGGCTCACCAACACGGCATTCCGGTAGCTGTTGATAATACTTTCTGCAGTCCGTACCTGCAGCGCCCACTTGAGTTTGGCGTTGATATTGTGTTGCATTCGCTTACCAAATTCATTAACGGGCATGCTGATATTGTGGGAGGTGTTGTTATTGCTAAAGATAAGGACTTATATAAGAAATTACGCGCAATGATGGTTATCCAGGGATTTAATATGGATCCGCACCAGGCATACCTGGTTATCCGGGGCGTTAAAACCTTAAGTATCCGTATTGACAGGGCACAGGAATCAGCCATGAATCTGGCGGTATATCTCGAAAATCATCCCAAAGTAGCGTGGGTAAAATACCCCGGCCTCGTTTCACATCCACAGCATGAACTTGCAAAAACACAAATGGATGGATTTGGAAGCATGATAAGTTTTGAACTTAAAGGCGGACTTGAAGCCGGGCGAATATTGATGAACAGCGTTCAAATGGCTATTCTCGCCGTGTCATTGGGTGGCGTCGAAACATTAATTCAGCACCCGGCTTCTATGACGCATTCAAAAGTATCGGCTGAAGGTAAGGAAAAAGCAGGAATGACAGACGGACTTGTTCGTTACTCAGTTGGTATCGAGGATGTAGCCGATCTGATTGCAGATCTTGAACAGGCATTGGAGAAAGTATAGGTAATCTGCCTTACAACAGGCAACTTATACGTTTGACTGAATATTAAATCCGGCCCCTGCGCCGGATTTTCTTATATTTGTACTTTTTATATTATCCTTCTCAAGTATGAAAAAGAGCAGCTTTATATTGCTTTTTCTGATTTGCTTTATTTCTGTCTTTTCTCAGAAAGTTGCAGTTGTGTTAAGTGGGGGAGGTGCTAAAGGCGTTTCACATATTGGCGTTTTGAGAGCGCTTGAAGAAAATGGTATTCCAATCGACTATATTGCCGGCACATCGATGGGAGCCATAATTGGCGGTTTATATGCGTCAGGATACTCCCCCGACCAAATGCAACAAATCATCAACTCCGAAGAGTTTTCAAAATGGATTTCCGGGAAGCTCGATCCTAAATACACTTATTTCTTCAGGCAGGGCCAGCCTGATCCGTCATGGCTCAGTTTTAAGTTTAAAATTGATTCTGTTCTGCAAACCCAGTTGCCTACTAATATTGTGTCGCCATTGCGGATGGATTTTGCCTTTCTTGAAATGTTCTCACAAGCTTCGGCTGTTGCGGGATACGATTTCAATAAGCTTATGATTCCGTTCCGGTGTGTTGCAGCCGATGTGAGAAATGCTAAACCCTTTATTCTGAACCATGGCGATGTTGGTTCTGCTATCAGGGCATCGATGACTTTTCCTTTCTATTTTAAACCTATCCGCATCGATGGGATTTTGCTTTTCGATGGAGGTATGTATAATAATTTCCCCTCCGACGTGGTGATGGAAGATTTCTTTCCCGACATTATTATTGGAAGTAAAGCGGCGGGGAATTATCCTCCTCCTAAAGATGATGATGTGGTTTCGCAGCTAAAAAGTATGCTGATGGGCGAAACCAAGTTTAATATGTATTGTGATGCGAGTGTGCTCATACAACCGGAACTGAAAACAATAGGTCTTACCGATTTTTCGAATACAGCAGCTTTTATTGATAGCGGTTATGTTTCAACGCTGAGGCTGATTCCTAAAATCCGGCAGTTTGTACTCGATACAGTTTCGCAGGCCATGCACGACAGTATCAGGAAGCACTTTAACGACCGCAAACCCGGGTTTAAAATAAACAGCATTGAAGTTAGAGGCATTCAGCAAGGCCAGGCATTGTATGTTGCTAATGCTATAATGGGGCAGGTGAAAGGACGAAAATCAAATACTTATTTTGCTCAGGATGTCAGTCTCGACCAGGTTAAATCCGGATATTTTAAGGTTGTCGGTGAAAATCGGTTAAAATCAGTGTACCCGTCATTGTATTACGATACAATTGCGCAACGATACAAATTTATAATGGATGCACAGTACGAAAAAGGTTTGGAAGCTGATTTCGGCGGGAGTTTATCATCGAGTGGTACGAACGAAATCTTTTTGCAACTTGAATACAGCCTGTGGCGGAAAGTAGCCGCATCAGCTAAAGTTAACGGTACATTCGGGCGTTTTTATAATTCGGCATTAGCAGGAGGCAGAATTGAACTGCCAGGCAGAAAACCCAAATACCTGGAAGCGGAATACACATTTAATCAATTTAATTACTACCGTACCAAATCATTCTTTTTTAGTGATGCGTCTCCATCGTTTTTGTATGAAAATAATACCTATTTCAGGGCAGATGCTGGTTTCCCTTTAACTTATAGGGGGAAACTTGAGACTGGTTTCACCTGGGGACTGAACCGGGCTGATTATTTTCAAACCAATACGGCTATTAAGGAAGATGTGGAGGACAGGACCAAATTCAGTTTCTTCAGCCCATATATCGATGTTGAATATAATACTTTGAACCGCAAGCAATATTCAAACAAAGGATTTCGGTTATTCAGCTCCCTGCAGTTTGTAACCGGCCTTGAGAAACATACCCCTGGAACAACATCCGTATTACAAGGTAATTACTCAAATCATCATAATTACTTTATTCTCAAGTTCGCATACGATAAATATTTTCGGGAAGGGAAAATCTATAAACCAGGAATAAACTTTGAATTTCAGGTAAATAACATGGATTACATGAGGAATTTTACATCCACGACCATCTACATGCCTGTTTGTGCCCCGGTTTATGAAATGTTAACCATGTACCAGCCAATTTATCGTCCTGAGGGTTTCGCCTCACTTGGCATGAGGAATGTAATTACTGTAACTAAAAATATGGATTTCCGCGTTGATGGTTTTTTAATGGCTCCTGTTTACGAATTAAGCAGCAATTCAATGCAGCAGGCTGTTCAAAGTGTTCTCTTCCCATCATTGCATTATGTCCTCTCAGGGAGTTTTGTCTATAACACACCAATAGGTCCGCTAAGTGCATCATTGAATTATTACGATGACGGAACTCCCGTCTCGTTTTATTTAAATATAGGGTACATTATTTTTAACCGCCCGGCATTTTAAAAGCACTACCGCTATTTCTCTTCAATAGGCAGTGATATACGGTTTTCGTGAATCTATTTATAATTTAACAACCTACATAACGAAATGTTGTTAAATTTGCACTCCCTTTAATTCAAAGGGAATTCTCATTTACTGACCTTTTTCGAAAGAAAAACGCACATACCTACCGCTGTTTAAGTTAAACGGCGGGTATCATTTAACCCTGATCAATAGTTTAATTACTAACTCATTAACAGATGGAATCCACCAAACATCCCGATCAAAATCCTGAGGAAGTGCAGTCACTTAACCAGGAGGAGAATTCACAGCAGGAAAACGCTGTAAACACAGTTGAAGAATCATCATCACCTATCGAAAATGCTGTAGCAGAAACCGAAATTGAAGTTCCTGCAGAAGTAACCGAAGCCGAAGTAGCTGCCGAATTGGTAACAACTGTTATCGAAGAACCGGTACAAACCGAAGAAGTTGCTGAAACAGTAGCTTTATCAGAACCTGAATTAGATTCAGAACCAGAAGTTATAGCTGAACCTGAAGTGGCTGCTGTAGCTGAAACAATTTCAGAAACAGAAGTGGTTGCAGAACAGGAAGTTATTGTTGAGCCAGTTATTGTAACAGACCAGCAAGAAGTTGCTGAACCCGAAGTGGTTGTAACTGCTGAAATTGCAGCTGAAGCAATTGAAGTTTCTGAATTGGAAGTAACGCCGGAACTTGCTACCGACGAAACCACGGATGAAGCTATAGATGAAGTGATTGAAGCAGAAGTAGCTGCTGCAGAATTGGTTGACATTGACTACGGCCACATGGACCGTGAACAACTGGTAGCCCTGCTTGAAGAAACTGTGCAGAATGAGGATGTTAATATAATAAAATCGAAAGTTGCCCAGATAAAGGTAGCTTACCTTGCTCTTGCCAACAAGGAACGCCAGGAACTTTATCAGAATGCGGCCGCCAGCGAAGAAGCCGAAAATTTTGAAGTTGTTGATCCGCTGGAGGAACGCTTCAAAGCTGCTTTTGGCATTTATAAACACAACAAATTCCGTTTTACCGAGGATCAGGAAAAGATAAAGGTTCAAAACCTGGATGCAAAAAAGAAGATCCTTGACGAGCTGAAAGTATTGATCAACTCCGAGGAAACTTTAAAAAAGACATACGACGAATTCAAAGCTTTACAGGATACCTGGAAGGGTATTGGGATGGTTCCCAAAACCGAAGCCCAGGGCTTGTGGCAGAATTATCATTTCCTGATCGAGAAGTTTTTCGATAAGGTAAAAATCAACAAGGAACTCAAAGACCTTGATCTACGTAAAAACCTGGAACGTAAAATTGAACTGTGCGAAAAAGCTGAGGAATTAGTACTCGAGCCTTCTATCACGCAATCTTTTAAACGCTTGCAGGAACTTCACGAAGAGTGGAAAGAAGTTGGCCCTGTTGCCCAGGATAAACGCGAAGAAGTTTGGGATCGTTTTAAAACAGCAACCGAAAAAATTAACGATCGCCGCCACGAGTTTTACAAACAAATTCAGGGCGATCTTGAAGCCAATCACGCTGCTAAAGTTTTGCTTTGCGAAAAAGCTGAACAACTGGTTGCTACCGAGTTTAACTCCATCAAGCAATGGCAGGACAGCACACACCAGGTAAACGAATTGCTGAAAATGTGGAAATCTGTTGGA
The DNA here is from genome assembly GCA_903913645.1 of uncultured Bacteroidales bacterium. Taxonomy (GTDB): domain Bacteria; phylum Bacteroidota; class Bacteroidia; order Bacteroidales; family UBA4417; genus UBA4417. Next base: position 2,465 of record CAIWMA010000003.1, on the reverse strand, counting down.
CAGGCTCCTCAAAAAGTAAACAATGAAATCTGGAACCGCTTCAAAGCTCAGCTTGATCTTTATTTTTCGAATAAGAAAGAATATTTTGGCAAGCTGAAAGATCAGCAGCTCAATAACTATAACCTGAAAGTGGAACTCTGCCTCCAGGCTGAATCGCACAAACTGAGCACCGATTGGAAAAATTCTTCCCGCGAACTGATCAAGTTACAGGAAGAATGGAAAAAGATTGGACCGGTTCCGCGTAAACACAGCGAGAAAATCTGGAAACGCTTCCGTATTGCATGCGATGAGTTCTTCAATACCAAGAATGAATATTTCAAAGGCCTACAGGCAAGCGAAGGTGGAAACCTTCAGATTAAACTCGATATCATCAGTCAACTGAATGCTTTTGAGTATAGCGACAACCGCCAGGAAAGCCTTTCTAAGGTCAAGGAATTACAGCGCCAGTGGATGGATACGGGCCATGTTCCGATTAAAGAAAAGGATCGCATCCAGGCTGAATTTAAAGCTGCTGTAAACAAGATTTACGATAAACTGAAGGTGGATTCGCAGGAAGCCAGCCAGATGAGTTATCGTTCACGATTCGAGAATACAAAGGATCAGCCTGACGCAGGCCGTATTATCAACCGCGAGCGCAACGGGCTTCAATTTAAGATCGATAGTCTGAAAGAAGAAATTCTGCTTTGGGAAAATAATATCGGGTTCTTTGCCCGTTCGAAACAAGCCAACTTATTAAAAGCTGAATTTGAAGCTAAAATCGCCCACGCCAAAGAGGAACTTGCTTCGCTCGAAGCCAAAGCGAAAATTCTCAGAAACGTTGCACGCGAGCAACAATAAAACATGAAAAGCCCCGGTTTGGGGCTTTTTTTATGGACTTAAAATTAAAAGGAGTTAAACAGTATTTTGATAACGGTATAAAGCAACCGATTTAAAATTAAATTATTAGCAAAGAAATTCCCCCTAAAAAGTAGGTTACATTTTATTTTGATGTGCTGGAAACAAATTGTGATGTATGAGATTTTAAAGAAATTTTATTGTTTTTGGTAATATCGGATTGGATATATTTTTTTTTCTCTTACTTTTTGCTTGATCAAAAAGTAACAAAAAATCAAGTCTTTATAAAAATAGGATGCGTTTCTAAGCCAGAGGTATCTTCTCGCAATACAAGGCATGAAAGATTAGTGCAAATCAAAGCATTTGTCGTTGCTGTGTATTGCTACGCACATGCCATTCGCACATACCTCCGGCAAGAAACACTATCATATTTTTCTAATGCCGGTCCCTTCTAAGAAAATTTACTCTAAGGGCGACATTGAGGAATAACGGTTTGGCTCATGAGCTCAATTTTCAGGGTGTAGGGACCGGCCTAATAGAAATTTTACAACAGCTGTAGACGAAGGTAAAAGACGAGGGCATGTGCGTAGCAAAACACCAGCTTCACGTGCTTTCAGGATGTTGTTACTTAATTTTCAAGCCTTGTTTTGCGAGCCTTTACCGAGGCATACAGATGTGTAAAATTTATATTAAGCCTAGACTTTTTGGTTCTTTTGTGTCATGACAAAAGAACAAAATCAAAATCAAAATAGAAATTTCTCTTCAGGAGGTAATATAGCCCAGCACATCAAAATAATATACTGCCAAAAAGTAAGAAATTGCCGCTGATACGAAAGAAATTGCCGCTCTCACGAATCAATGTACTTTGATGGGTGCGAGATTGCATTTGATAAGCTTGAAATTTCCGATGTCGTTAACGATATGCACGACGGCGTCAATGAAGTGAACGACGACGTCACCGAAATGACCGACGACGTCACCGAAATGCACGACGACGTCATCGAAATGCACGACGACGTCACCGAAATGCACGACGACGTCACCGAAATGACCGACGACGTCACCGAAATGCACGACGACGTCAACGAAATTTACAACGACGTCAACGAAATGCACGATGTCGTCAACGAATTGAACGACGACGTCTACGAAATGAACAACGATGTCAACGAAATGAACAACGACGTTAACGAAATGAACGACGACCTCGCCGAAATGAACGACGACATCACCGAAATGAACCACGACGACACCGAAATGAACCACGACGTCACCGAAATGAACGACGACGACACCGAAATGAACGACGACGTCAACGAAATGCACGACGACGTCACCGAAATGCACGACGACGTCACCGAAATGCACGACGACGTCAACCAAATGAAATGAGCCTGGAAAAAGATAGAAAATAGCCGGAAAAGCGGGAGTGGAGACTCCACATCGTATCGTTTATCCACTTAATCGCCTTAATCATAATTATTGTAAATAACAAAAAAATATGCATTTTTAAATATCTGATAATTAGACATATAAAAAATATTTTAAAATTATTTATATTTTTTCACTGTTTTTTCTATTACTTATCTATTTTTTGGTCATATATAAAACGAAACAATACATCATTGATG
>CAIWMA010000002.1 GCA_903913645.1 uncultured Bacteroidales bacterium | reverse complement strand
TGAAAAGGACGATAATTCGATAAAAGATAAACCTCTCGTTCAAGCTGATAGGACTATCAATATTCTCGTTTCAGGTAATGATAAAATTTACTATTACTTTGGTCTTGCAGATCCTAAGAAACCACTTCCCCAGTTAATTTCATCCAGTTATAGCAAAGATGGAATACGTAAAATGCTATTACAAAGGAATATACTGGTTTTTAAAGCTGTGAAAGAATTGAGGGATAAGGTAATAAGGGGAGACGAAGTAATGGCAGATTCCACTTTAACCCGAAAAGTTAAAGAGTTGAAAAAATCTGCTGATCCCAAGGCTCCGATCATCCTGATAAAGGCCGATGAAAAGGCAAAATACAAAAACTTAGTTGACATTATCGATGAGATGGCTATCTGTACAGTTGCTAATTATGCAGTAGTCGATATCAATGATATAGAAAAACAAATGATTAATGGAACAGCGGTCTCTGTACCAGCTGCTAAATAAATCAAAAGAAGTTGACAAAAGTTGTTGTTCACATTTAAAGCAAAATACTAAAATGACAAAGCAAAAAGTTTATGCCGCTCCAATGGACGAAATCGTCTTTGAGCGCAGGAATAAAACTTATGGAGCGTACATTTTGCGTAAATTGTATAATAAGCACATGACCAGGGCAGTCATATTTGCAGTAATCATTTTACTTGCAGGTTTAGCTTACCCACTGGCATCCAGTTATTATGCGCAGAAAAGGCTTGGTTACATCGAGAAAGCAGCAAGTGCTGAATTTCTTGATATGGATAAGCCTAAAGAAGATGCTCCTCCTCCTCCTCCTCCACCACCTCCTCCTCCAGCAGAACTTCAACAAAAAGTTAAATTTGTTGCACCAGTAGTTACTACAGAAGAAGTGGTTGAAGATGCTGACATCTTTAACCAGGATGATTTGGGGAAAACCACTAATGAAGCTGTTTCAGTTACCGAAGAAGTTGCTGAAGTTGTAACAAAAGAGGAAGTAATTGAGGTTGAAGAAACAAAACCAGTATTCACAATTGTTGAAGAAATGCCTTCCTTCCCCGGTGGAGAAGCTGAACGCAATAAATTTCTTGCGACAAATATCGTTTATCCTCAGCAAGCTACCGAAAATGGGATACAAGGTACTGTTTATGTGTCGTTTGTTGTTGATTCAAAAGGTAATGTTACCGATGTGAAAGTACTTCGCGGTATCGGTGGCGGTTGTGATGAAGAAGCACTCAGGGTTGTTAAAATGATGCCACAGTGGCATCCTGGGAAACAAAACGGAAAACAAGTTCGCGTTTTGTTCAATATGCCTATCTACTTTAAACTTCAGGGTTAATAAGAAGTTTTATATAATTAAGAACGCCACCAGATTATTCTTGGTGGCGTTTTTGTTTGTGCGCTGGTCCTTTAGGGAAATAACTATTAACGTTCTGGATTAAGTCACATTGGTGAATAACCTGTCAGTGCAGAAATTCCTAATTTATAGATCAGGCTAATCCAGACATTATTTGTTCTGCATTTTTTACAAAACAAATAAATCCGTAGTTATTTATAAACTGCAAAATGCATCAAACTTTCATCTTGAAGAAAGGTGAAACAACTACTTAGGTAAAGTAGTTAAAACGGAGTTGGCTTCCCAGAATATTCATTCTGATTTACGAAAATATTCTATTTGATTTCGACATAGGTTTTCAACCTGATATCATCCGATGCTGCTCCGATACCCAACTCATATTTTCCTTTTGCAACTGAATAATCATTGAATCCCTTATCGAAATGACGGAAACGCTGTAAAGGAATAGAAATCACAACTTCTTTCGTTTCACCTTTCAGGAAATGAACCCGCTCAAAAGCTACAAGCGATTTGATTGGTTGATCCTTATAATCCAAAGGTTGCTTCACATATACCTGAATTACTTCATCACCTTCATATGTCCCAGTATTACTCAATTTAACTGATAAAACTACGGTATCTGATTCGGTTAATAATGTTGATTTAAGTTCTGCATTTTCATACTTAAATGAGGTATAACTCAAACCATATCCAAAAGCATAAAGCGGAACTCCTTTAAAATATTTATAGGTTCGCCCGTTCATCGAATAATCCTCAAAAGCAGGTAAATCGTTCACGGATTTATAAAAAGTAACCGGTAAACGCCCGGCAGGATTATAATTACCAAATAACACATCAGCAACTGCATTCCCGCCTTCTTCGCCCGGATACCATGCGTCGACGATGGCTGTTGCATTTTCTTTAGCCCAGTTTACGGCTAGTGCACTTCCATTGTTCAGCACAAGGATAATCGGTTTCCCGCTCAATTTTAACTGTTCGAGCAATTTTTGCTGATTTTCAGGGAGTTCAAGTGTTGTGCGGTCGCCTGCCGAAAAACCAGATACTTTAACATCCATCTCCTCCCCTTCCAGGTTTGGTGAAATACCGCCAACGAAAACAATAACATCTGATTTCCTGCTTATTGAAATGGCTTCAAGAAATGAAGGATCAGAAGCAAGATTTTCGTTTCCTGGCCGAAGCACCTGTATTTCAGGCCTGTCTACTCCCTGGCTATAAAGTATTTTGGTGCCTTTACCAGACTTATTCCGTATTCCTTGTAACAAAGTAACCGGATGAGAAGGGATTCCATTATAATTTCCAAGCAACACAGATGTATCATTTGCATACGGGCCTATTATTGCAAGTGATTTAACTTTTTTATTTAAAGGCAGGAAACTATTTTCATTTTTAAGCAGAACTATACTTTGTCGTGAAACTTCGCACGCGAGTTTGCGGTGCTCTTCTGTATCATATTCTGATTTAGAAATTGAAGCATAAACAACTTTTGACGGAGGATCGAACAATCCGAGGCGAAACCGGGCTTCGAACAATCTTTTTATAGAAATATTCAGCTCATTTTCAGTTATATATCCGAGTTCAATTGCTTTGGCCAGGCTGCCATATTCAGGCCCGCACGAAAGATCTGTACCCGCTTTTAAAGTAAGTGCAACTGCTTTTTCGGCTGTAGGAACAAAATTATGAAAACTATAAATATCAGAAATTGCCCAGCAATCCGATACTACATAACCTTTAAATCCCCACTTTCCCCTGAGAGTTTCCTTCAATAAAAACGTATTTGCTGAACTTGGTGTCCCATAAACCCTGTTATAACAAGCCATTACAGAATAAACTTTTGCTTCTTTAACAAGTACTTCAAAAGCTGGCAGGTAGGTTTCGTATAAATCTCTTTCTGATGGCCACGCATCAAATTTATGCCGCTGCGATTCGGGCCCGCTATGAACGGCAAAATGTTTGGCTGTTGCTATTACTTTAAAATAACCCGGATCGTTTCCCTGTAATCCCTGCACAAATGCTTTACCAATCTGTGAAGTCAAAAATGGATCTTCGCCGTAAGTTTCCTGTCCTCGTCCCCAACGTGGATCGCGGAAAATATTGATGTTAGGCGACCAGAATGTAAGTCCCTGGTATATCTCATGGCTATTTTTACTTATGGCTTCATAGTATTTTGCCCGGGCCTCGGTAGAAATTACATCGGATTCCTGTTTTATCAAATCAGGATTAAATGTTGCAGCCATGCCGATTGCTTGGGGAAAAACAGTTGCTGTACCATTTCGGGCAACTCCATGCAGGCATTCGTTCCACCAGTTATACTGCGGAATCCCTAGCCGGTCGATGGCAGGCGCAGTATGTTGCATCTGCAATATTTTCTCGTCGAGCGTAAGACGGGAAACCAAATCGTCCACCCTTTCCTGTATTTGCAATCCGGGATTCATAAATGGTAATTCGTCAAATCGCAGGTTCGATTGACCGGAAACACTACTTATTGAAAGAAAACTTACAATAATGATGAAGATGGATTTTCTAAAAAAATAAGCTGGAATTTTCATTCGAATTAGTTCTATTTTATTTTTAAAACAATACTTTCACAAAACAGGCAGATTAAAAACCCACTTAATTATACAAATATAATATATTTGCCGAATAAAAAAGAGCCAAGGATTTTTGCAATCGGTGCCTTTATCTCTTTTTTAATTATTTGATAACAAACACTTTATATTTAGAATCATGAAAGCATCAAGCGAACATTTTGGTTTAACACCTGACAATGAAGAAGCAATATTATTCAACCTTGAGAATAATAATGGAGTTGTAATGAAGGTCACTAATTATGGAGGCACAATTATATCCTTATTAATTCCGGATAAAAATGGTTCATTTGCTGATGTAGTCCTTGGTTTATCAACCTGGGAGAGCTGGATTAAAAATCCGGCTTATTTTAATTGTATAGTTGGGCGAACCTGCAACCGCATTGGAGGAGCTGCTTTTAATATCGATGGAATCAGATATAATGTTTCCGCTAACAACGGCACATTTCAGTTGCATGGAGGTTTTCATGGGTTTCATCAAAAAATATGGAATACATCGATATTTGAACGAAATGAAGAAGTTGGCATTAAACTCGAATACCTGAGTGTTGATGGTGAAGAAGGCTTCCCCGGAAACCTTAAAATACAAGCCATCTATACACTCAATAATAAAGATGAAATAAGTATAAAGTTCATTGCTGAAACTGACAAAGCTACTCCGGTCAATCTTACAAACCATGGATATTTCAACCTGGGTGGAGAAGGCTCTGGTGAAATTTATACGCATAAACTCATGATTTGTTCAGATGAAATAACTGGTACTGATACAAACAGCATACCTACCGGGGAATTTGCACCTGTTGCAGGCTCTCCTTTTGATTTTAGAGACCCACACGAGATCGGCGAACGAATTAACCAACTTGCAAATGGGTATGACAATAATTTTGTATTAAGAAATCAGGCGGGTGATCTGACTCTGGCTGCCAAAGTGCATGATCCTGAATCAGGAAGAATTTTGGAAGTTTTTACCACAGAACCTGGAATTCAACTATATACTGCAAATTGGTTTGATGGAGAAAATCTTATTGGGAAATGCGGCAAACCACATAGGAACCATACCGCTTTCTGCCTCGAAACACAACACTATCCTGATTCGATGAATCATCCTGAATTCCCTAATGTAATTCTTCGTCCCGGCGAAGAATATAATTCCACAACTGTCTGGAAATTTTCTGCTCAATAATATTTCGTGTCAGGTTCAGCCGGCTCTAATACTTTTGTTTTTAAAAGGGGATTTTTTTATTTTAGTACTATTTTTACGCTTGCAGCAATACAAGGTCGTGCATTTCCGTATTGCCCTATGATGATGCATTGACAAATTTCCCTGAAAATCCTTCTATTTTACTCTCACTTTCCTTTT
>CAIWMA010000001.1 GCA_903913645.1 uncultured Bacteroidales bacterium | reverse complement strand
CGGCCGTCCGGATTGGATGGATGACGAATACCGCTTCTTTGGCCGGACTATTATGATTTTGCGTGAGAATACGGATAATTTCATTTCTTCAGGATTAACTCCCTTAATTCCAACAAAATCCGATAAAGTCTATCTAAACAAATGGCCATTGGAGTACAAAACAGTTTATACAATTTTCAGCCTTGTTCCGGAAGGCCTTAATTCCCCATTATTCGAGGCGGATCAGAAACCAGGCTGGCATTATGTCGATTTATGGAACCATGTTCCGGCGAGGATTGATACCGTTGAGAACAAATATTTTATTAGCATTGACATCGACGGCTTCTCGAAGCGCTGGCTGGGAACCAATAACGAAGGTTCTGTCGGGGCAGTTGGCTTCTTTCCTGAAAGGATTCAACTGGCTTTAAAAGGAGATTCACTTTCTGTTTCTGCATCAGCAGGTACTAAAATCAAAATATGGAAAGGTGATCCGACTTATGAAAAATTTTGTAAGGAATATCCTGTTTCGCTAAGTACTATTAAATTATACAATGACTTTGGTCGTTACGAAGGCAAGTTTGTAGTCCAGCTTTTTAATAAAGAAGAGCTTATTGACGAAACTTCATTTGAAATTCCATTTGCAACGCCAAGGCTTATAAGCACTGTTGCCCGGACTGCAATTCCGGTTAAAATCCCAAAGGAAATGGTTAAAATTCCTTCCGGCGTTTTTTATCAGAAAAGCACATTCGGCGATAATTTTATTCCGAATCCAGTGGTGAACGAAAAGGAAAAATTAGCCCTGCATTCCTTTTATATGGATAAGTTCCCGGTTACGAATATACAGTTTCAGGCATTTTTGAAAGCTACGAGTTATAAGCCAATTGATACCGCCAATTTCCTGAAGCATTGGATGAAAGGAGAATTTCCGGCCAACCAGGGAAATTTCCCTGTAATCTGGATTTCGTACGAGGATGCAAAAGCATATGCTTCATGGGCTGGTAAGCGATTGCCAACTGAAACTGAATGGCAATATGCTGGGCAAACCGAAAAGCTTTTTGATTGGCCATGGGGCAATAAAGTGAAAGTTGAGAGGAAAGAGGAGGTAATTACCAACACGCTTACCTTTTCAAAATTACAGGTTGATTCTGCATATTGCAATACAGGGAATGGCGAATTGTATCCTGTCGGGAAATACAAAAAGGGCGTAAACCCTTATGGACTTTACGATCTGGTAGGTTGTGTCTGGCAGTTGACTGATGATGAATATGATAACGGAACGAATTACTTCCTGGTTGTGAAGGGCGGAAGTTATTTCCTGCCGGTTTCAAGCTGGTGGTATGTGGAAGGCGGTCCGCGGGAACTAACGTACACACAAAAACTGCTGCGCATTTCGCAGGGATTCGAAAGGTGCGGAACAGTTGGGTTCAGATGTGTTGTAGATGCGGAATAGTATAAAAAAGCCCCGTGAAATTTTCACAGGGCTCTTTCAAGATCTGTTATCAGAAAGTTATCTCATCTTTTTATATTCGTTAATCAATCCGTTAGTTGAAGCATCAAGGCTTTTAACTTCCGCATCACTTTCCAGTTCAGGTAGAATCAGGTTGGCGAGTTGTTTTCCTAGTTGAACACCCCACTGATCGAAACTGAAAATATTCCAGATTACACCCTGGACAAATATTTTCTGCTCATACATGGCGATCAGCGAGCCTAACGTGCGGGGAGTAAGTTTTTTGAAAAGGAAGGAATTGGTTGGAATATTTCCTTCAAATACCATAAATGGAAGCAGTTCGTCGATTTCGATCTGGCTTTTGCCGGCAGCTTTCAGCTCAGCTTCTACTTTTTCAGCGGTTTTACCAAGCATCAGTGCCCCGGTTTGGGCGAAGAAATTAGCCAGAAGTTTCGGATGATGGTCACCAAGTGGATTGTGGCTGATAGCCGGTGCCATAAAGTCGCATGGAATCATTTTGGTGCCCTGGTGAATCAGCTGGTAAAAAGCATGTTGGCCGTTTGTGCCTGGTTCGCCCCAAAGGATTGGACCGGTTTGGTAAGTAACTTTTTGGCCGTTGCGGTCGACGGATTTGCCGTTACTTTCCATATTCCCTTGCTGAAAATAAGCTGCAAAACGGTGCATATACTGATCATAAGGCAGAATGGCTTCTGTTTCGGCGCCGTAAAAATTATTGTACCAAATTCCAATTGACGCAAGGATTACTGGGATGTTCTTTTCAAATTCAGTGTTTTCAAAATGCTGATCCATAGCATAAGCACCTTCGAGCAGTTCGACAAAATTATCCATACCAATGGCACATGCAATAGAAAGCCCAATAGCTGACCACAGCGAATAACGGCCTCCAACCCAATCCCAGAAACCAAACATATTCCGGGTGTCGATGCCAAATGCGGCAACTTCTTTGGTATTGGTTGATAAAGCGACGAAATGATTTTTTACAAATTCAGGATCGCCTGCTTTGGCAAGAAACCAATCACGGGCCGATTCGGCATTGGTCATTGTTTCCTGGGTGGTAAATGTTTTGGATGCAACGACGAAAAGAGTTGTTTCCGGATGCAAGTGCTTAAGTGTTTCGGCAATATGTGTACCGTCAACATTGGAAACAAAGTGCAGTTTGATGTTTTCATGCTGATAATGCTTCAGTGCTTCAGTAACCATAAGCGGGCCCAGGTCGGAACCACCAATGCCAATGTTCACAATATCTGAAATAGGTTTTCCAGAATAGCCTTTCCACGAACCGGAATGAATGCTTTCGGAAAACATTTTCATCTGCTCCAGCACACCATGTACATCGGGCATAACGTCCTTTCCGTCGACAAACACAGGTCTAATGCTGCGGTTGCGCAGAGCAGTATGAAGTACTGGCCTGTTTTCAGTTTTATTGATACGTTCGCCTGTAAACTGGCTTGTTATAGCATCTTTAAGTCCACATTCGCGGGCTAGTTGCATGAAAAGTGAAAAAACGCGATCGTCAACAATATTTTTCGAAAAATCGACCAGGATATCTTCGAATTTCACTGAGTATTTCTCAAAACGCTTTGGATCATTATCAAACAGATCTTTCATCTGCTTGCCATTAAAGGTTTTGAAATACAATTCGAGTTCTTTCCAGGCTGCTGTGGTTGTAGGATTTACGGTTGGGAACATAATTTTATATTATTAGATACTTTGTCACGGAAGGATAACAACGGGCGCAAAGGTACTAAACTTAGAAAAAAGATTGTTAATAATAGTATAAGTGCCAGGATGGGTATGAAATAATTTAATCGCAAATAGTATATAAGGAACCTGTATCCATGCAAAGTTCCTGTGTTTTTAACCGGAAATCTTCCTTTGTATTTAATGATTCACTTGATGGATTCAGAATATCACGGTTTCTTATAAGTTTTGTAGTCTATTAATCCGTCTAGTTTCACATCTTCCAGACTTAGTAACTGGTTTGGATCCCAGCCGACACTTATACCAAAATCGGTGGGATTTTCAGAGGCATTTTTAGCTGCCTGGTCGCAATATGCTGTCCATAAATAGGAGCCGTCGCTGATCTGTTTTGAATATACAGAAACTGATCCCGGGTCAAAAAAACCGCCACCTCCGAAAAAGACTATTAAAAGAGGTGGTTTCACATTGGTTTTGGCAAGTTCTTTATTCTTGAACCAGAATTCCAGTTGCATCTTTGCATGACAATTTTTATCCGCTACAAGTACTGATCCGGTTTGTTCAGCAACCGTAATTTGCCAGTAGGCGCCTCCATTCACAAGCAACTCACCGCTTTTTGAAACAACATTTCTGTTTTGCGTACATTCGTCGGCTGGATCTTCCGGCAGGCAAGAGATATTATTTAAAAATGCCAAAACGCAGAAGGTGATTAAAATCTTCAGGTACATCCCGGGTTTCATGACAAATAGATTTTGATGGTTTGTCACCCAAAGTTACAACAATATATCGCGAAAATCAAGATATGTATTTTGCCTGAATCTACTCTTTTTAACTGCGTTTAAGTAGAAGCGGTATAGTTTGAATTTGATTCCTGTTTTCCTCAATCAATTTTCAGCGTATTTTCCAAAAACCTGAAAATAATAATTATAAAACCTCCAAAACCTGGTCTTGTTTCTGCATTTCCACCAGCAGTTTTAATGCTTCATCGTAGCCATTAGCCCGCATAAATGCATCGCGCCAATGGGCAGCGTTAGCAAACCCACTTAGATATATTTTAAAAAATCGTTTCAAAACATTATAGTCTTTGCCGTTTCCCCAGGTATTCTGATAAAGTGAAACGTGTTTTTGCATCAACTCAATACGGTGCGAAATTGTTATTTCCACTGGCATAGTATTAAACATCCAGGGATTTTTAAAAACACCGGTTCCAACCATTACACCATCCACACCATATTGCTCAATGCGATTCAGTGCATCAGAATAGCTGAAAACCTCCCCATTTCCAATAATCAGTGTTTCGCTGCCAAGCTGATTTCTCAGGTTAACGGCTTTTCCAATTTCGTTCCAGAGAGCAGGCCCGTTCGACATCATTTTCCGGGTCCGACCATGAACGGTAATAGCTTTCGGTTTTGTTTCGAGCAAATGGCTGATCCATTCTTCGGTAACAATTCGGCTAAAGCCGATACGCGTTTTTACACTTACTGGCAAATGAGTTGATTCGGCTGTAGCATAAATAATTTCCTTGGCGAGTTCCGGGTAATTGAT